>JBKDUK010000082.1:0-60895 GCA_046339535.1 Planctomycetaceae bacterium | reverse complement strand
GTCTCCGGCCCCCGTGCGCTCAGCCGGCGAAGAAGCGGCACAGGCGGAAGAACGGGTGACGAGGCCGGTCGCCCAGAGCGACTGGGCACTGGATGGTTACAGCCCGGTCAGCCTGAAAGAAGCGGGCCAATGGGTGGCGGGGCGGGATGAGTTCACGGCGGAGCACGACGGGTTGACCTATCGGTTCGTGGATGCCAGAGAGCGGGACCGCTTCGAGCGATCACCCGAGCAGTTCGCGGTTCAGGAGGGGGGCCGGGATGTGGTGCTGTGGGACGAGGTACAGAAACCGCTCCGGGGCAGCACCCGGTTCGCCGCCTACTACAACGGCCAGCTCTACCTGTTTTACAGCCGCGAGTCACGGGCCCAGTTCAAAAAGAACCCCGCCCGCTACGCCCGCGGCCGCCAGGCCGCCTGGCAAATCGCCCCCTCCGACTGGGGTGTTCGTCTGCTGGAGTAGGGGGTGACGCAGCGTTGTGAGCGATCACATCGCGGCAACCTCATGTTTGTCGATCGTTGCGTCCCGACTCGGCTCTTTTGTTACGGGGCCGGAGCTTCCTTGCAGATCTCCCGTTCATAAAACCCGGCCCGATGCGTGTCGCCTCCTGGTCGTTCGCCCGCCGCTGGAGGTACACCCTGGGGCCGTTGGTCCTGCTCGGTGGCATCGCGGCAGGATGTCTGGCCTGGCTGTCGACCCCCTTTCTCTGGATCGGGCTGGCGGCTGCTGGTTGGTGTTTGTGGGGAGCGTTTCTCTGGCCGAAATTCGCCCGTCTGGGAATCAATCTTGGGGTTGGGCTGACGACCCTGGGGCTGGCCGAAGGGTTTTGGCCTCAAAGCCGTCCGGTCGAATCGAGGTACATCCAACTCGGTTCACGCCAGCTCCCGTTCTACGCGCCGCACGATCTGCTGGGAACCATTCCGCGACCCAACTCGCAATACCGGCACCGGATCACCCACGGCCGGGAGACCATTTCCGATGTGGTTTATACGATCAATTCGGAAGGCCACCGGGTTGTCTCGCGATCGAGTGGGGTCGGGCCCACGATGGTGTTGCTGGGCTGCTCCTACACGTTTGGATTCGGCGTCGCCGATGAAGACACCCTCGAATCCCGGCTGCTGGCCTGCCGTCCCGATCTGCAGGTTTGCAATTTCGCCGCGGGCGGTTATGGCACGCATCAGATGCTGGCGAATCTCGAGTCGGGTCGGGTCGAGGAGCTCTGTGAAGAGTCTCCCCGGTACGTGGTGTATCAGATGATCCCCGACCATGTCCGCCGCGCGACGGGGCGGACGTTCCAGCACGGGCATACGCCGCGATACAGCCTGGTGGAGGGACGGGCGGTGCGGAGTGGTTTTCAGGACGATTCCCGGGTGGGCACGCTGCTGCGGAAAGTCGCCTTCAAGTCGCGGATTTTCAGTGAACTGATTGCACCGCATCTGACGACAACCGCCGATCTGGACCTGGGGGTGCAGATGGTGCGGCAATTGGCGGAAGAGGTCGAGCGGCGGTTCCCCGGTTGTGAATTCCATGTGCTGCTGTGGACCCCGGCCAAGGATCCGCTCTCGCGGCCCCTCGTAAACCGGTTGAGGCAGACCGGCGTCGTCCTGCACCTTCTGGAGGAATTCACTCCCGAGACGAATCGGCAGGAACCAGGCTACGCACTCCCTTACGACGGGCATCCGAACGTCCGGGCGAACGATGCGATTGCCGGCTACATCTGTGGCAAGATTCTTGATCCGCCGTCCCCGCCGGAGGAAATCCCGCCAGGCTTGCCATCGCCAGGGAGTTCCCGATGAGTCGTCACTCGCCACTGCTTGGTCAGCAGGCAGGGGACAGATGGCAAACCATGTGGCGTGGGTCCGGCCGGCGTATGAGGTGAGGGGATGCAGGGTGGGCATCGTTCGTCTGGGATTGCCGGAATCGAACGCCACTGCTTCATATCCGGTGCGACGCCTCGATCGTCTGCGATGTCGAGGCAAAAAAAGGTGGCCTCAGCGTTCACTATTTACGAATTGCGGTGCGTTTTTCGACCGTACAGCGATTTGGCAGGCATCCATCACAATCCCTCGCAAAACACCTACAGTCCGCACGATCGGACTCTCCCGCGTCGGTTCGGCGAACTGGAGGGGGTTGGGCCGGGACGCTGTTCCCGACGTGAGTTATAGATTTTGGAATGAATTTCAGTTGTTCATCGCGTCTCGCTTGTGCTGAGCCGGTGCCCGATTGTCTCCCTGTGCCGAGAGAAAGCGGGCTGCACCACGCAATGAAGACTGCTCCACTGATCATCAATGCCTGTCTGACAGGCATGGTTCCCACCAAGCACGACAATCCACGGGTGCCGCTCTCTCCTGACGAAATTGCAGCCGACGCCGCCGCCTGCGCGGAGGCCGGGGCATCGATCTTTCACCTCCATGCCCGAGATGAGAGTGGCGTCCCCACCTACAAGGCCGAGGTCTACGCGCGGGTTTTGACCAGGGTTCGCGAGGCGGTTCCCGACTGCATCCTGTGCGTCTCCACCAGCGGCCGCAATTTCAAGACGTTCGAAGAACGTTCGGAAGTGCTCGACATTGACGGGCCGGCCCGGCCCGAGATGGCCTCCCTCACACTCGGTTCGCTCAACTTCCCCAAGCAGGCCTCGGTCAACGAGCCCGAGATGATCACCCGTCTCGCGACCCGCATGCGCGAGCGGGGGATCGTGCCCGAGCTGGAGGTCTTCGATCTGGGCATGCTCGACTATGGGAAGTTCCTCATTGACCGAAAGGTCCTGCCGGGGCCCCATTACGTCAACCTGCTGCTCGGCTCGCTTGGCACACTCAGCGCGACCCCGCTGAATCTGGCCCTGCTGGTCAACGCCCTCCCTTCGGGCATGACCTGGGCGGCTGCCGGGATTGGCCGGTTCCAGTTCGCGATGAACTCCCTCGCCATCGTCACGGGGGGGCACGTACGGGTCGGACTCGAAGACAATCTGTTTCTCGACGAGGCGAAACAGAGTCCCGCGAGCAATGTCGAACTCGTCCGGAGACTGGCGGACCTGGCCCGAGCCGCCGAGCGGCCGATCGCCTCCCCGGCCGAGGCCCGGCAGATCATCGGCCTGCCTCCCCGCTCCCGTTGAACTGTCTCGGCCGTTTCATCCCCATCCCGGAATGTACGATCCGGTAAGCGTTGCGCAGGACACGGCACTTGGACATTCAGATCGCACAACGCAGTCGGGCCAAACACGGCATTCCGCCGCGGGAAGCCCCCATGTTGCAGTATTTCGAATCGCGGGGGCACCGCGCCGAGTTTCTGGCGGGTCACCAACTTGAAAACCTCCGTGATGGCGTCCTGCTGGTCATGGGAAACATGATCTGGTACCCGGAGCTGTTGCAGAAGCTCAAGCAGACTTCCCCCAGCCAGAGGCCTTTTGTAGTCCTCTGGCATTCCGAACCGCTCCCCCCACCCCGGGCGGCCGGACTCCCGCTCCCCTGGCTGTCCCTCCGCGAAGTTTTGAAGATCGCGCTCCGCGACCGTCGCGTGACCGATGTATACAGCAATTACTGGATGTTGCGATCGCTGCATCGCCAAGACCTTGTCGACCGGCTGGTGGTCAGCACCCGGGGCCGACAGGATTTTCTGGCCGAACGGGGCATCGCCTCGGACTGGATTCCGTTGTGCTACGGTCCGGAACGCGGCCACCCGATGGCCCTTGAACGCGACATCGACGTGCTGTTTCTGGGAATGATGGATGTTCCGCGGCGGCAGAAGATCATCCAGCGTTTCGAAGCACGCGGTCTGCGGGTGATGGTGAAGGGAGAATGGGGCGACCCGAGTTGCTGGGGGGACGCTCGTACCGAGCTCCTCAATCGCACCAGGATCCTGCTCAATTTTCCTCGCACAGCCGGGGAGATGTCGGGCATGCGGTTCTTTCTGGGCATCTCCAACCTCGCCCTCGTGGTGTCTGAGCCGATCTATCGTCCGGATCCCTACATTCCGGGAGAGCATTTCGTCAGCACATCTCTCGAAGACATGCCTGAGGTGGTACAGCACTACCTCCAGAACGAGGCTGAACGTGTCGCCATCACGACTGCAGCGTGGCAGCATGTCCAGAAGAATGTCAACCTGGACTATGCCGGTGGAAGGCTGCTGGAATTGATGGAGCAGAGCGAAAAATAAAGCATCGAGTCGCTCTCGCGCGAGGTGTCTTCCCGCGAGCACCAGCGACCGCGGCATATTCGGGGATCCTTGCCTCGAGTCATTCAGGGGGGATTGTCACTGGGCTGGATCAGATCCCAGCGATTGCCGTACAAATCGAGAAAGACGGCGACTCTCCCGTACGTTTCATACCGGGGCTGTTCACAAAAGTCGACACCGTGTTCACGGAAGAGCCGGTACGAGGCTTCGAAGTCGGTCGTCGTCAGAAAGAACGCGACTCGTCCTCCTGTCTGCCGTCCAATTGCATTCTGCTGCAGAGAGTTGACGGCTTTGGCCAGCAGTAATCCCCCGGGTCCCTCCGGTTCCGGGGACACCACGACCCAGCGTTTCCCGGGTTCAAGCGGCCTGTCTGCGATCAGGTGAAATCCCAGTTGGCCCACAAAAAAATGAATCGCCTCGTCGTAGTCACGGACGACGAGTGTCGACAGTGCCAATTGATGGACAGGGGACATTCAGAACTGGGGGAAATGGCTGAATTTGCCGATGCGGCGTGGCCGCCGAGGGGAATGCACACGACAGGGACCCGCAAAGACTATACCGATTGGGTCGAGAGCGTCCACACGGCGGTCATTGCCCAGAAATCTACCGCAGATCCCGCGGAGAATGTGTGGCAATCCACCGCTGCTTGAGAGTGGGGCAATCGTGGTGGTTCCCGCCGGAAGTACAACGCACACGGTCGTCGGGGGAGGCCACAGCAGGGCGGCGACCCCGTCGTCACGGGGAGACCCACGTGCGACGAAATCCGCGATTCGCAGTCCGCTGCAAGAGTCGGTCGATTTGAGCCCAATAGAGACGCCCTCCCGTTGGAGTCTGTTCGATCCGCCTCCGCGTCACGGCTGCTTCGTCGCCGGCGGCTGTGCCTGATGCCGCAGATGCCAGCGGGTGACCAATTTGCGGTACGTGAACATCAGGTACAAATTGGGATAGGCGAACAGCAGGCGGGTCATGAGTCCCCAGACGCCGGATTTGTGTTCGAATTCGATGTGCTCGTGGATTTCTGTTGCGTTCTCGCCGAGAGGGGTGAAGCGGTGGGTGTGTTCCCATTTTCGGACGGGACCGGCGGTCTGCACATCAGTGAAGCCTTGGGCCGAGACATTGCGGTGCACCGCGGTCCAGGCCAATGGCAGGGGACCAACCCACAAGGTGAACCTTGAGACCGACCCTTCCGCCAGCGGCTCAACCGAATGCAGTTGCACCAAAGTCGGCGGAGGAGTCAGTCGGCGCAGCGCCCGGGTATCGCGGTGAAACTCCTGCACCGCCCGCAGCGGGGCATCCACGCGGAACCGGTAGTCGAAGGTCGGCAAGTCGAGAATCCGATCACGAAGGGGGGGGCTGGTCGCGGGAGGTGCGTGTTGTGAAGCCGAAAGGCCAGGTGTCGCGCCTCATCGCTGACATGCCCGAAATAAGGAAGCGTTTGATTGTAGGCACGAGCCCCCGGCTCACGTTTTAAGCGTCGGGCGGCGGCGACAGGTTTTCAACCTGTCCGAGAAAGGTGGGCAGCCGGGGGCGCCTCTGGGGAGTGAATCAGCAAAACGGGTTTTTGTCGGGGGGATCTGTGAAGTGGGGCGCACCGTCGGGCCAGGATGCGGTTCTTTCAGTCCAGCTCCTCGAAGCAAGAGCAGGATGGATTGATCCCCTGATTTCCGCTCGACCGGACCGGGAATGACCGGAACAGAATTCTCTGCCGGCCCGATGATCCCAGAAGACGTTGTCTGAAGAACAGTTTGTGATCGCGATGCGTACCCAAAAAATAATCGGGTGAATACTTGTATTTTTGTATCATATATGTATTTTGTCTCTGGTGAGGAACAAAAGAACCCAAGGTCACGGATAGCCACCTGCTCTCGAGGAGAACCTGCCGTGCTGGCCAAACTCGCGTCCTACTCGTTGTTCGGGATTCAGGCACTGCCAGTCGAGGTAGAGGTAGATATTTCTCCCGCCGCCCTCCCCAAGACCATTCTCGTGGGGCTCGCCGAGACCGCCGTCAAGGAGAGTATTCACCGGACGGAACGGGCACTGGTGAACACTGGATATCACCGGCCGATCGAGCGGGTGGTGATCAATCTATCACCTGCCGAGTTCCCCAAAGAGGCGGCGGCTGTCGACCTCCCCATCGCCCTGGGGATGTTGACCGCCAGTGGGCAGTTGCCCTCGGACCGGTTTGCCCAATACGCGGCGGTGGGAGAGCTGGCGCTCGACGGAACGGTGCGCCCCGTGCGGGGGGCTCTGGCGATGGCGATTGCCGCCCGGGAGCAGGGACGGACCGGGCTGGTGGTGCCGGCCGCCAATGCGCAGGAAGCGGCGGTGGTGGAGGGGATTGAAATCATCGCCGTTGGGTCACTGGCCGAAGCGGTCGGCTGGTTCAACGGCCAACTCGACATCGAGCCAACCCCCTTCAGTTGGAACGACATCCAGACCCAGTTTGGCGGGTACGACATCGACTATTCCGACGTGAAAGGGCAGGAGACCGCCAAGCGGGCGGTGACGGTGGCTGCGGCGGGGGGGCATCACCTGCTGATGCTGGGGTCTCCCGGGACGGGCAAGACCCTCGTAGCCCAACGGTTGGGGACCATTCTGCCCGAATTGAGCCCGGGCGAGAGTCTGCAGACCACGCAGGTTTACTCGGCCATCGGCCTGTTGCCGGGGGGGCAGTCGCTCTTGCTGCGCCGACCGTTCCGGGCCCCGCACCACACCGTCAGCGAGGCGGGGCTGGTGGGAGGGGGGAGCACTCCCAAACCGGGGGAGATTTCGCTGGCCCACAACGGCGTGCTCTTCCTCGATGAATTGCCCGAGTTCAACCGCCGCACGCTCGAGGTCTTGCGGCAGCCGCTGGAAGCGGGAAACGTGACGATCTCGCGGGCGATTGGCAGCGTGAACTTTCCGGCCGACCTGATGCTGGTGGCGGCGCTCAATCCTTGCCCGTGCGGCTATCGGGGGGATCCCCGCCGCAACTGTCAGTGCAACCCGATGCAGATCGAGAAGTATATCGGGAAGATCAGCGGACCGCTGCTGGATCGCATCGACATCCATCTGGAAGTCACTCCCGTTCAGTTCCGCGAGTTGGCCGACGCACAGTCGGGGACCAACAGCACCCAGATGCGGCAGCAGGTGGTGGATGCGCGGATGATCCAGTCCGAGCGATTCCAGGGGGAGCGGACGACGTTGAACGGCCGGATGACGCCACGGCAGATCCGCAAGCACTGCCGGTTGGACAAAGGGGCCGATGCGCTGTTGAAGACCGCGATGGAAGAGATGGGGCTCTCGGCCCGGGCGCACGACAAGATCCTGCGGGTGGCCCGGACCATTGCCGACCTCGACCGCAGCCCGGGAATCCAGGCTCACCACCTCAGCGAGGCGATCAACTACCGCACGCTCGACCGCAACTACTGGGCCAAGTGAAATTCGCCCCAGGGCGCGCTCCGGGCGCATGCGCTGGGGTCTGCGACGTGTTGAGTTGGGAATGATGCGGTGGAATTGATTTCGCCGGAATGGGAGCGGGGAGGCCGTGACCACCAAGGCGCGACGGGGCAGTCTGGGCGGCGGTCTGGGCGGAGCATTGGTGGGCCGGAGCGTTTTTCGGCCAGAGGAGACGAGAATTGGGAGGCGACTGTCTGGCCCAAGATGGGGCGCGTTTCGCGTCCCGCAAGAGAGACTGCACCATCGGGAAGCGGCTGGATGGGCGACAAGACCGCCCGGGCCGATCATTGGCGTGAGCCAGTCACTCCCTCCCCGTCACTTGCTGAGGGCGATCATCTTGCGGAAGCGGGAGAGGCTGTAGACCATGCAAATCGCACCCATGACCGCGACAAGGGCGAAATCGCGCCAGACCACCGACCAGCCGGCTCCGCGGTAAATAATTGCCTGGGCGAAGCTGACGAACCGGGCCGAGGGGAGGAACCAGGTGATGTTCTGCAGCCATTCCGGCTGGCTCTCGATGGGGGTGTTCCCCCCGGAGAGAAGTTGCAGCATGATCACCAGAATGACCACCAGCATTGCGAACTGGGCCATCGTTCGGGCGATGGTCCCCAGCACAATCCCCAGGGCTGTGGTAAAGAAGAGGTACAGCAGCACACCCAGCAGAAACAGCAATTCCGAACCGGCGACGGGAACCGCCAGTGCGCCCTTCACAATCACGTACAGCGAGACGGTGGCCGCACAGAGAATGACCAGCCCATTGGCCCAGATCTTGGCGGCGGCGATGTCGAAGGCGGTGAGGGGCATCACCAGCAGATGCTCGATGGTTCCCTGTTCCCGCTCGCGCAGCAGGGCCGCCCCGGTCAGTACGATGGTCAGCAGGGTGATCTGGTTCACAATCGCCACGATGCTGTTGAACCAGGGGGTGGTGCCGTTGGGATTGAACAGCCGGCGGGGGACCACCGAAACCGGCTGGGGAGCCTGCTGGTCACTGCGCTGCAGGAACCGGTTGGTCTCCTGAAGGATGATGTTCTGGATGTACGACGAGCCAACGCCGGCCTGCAGCATCGCCGTGGCGTCGATTCCCACCAGGACCTCGGGCTTCCGTCCCGCCCGCACATCCGACTCGAATTTCGGGGGAATCTCGACCACGAAGATGTACTTCCCCTGGTCGACCGCCCGGTCGACTTCTTCCGACCGAATTTTGACCGGGCGGAGGAACCGCGGGGGGTAGAACGCATCCTCGATCCGGCCCGACAGCGTCGAGCGGTCTTCGTCGACAATCGCGATCGAGGCGTTGTGCACTTCCGACGAGGTGCCCGTCGCCTGTGAGTAAATCGCCAGCGTGAACGCATAGATCACGAAGACCACCAGCACCTTGTCGTGCTGCAGACTGCGGAGCTCTTTGGTCCCCAGCCAGAAGATCATCTTGAGATGACTCATCATTACGCCTCCTGCTTCTTCAGCAGACCGCAGGTCAGCAGCACCAGCACGGGCCCGAACAGGGCCAGGGCCAGCAGGTCGGTCGCCAGATCGGCGAAAAACAACCCCTTCGTGTAAACCCCCACGCTGGTGTGCATGTAGTATGTGGTGGGCCACAGCAGGCCAATCACCCGGGCGCTCCCCTCCTGGGTCGACACCGGCTGCAGCAGCCCGGAGAACTGGATGGTCGGCAGCATGGTCACGACCGTGGTCACAAAGACCGCCGCCACTTGGCTGGAGGTGAGAGTCGAAATCAACAGCCCGATGCCCGTCGTCGCCCCGACATACAACAGAGACGACAGTACCAGCGTCGGCAGGCTCCCCTTGAGGGGAATGTTGAAGACCAGCAGGGCGATGATGGTGAGAATGGTGAAGTTCAGCATCCCGATTACCACGTACGGCAACTGCTTCCCGACCAGGAACTCGAACCGCGTGGTGGGAGTGGTGTAGAAGTTTGAGATCGAGCCGAGTTCTTTCTCGCGCACCACGCTGACGGCCATGAGGGTGGCGGGGATGAGAATCAGCAGCATCGCCGGCACACTGGGGACCATGGCGTACACGCTGTCGAACGTCGGGTTGTAACGAAACCGCGGCTGCAGCTTGATCGGCATCGTGTAGCGGCGCGATTTCTCGGCGACCGACTGTTGCCGTCCCTGGTCTTCGAGGTAGACATTCAGCAGGCTCGAGACGTAGTCGCGCATCGTCTCCGAGCGGAACGGATTGGCCCCGTCAATGGAGGCCGAGACCTCGGGCTGCCGTCCGGTCTGGAAATCGCGGCCGTAGTCTTTGGGAATCTCGAGCGCGACCGAGATGTCGTTCGACTGCAGCCGCACCAGGGCCTCGTTGGCCGACTGCAGCGGCGGCGACACTTCGCGGAAGTAGCGAGAGCCCTGGTAGGCGGCGATCAACTCGCGACTGGCGGGAGTCTGATCGAGATCGAGGTACGAGAAGCGGATGTTCTCGACATCCATGGTGATGCCAAACCCCAGTACCAGCATCAGCAGGGCCGAGCCGAGGAAGGCAAAGGCGAGCCGCACGGGATCGCGCTGGATCTCGAGCACTTCGCGGTGGGCGTAGGCCCGCAGCCGGGCGAGACTGAAGCCGCGGGGGGGGCGATGTTCGGCGGTCGTGTTCCCACCGCTCACCTGGGCGAGGTCTTCGGGGGTGGGATCATTGCCGGGAGGTATGGCCTGTTCGATCTGACGGATGAACGCTTCCTCGAGGGTTTTTTCCCCCGATTGCTCCACCAGTTTCTGCGGCGTGTCACAGGCCAGAACCGTTCCCGCGTGCATCAGCGAGATGCGGTCGCAGCGCAGCGCCTCGTTCATGAAGTGGGTCGAGACGAAGATGGTGACCTGCTCATTCCGCGAGAGTTCGACCAGCAGCTTCCAGAATTCATCGCGGGCGACCGGGTCGACCCCCGAGGTCGGCTCGTCGAGGATGAGCATTTCGGGGCGATGAATGACCGCCACCGCCAGCGACAGCCGTTGACGCACCCCCAGCGGCAGGCTGGCCGCGAGGGAGTGGTACTCTTCCTGCAGTCCGAATCGCCGGACCAGTTCGTCGATGCGCTGGCCCGCCTCGGCCTCGGGAATCTCGAACAGACGGGCGTGCAGCCAGAGGTTCTGGGATACCGTCATCTCGGAATAGAGCGAGAACGCCTGCGACATGTAGCCCACGCGCCGGCGGGTGGCCAGATCGTTGGCGTTGACCTTCTGGCCGAACAGCAGTGCTTCGCCATGGGTGGCGGGCAGCAGGCCGGTCCGGATCTTCATGGTGGTGGTCTTGCCACAGCCGTTCGAGCCGAGAAAGCCGAAGATTTCCCCCCGTTCGATTTCGAAGCTGACCTTGTTGACCGCTGTGAAGCTGCCGAACTGCATCGTCACCTCGCGGGCGATGATGGCGGGCCCCTCGGAGGAGGGCTGGCGGGGGGGGATCTGGAGCCCCTGACCATCGCCGCGCTGCTCGGGGGGAAGCAGTTTGACGAACGCCTCTTCGAGATTGGCCGAGCCAGTCCGTTCGAGCAGGTTTCGGGGAGTATCGCTGGCGAGAATCTCGCCGTTGTTCATGGCGATGATCCAGTCGAACTGCTCGGCCTCGTCCATGTAGGCGGTGGAGACCAGCACGCTCATCTGGGGGCGTTGCTGCCGGATCGAGTCGATGAGGGTCCAGAACTGCCGGCGGGAGAGGGGGTCGACGCCGGTGGTCGGTTCATCGAGCAAGAGCAGGTCGGGATCATGCACGAGAGCGCTGCAGAGGCCGACTTTCTGCTTCATGCCCCCCGAGAGTTTCCCGACCGGACGGTCGGGGAAGGGGGCCAGGCCGGTCGCCTTGAGCAGCCCGTTGATTCGCCGCTCGCGCTCGGCCCGGGGCTGGTCGAACAGACGGGCGAAGAAGTCGATGTTTTCGAAGACGCTGAGTTCGAAATAGAGATTCTTGCCCAGTCCCTGCGGCATGTACGCGATTTTTGGACAGACCGCCCGCAGGTGAGAGGGGTCTCCCAGGTCGCCTCCCAGCACCCAGACCTGGCCCGACTGGATCTTGCGTGCGCCGGCAATCAGCCCCATGAGGGTCGATTTGCCCACGCCGTCGGGGCCGATCAGACCGACCATCTTTCCGGCGGGAATTTCGAGGGCGACCGACTTGAGGGCGGCCACCTGCCCGTACCGATGGGAGACTCCCTGAATGCGGACCACCGCATCGCCCGTGTCGCTCATGTCTGCCACCCAACCGTCCCGGAAAACGACCTGCTGCCCCCTCGCCCCCCTCCACCCGCCACAGGGAGGGAGATCACGGTTGGGCTCCGGTCGGGGCGGGAGTGGCCGGGGCGGGAGCCGACTCAGAGGCGGGCTGCGCGGGCTCGGCGGGCGTTTTCGCGGCCTCTGGGGCTGCCTCGGGATCGCCCTCCGGAGTGTTGGTGGTTTCGGAGGCGGGGGCTTGGCCGGCGGCTGGTTGCACGTCGAGCGGGAAGCGCCGCTGGAGAAACGCGGGCCACTCGACCGATTCATCGAGCCGCACATACCCCACACCTCTCAGGCCGGTTTTGACCCGGTCGATGTGGGGGATGATCGCCTCGGCGGGCAACTGCAGTTTGACACGGAACATCAGCTTATCCCGTTCGCTGCGGGTTTCGACCTGCTTGGGGGTGAACTGTGCCTCGGGAGAGATGAAGCTGACCCTGGCCCGGCCCGCGTAGTCGGGAGCGACATCGAGCACAAACCGAGCTTCGCTTCCCAGCCGCAGCTTGCCTGCCTCTTGCGACGGCAGGAAGATCTCCATGTAGATGTCGCTGAGGTCGAGAACAGTCAGCACTTTGCCCCCTGAGCCAAGAACCATGCCGGGCTCGGCCAGCCGGTACAGCACCCGTCCCCGTACCGGGCTCTTGAGTGTCATGTCGGTGATCTGGGCTGTTTGCCGTTTGACTTCGGCTTCGGCAGCAAGGTGGGCCTGTTCGGCCGAACGGAGTGCCGCCTTGGCGACATTCACGGCCGCCTGGGACGAATCGCGCCGGGCCCGGGCTTCGTCGTAGTCCTGATCGGCGATCGCCTTGCTGCGTTTGAGGGACTCGGCCCGGGCGAAGCTCTTTTCCTGCAGGGTGTAGGCGGCTTCTTTCTGGACGACTTCAGCCGCGGCCCGGGCGACGTCTTCGGCGGCTTTCAGTTGCTGGGCCTTCGATTTCTGCAGGTCGGCCTGCATCTCAGTACTGTCCATCACGCACAGCACCTCGTCGGGGGTCACCAGTTTCCCCTCTTTCGCCGTGACCTGGTCAATGCGGCCGCTGTACTTGGTGGCAATGTCGACCTGCACCGCTTCGATGCGTCCATTCCCTCCGACGATGCCGGGGGGCAGCTTGATCTTGGCCCGTTCCTGACGCTGCCAGGCGGCCCAGCCGAGGAATGCCACCGCTCCGACCAGGAGCAGACGAACGAAGTTGTGCAGCAGATTGCTTTTCATGATTCAGTTCAGACAGAAACAGACAGGGGGCCGACCGGCCCCGCCTGGCGTGGTCGTGGCATGCGTCGTGGCAGAAAAAGTGTTGTCAGGTGTCGCCGACGGCCGGTCCGGCGGCGGATTCAATCAATGCAATCGCGTCAGGGCGAGCGACTTCCGCGGCCGGAAGTCGCTCTCTCCCCATCGTCATGAACGGGGCCGTGGTCGCCAGTGCGTCAGCCGGGCGAGGCCACGACAACCCGCTATTCCTTCAACAGGGATTCGATCATCCCTTCGAGGTCCTGGGCGTTTTTCTCACCGCTGCCAACGCGGATCATCCGGACCACCCCTTTGCGGTCGATCAAGACCGCCTGGGGAATTCCGGTCACGCCGTATTGCTCCTGGAAATCGCTCTCCTTCGCCACGATGGCGAAGGGATGTTTCAGCTTGTGGTGTCCGGCGAACTGCTCCTGGGCGCGGCGTTCGTCTTCTTCCGAGATGTCAGCCACGCGTTCGGGGCGGTTGGTGTCGCCGTTCCAGCCATACTGGTAGTACCGGGTCACCCCGATGATTTCGAGCCCCTGGGGACCGAACTTTTCGTGCCATTCGCGGAGGTGGGGGAAGGTGGCGATGCAGGGACCACACCAGACCGCCCAGAAGTCGAGCAGCACAACCTTGCCGGAGAGTTTCTCGGCGGTGACTGCCTCGCCATTCGACCACGCGGCCGCTTCGAGGGGGATGGCGGGCTGACCAATCAGGCGGGCCCGCTTCTTTTCGGCCGCCACCATCTGCTTGAGGGAATTCATCCCGCGGGAGGCGTTGTTCAGGGCGGCCATCGCGGCCCCCTCCTGTCCCTTGAGCTGTTCCAGTTGTTCACCGAAGGCGGCAATCATCTGCTCGGCTCCGTCCGGGTCGGACTGGGCTTTCTCGCGAATCGCCCGCGATTCCTGGCTGAGGAACAGCGAGATCAACTGGGCATTCCCGGGGTGCTTCTGAACCTGCTGCTGGACGAACTCGCGCTGGCGGGCCCGGCGTTGAGTGGCCCCTTCGGGGTCGGTGTTTCCGAGCAGGCTGAGCGACATTTCCTCGGCCCCCACCGCCCTCAGCACCCGTTCCACGACCTCGGGCTGGGCTTCAAGCCGCGCCTTCGCTTCGGTCAATTCCTGATCGATCAGTTGGCGGCCCCGGTCTTGCTCGCCGCCAAAAAAGAGGATCTGCCCCAGATTGTTGCGCAGTTGGCCCAACATCAAGGAATCGGCGGGGGTTTCGTTCGCGGCGACCCGCTGGCCCATGGCCTCGACGCTCGCTTCGAGCAGTTCGCGGTTCTTGGCGGCGTTGCGGGCCTGCTGCAGTCCCGACGAGGCCATCATGGTGGCCTGCATCAGTTCGGTTCCTTCAGCTTTCCCGTCGCGGTACTTCTGCAGAACGGCGGCGTGATTGGCGACGGCGTGACCAGCCGCCGCCTCCCACTTCGCCTTGCCAGCCAGCAGGCGAAACAACTGGGGCCGCAGCACCTGCAGCTCTTCGGCCTCGGGATGGGCCTTCAGCAACTCCTGGAATCTGGCTTCCGCCTGATCGACACTCTCGGCCGAGGGGGACTTCTCCTTGAGGACCTCGCGGATTTGCTCGACCCCGTCCATCAGCTCCTGACCCAGACCCGAAGCCGCCAGCACCAACACCAACAGACACGCCACCGAAAATCGCCTCATGATGCCAGACTCCAGAACCGGGAACGAAAACTGTGGACCGTCCAGCCGGTCCGCGTCAACATCATGCCGTTCGGCGTCGCAAAACGCCACGAACCGCGCCGCTCACCCACCCTCACTCGATAACCACCGCCGGTGGGCCGAATGAGGTTTCCCGTGGGTGAACCCCCAGTCCGGGGGCCGTTCCCGCCGCGAGTCTCCCGTGTTGCCTTTGAGGGGCCCCATCGGCAATCGAGCGTGTGACGTAGCTGTTGAAATCGGTCGCGGCGAAGAGCATCTCGGAGGGGGTGCTGTGCGCCAGGTGAGCGATGGCCGCCGTGACGATGTCGCCCCCCCAACTGTCCTCGACAATCATCGCGATCCCCAGTGAGGCACACAGATCACGCGCCTGGCGGGCCTTGGTCAGGCCTCCAAACTTGCTGATCTTGATGTTCACCATGTCCATCGCCAGGTCGGCCCGCCCCCGCAGGATCACATCCAGCGAATCGATCACCTCGTCCAGCACGAAGGGGTGATTGGTCTGCCGGCGGATCGACAGGCATTCTTCATACGAGGCGCACGGCTGCTCGATGTAGACATCGATGTCGGCCACTCCACGGACCACCCGCATCGCATCGTGCATTCTCCAGCCGGTATTGGCGTCGGCATCAAGCCGGTCCCCCGGCTGCAATTCGGCCGACACCGCCCGGATGCGGGCGATGTCTTCCAGCGCGTCGGCTCCCACCTTCAACTGGAACCGGCGATATCCCTCGGCGCGATAACCGGCGACCTTGGCCGCCATCGCTGCGGGAGATTCCTGGGAAATCGCCCGATAGAGGGTAATATCGTCGCCATAGCGGCCCCCCAGCAGCAGGCAGAGCGGGGTATTCGCCCATTGGCCCAGCAGGTCCCAGCAGGCCATGTCGACCGCGGACTTCACATACGGGTGCCCCTTGAGCACGGCATCCATCCGGCGGTTCAGCTTGTCGAGTTCCCGCGGGTCACATCCCAGCAGGTGGGGGCCCAGCTCGACCAGCCCGGCCCGAACCCCTGCCGCATAAGCGGGCAGATACGCTGGTCCCAAGGGACAGACCTCTCCCCAGCCGACCCGGCCGCAGTCCGTCTCGACCTTCACCACCGTGCTGTCGAATACGGTGACCGACTTGCCCCCCGACCATTTGTAATCCCCCTCAAGCAGAGGAAGTTCGACCCGGTATGCCGAGATTCTGCGGATTCGCACGCTGACACGTTCTTTCTGTTGTGAGGTCTGTCCAGGGTTCTGGAGGTGGCTGACTGCGATTCAGTCGGCCGCATGGGTGCGGGGCGGAATGATCTGTCCCCCGGTGGTGATCACGCCTCTGGGGTGGCCCGATTCATAAAGCGGATGTCCGAGATCAAATCATCGAGGGCCGACAGCACCAGGTCGCGCTGCGTCGCGGGGCCCTGTCCGCTGGCGAAAAAGGTCCACCCATCCCCCCGCTCGACAATCACATGCACCATGCGCCACGGCTCCCCGTCAAGATCGTAGCTCAATTCGACAGCGGTCCGGCCGGCGAGGGTGCAGGTTCCCAGTTGGGTTTGGTCGGGGGTGGCCAGTTCTTCGAGGGTCGGGCAATCGGCGGCCCGTACCGGGCCCTGGATCCAGAGCCGAGCATCTTCGGGGCCCACGAGGTCAAACGGCGGCGGAAAGACCGGACTCGATTCCAGCGCGAATTGCCGGGGCCAGCGGACCGAGAACAATGCACATGCGATCCGCCACCCTTCTTCCGCCGGGGGAAACGCCAGCTCGGGCCGCAGGTCGGGAGTCAGCACATCCACGACGCCACGGGCAATGATGGTGCCCCGCACCCGCCGGATCGTGGCGGTTCCTTCGGCAGGCAACGTCACCACAATCGTCCGGTTGCCCCAGACCCCGGTGTGCTGCACCAGCAGGCTGCGGGGGTCTTCCGGCAGTTGTTCGCACCGGTAGGGAGTGAGCGGGATCAGCCGGCGGCCAAACCCCGAGACCCACGCCAATACATTTCCAGACATTGACTCAATCTCCCAACCTGGTTCACCCCATCCGGCATCAACCGGAGCGGGGGCAATCGGTCTCCTGTCCGACCCTGGCCGTCTCAACCGGGGGCCGGCAGGGTGAACACGCGGCGATCGTGAATTTCGAGCCGTCCGGAGGCGAACAGGCGGATCGCCTCTGGGTAGGCGCTGCATTCAGCTTCGAAGACCCGGGCCGCGAGGGTGTCAGGGGTGTCGGCATCGAGTACCGGCACCGCCTGTTGCAGGATGATGGGGCCCTGATCGTAATGGTTGTCGGCGAAGTGGACGGTGCAGCCGCTCAGCTTGCAGCCCCGTGCCAACACCGCCTCATGGACATGGTGACCATAGAACCCATGTCCGCAAAACGCCGGGATGAGAGCGGGGTGAATATTCATCACCCGTCCCAGGAAATCGTCTGGGATTTCGATCAGCGAGAGGAATCCAGCGAGAGTCACCAGGTCGACCTGGGCAGTCCGCAGCGTGTCGAAGATTGCCCGCGAGAATCCCGCCACATCCGGGAAGGCGCGGCGCTCGATGACCTCGCAGCGCAGACCCCGCGAACGGGAGCGTTCGACCCCTTTGCAGTCGGCCCGGCTGGCGATGACGACGGGAATCTCGGCCGCCAACTCTCCGTGGTGCATCGCCTCCAGGAAATTCAGCAACGTGGTTCCGCCGCCGGAGATCAAGACCCCCAGGCGAACCGGGCGGGGCAGGGGGGATGCCAACGGTCGCAGCACCATCATGAATTCGGTCCGTTCTGGGTTTGGGAAAGATCGTCGAGGGCCTGGCGGATGTCGGCCTCTGAAGGGGGGGGCTCGGAAGACAGCCCGCGAAGTTGCCGCAGCAGCGCCCGCTCTTGCTGCCGGCGGCGAAGAACTAGAGCCAACACTCCCGCCCCCAGGCAGATAGCCCCCACCAGTGCCCCCGGTCCCAGCCGCTGCCACCACGGGGGGCTGACGCGCGGGGGATTCCATTCCAGTTGGCCCGCCAGGATCAGGGGAGCCGACCAGCGTCCCGTCTCGGTCTCGGCCCGATAGGTCCAGAGCTTGTAGAAATAGCCGGTCACCGTGATGAAGTCGGTCGGCCGCCGTGGTTCCGGTCGCGGAAGATTCGGGGGAATCCCGGTGCAGACCACCACATAGGGGAACTGCGTTGAATCTTCGGTGAAGAGATGGACTTGGTAGAGCTGGGTCAGACCGAGTTCGTTTTCCTCGGCCTCCATCGGGGTGAGATCGCGGATGTAGCCTCGCAAGGTCACCGGTTGGCCGCGCCAACTGTCGGGGCGGGTCACCAGGTCATAAAACAGGCGAAACTGGCGTTTACGGTTCGCTCGGTCGGCGTGAAAGTCCTGGTCGGCCACCGCCAGGTTCTGGGCGGCGGCCCGTTTCTGCTCGGTCAGGTCCTCCCGGGCGCGGGCCAGAATCTGGTAATAGCTGCCATGTTCGTCTGGACTGAACCCGCTGGTGAGGTCGCTGATCCCTGAGAGCATTTCGCCGGGAATGGCCAATTTGTGCCGCGGGAGTTCGAGCGGCGGTCGGGAGGGCTTGCGGGGAGCGGTCTGACCCATGGCGGGTGAGGTCCACAACGGTCCCCACCCAGTCAGTTCCAGGTGGGACGGTCCCCAACCGGTCAGTCCCCAGAGGATCAGGCACCAGACGGTCAGCATTCGAACCGTCCGGGCGGCGGGCCAGGGGGCTGACGGTCCCGGCTTCCCCCCGCCGGTCACCCGAGACCGTTCGCAGAAACTGGGGTTTGTCACCGGTGGAAATCTTTCAGAAGCCAGTGAACTGGACAATGGAGATGGTCATTTTGGCGTTTGGCCTTGTTCCTGTCGAGCATCGCTGGTCGAATCTCCTTGTCTCATAGCGAGTTGCGCCAAGCCGCCCCGTCAGCCGAGATTGACAGCCCCCACCCCATTCTTATAATTCCGCAGTCTTTTCAGGACTCCACCGCGGAATTCCTGTTTCGCGCGACCCTAGTTTTACCCAGGACCGAACAATCATGGCGGGCGGCAGCACCAAGACCTTTACCGACGCGAACTTCGAGCAGGAAGTGCTCAAGAGTGACATTCCCGTCCTGGTGGACTTCTGGGCCCCGTGGTGCGGCCCCTGCATGCGTCTGGGCCCGACCATTGATGCACTGGCCACCGAGTTCGATGGCCAGATCAAGATTGGCAAGATGAACACCGACGAGAACCAGGAAAACGCCATCAAGTACGGCATCAACAGCATCCCGGCCCTGTTGATTTTCAAGGGGGGGGAAGTGGTCGACAAAATGGTCGGTGCTCACCCCAAAGACAAGATCGCCGGCGTGTTGAAGGCCCAGGTCTGAGACCCGCCTGAATCGCCCCCGCGCCCCTCGGGTTGGTCCACCGACCTGTCCCGGGCGGCCTGCGCGGTTGGCTCACCTCCACGTTGGTTTGAAGACCAACGTGGAGGATCTGTCCAGGGAAAGGACTCCCGGAATGAGCTCGCAGCAGCCTGCCGTTGCCTCCACCGTGCCCGTCACCGGCACGCCGGGTTCGTTGTGCGCAGAATCGCTGGCGACAAGCCTCACCGAAGGGTCGGCGTCCGCGTCGCATGCGGTGCCTCCTCCGCACTTCCCCCTCGACGCCTTCCCACCCGGTCAAATCCCGGCCGATCTCGCCGCACAGTCCCCCCAGCAGTCACAGCGTGAGGAGAGCGGTCTGCACGGGGCCTGTCTCGCTCTCGGTGAGACAATCACTCCATCGAAGGATGTTGAGGAATCGGCCTCCACCATCGTCGACGGGCCGATTCCGGTCGGTACCAGCGACGATCCACTTGTGCCCGTCGCGACGTCGGCACACACCGATCAACTGGTCTGGTATCTGCAGGAACAGTATCTCGAGCTCGACCGACGCGAGCAGTTGTTGCAGACGCAGTTGACGCAATTCGACAACGAGCGGCGACAGTTTCGCCTGCTCGCCAGCCAGCGCGAGCTGGAATTGGCCGAACGCGAAGCGGTGGTCGAGCGGGAACGGTCCGAATTGGATCAACGCCAACAGCAGGTGACTGCCACCGAAGCCAGCCAGCATGAACTGCAGGTGGTGCTGCTGCGCGAACGCCGTGATCTGCAGGAAGAACGCGAGCAATTCGCCGCGGACCAGGCGGCGATCCGGGGGGCGTTGGCCGAGGAAGTCCAGGCCACCCATGTGCGACTTGACCACGAGCGGGAAGAGGCGGCGGCCGACGTGGCCCGCATCCGTGAGGAACTGCAGCGCGATCAGCAGTTGAGTGAAAGCCGTCTGCGGTTTCGGGAGGAACACCTGCAGCGGACCATGCGGGAGTTCGAACAGAACCAACTGGAATTCCGGGTCGAACAGCAGCAGGGTCGGACGCGGCTGGCCGAGACCGAGTCGCAGTTGCTGCTGCGGCGGCAGCAGTTGGACGGAATTCGGCACTCCCTGGAGGCTCACGAGGACTCTCTGGAGCGTGACCGGCAGTGGCTGCAGATCGAACGTCGCGGAATTGAAGCCCGCCTGCAGCAAGATCGGGAACGGCTGCGCTCGGAGCAGCACGACTGGACCGTCTCGCGGGCTGAGCAGCAGGCTGATCTCGCACGGAAGCAGGAACAGCTTCGTCTGCATGCCGCCGCTCTCGAAACCCGTCGCCAGCAACTCGAGGAGTTGCGGCGGGATGTGGAGCGGACCCATGGCGAGTCACTCGAGCTGCGACTTGCCGTCGAGGAGGCCTATGCCCAGTTGACCCGCACCGTGGGGGAAGAGGCGACCCGAGAGCGCGTCGAACACGCGCGGCTGTTGCTGGCCGAGCACTACCGCAACTCCCGCGACACGCTGGCGATTCACAGTCAGGAACTTGAGCAACTGCAGGCCCGACTGGCGAAGGAGCGGAGTGATCTGCTTTTCGAGCGGCAGGCATTGGCCGAGTGGATCGCCACTCAAGAGCAACTGTTGGCTACCCGCGCCGCTGGGCTCGATCGCGATCATGCAGCGCTGCAGGAGCGGGAATTGGCTTGGCGACAAGCCGAAGATCGCTGGCACGGTGAGCGACAACAGGCCGAGGTCATCATTCGTGACCTGTTGCGGCAACGGGACACCGGGGCTGGCAAGTCGTCGAGCCAGGGCTGACGAGATGATCGGGTGGGAGGCAGGCCCACCCCAGATTGGGTCCTTGGCGCAGTGCTGTGGATTCTCTGGGCATCCCCGGCGTCGCTTGATAACCCGGAGCGGGCCTCTTGCGAAATGCCCCATCCCCCGGGGGCCAGACGGTGGTCTGAGTTTTCCCATCGGGAAGGAATCGGTATGCGGCCGGGCAGAATTGGGAGGTCGATGAAAAATCCGCCGGATTTTTTGTCGTCTGGTGTGGGGCCCTTGCGAGTTGATCAGAGAGGGCCTGTGGTGTCCGAGGAACCTTCAGGTTGGTGGCCACGTCACCCTGGCGAGTGCCGGGTTCGGACGTCGCGATCAAGATGTCCGCTGGTTTCTTCGAGAGCTGGCCCAAACTGCATGGAACATCGCTTCCATACGGTCGCGACCCCCTTGTAGACTCCTTTCCGTGAAGCGTCTTCTTTCCACCGCCTGGGAATCTGATCATGATCAATCACAATCGCATCCTGCGGCAATTTGGCGATTCCTTGCGCAAAGCGCTGTTTTTGGGTGGATGCCGTCCCCGACGTCGTACCCGATCGACCGGGACCTCCAGCCTGCAAGTGCTGGAATCGCGGCAACTGCTCTCGTCCTCGATGATTGGTGCGACGGCTGGCGATCTGGCCAAGCCGGCGGCGATGGAGACGGGACAGCGTTACAGTCTGGCGACCTTTCGGATCGATCACTTCGATACCACGTCCCAAAACGAGCTCGGCTATTACTTTGTCGATGGCCCGGACGGCCGGATCACCCTGCGGGAAGATGGGGATCCCTCTGCAGCCCCCCTGCTGAACTCGCAGGGACAGCCCCAGTTTGTTCGTCCCGGCGAACCCGGGTATGCCGCCGCCGCCCTGGCGGAGGCCAATGCCCGGGTGGTGTTCGCCCAGGGCGAGATTGGGGATCCCGACATCACCGAGCTGACTGCCGAGTTCGATCACGACCTGTTCGTCGGTTTTTATCTGATCGAGGATGGTACGACCGACGACTGGCGTTCCGGCGGAGCCAATGCTCCCGACGTCTGGTTCTCGTTTGTGAATGCCAATGCGGATGACACCAACCATTTCCGGCGGACGACCAGCCAGGATCCCGGCTATCGGTCGAATGTGCTGCAGTACAAGCTCGAAGACTCGAACGAGGACAACGGCGGCGACTCCGATTTCGATGATTTGATTTTCTCGGTCAATCGGATCCCGGTGGCTTCAGAAGACTCGTACGCCGTCTTTCGCAGCGGGGACAACTTCGAGGGAGTTCCCGTCGGCTTCAAGGCGGACGCTCCGGGGGATGTCAGGAATCGGGGCCAGGGACTGTTGGCGAACGATCTGGACTTCCGCCCCAACACGCCGCTGGTGGTCAGTGGCATTCGGCTCGACTCCTCCTACGACTGGGAGCCAGTGACCAATGCTTCGGGAACGACTCTTTCCGATCCCAGTCTGCATGGAACGGTGACTGTCTACGCCAACGGCGGCATCGAATTTGTCCCGGATCCGACCGATTCCTATTGGACCGTCGAGGAGGGTGAAGAGGCCCCCGAGTCGTTCTCATTCCAGTACCAGATCTCGGACGGGCTCGATACCGAGTGGCACCGGGTTTACATCACGCATGGGCTCTACCACCGGGGAGCTGCTCCCGACAATCGCCAGGCTGGCAATCGGATGTATCTGCTGACCGGTGGAACCTATCCCGACTCGCTTGCCGATGCCAAGACCCGATTCTTCACCCAGGGAAGCGCGGGGGGAGACATCGTCATGCTGGCTCAGGGGATCGATCCTTACGATCTCCAGTACCGCACGGATCTCGTTTTTGATGAATACGCCCAGGGATCGGCCCGCTCGGTGACTACCCTGAACATCACCCTGCGTGAGCAGGCGAACGACCCCCGACTGGCCCGCTTCATCAATGGTGCCGACGCGTTGTGGATGTGGGGTGGGGCCCAGTCGTTCTACACCTCGAATTGGGTTGGCACTCTGGTTGGTTCCAGCCTGAGTCGAGCCGCCTCCAGCTCGGTGGCGATCGGCGGCGACAGTGCCGGGATGGCGGTCCTGGGGCAGTCGGCCTACGTCGACCTGCCATTCGACTCGGTGCGCAGCACTTTCGCCACGCAGCGTCCGATGGACGAACGGATCAACGTATTGCGGCAGGGGACCGGTGGGCTGCCGTTCGCCCCCCTGTCAATTGGCAGCCGCACTCCCTTCGACGGCATGATCTTCGATACCCACTTCTCTTATCGCGACCGTATGGGCCGGTTGATTGCCTTTGCGGCCCGCTCGCGGACGATGGGTGTGGGGATCGATGAGGACACCGGTCTGCTGGTCGAACCAGCCCCCCGCAATGACTGGCGTTGGAGCGTCTACGGCGATGGTGCCGTCTCTGTGGTTGGTCAGACCCGTCCGATCCGCGGACTCCAGTCAGTGAACGGTTGGTCGCTGCAAACATCCCGGCTCACCACCCCAGAACTGGGAGTAATCCGCCTCGATCCCACCAATACCGCGGGAGGCATCCTGCGGTCACGTGTGTTGACGCTCGCCCCCGGCTATCGCCTCAAGGTGACTGCCGGGACCGTGTTCAACACCAACCATGGGGGTGACCTCTATTCGATGTTCGTTTCCCAGGGTTTTCAGTCGAACCGGCAATCGCTGTTCGGTAGCAACAACGCCGGCAACCTCTACGGGTGATCCAAACGCGATCGCCTGCTGAGTTCCTCCGTCGGCACACGCTTCGCCCGGTTTCCTCGGTCGGTCCCGTCTTCCCGCGGGATCGGCCAGGGAGCCGGGTGTCTGCATTTTGGCTGGTGCGTTGGCGGTCCTGCGCGGGCTGATGACCACCGTCCCGCATTTGCGAAATCTCCACGGGCACGACATGATCCGGGCTTGGGTTTGTCCCTCGTCCCGTCGGTTCCGAGAGCCAGCGATGTCTGTCGCGCCATTTCCTGTCCGTCCCTCTCTGTTCACGATCTTGCTGGCTGCCCTTGCCGGAGGACTTTGGGGATCGTCCAGCCCCGCAGCCGAACCACTCGCCTGGCGCCGGGAGACTGTTGCCGCCCCGTGGCAGCCGCGTGATTCGCAGGGGGAGGTGGTGTTTCAGGATCGCGTCTGGATCTTTGGCGGCTGGTTCGACTCGTTCCAGGCCCCGCCGCGTGATGTGTGGAGCTCGTCCGACGGCCGGGAATGGAAGCTGGTCACCGCCCAGGCGCCTTGGAAACACAGCGATCTGCCGATGACCCTCACGTTCCAGGACCAGATCTGGTTTCTGGGGGGCTGGTACAACGGACGACTCCCCGGGTACTCGGCCTCGGCTGAAGTCTGGTCTTCCCGCAATGGGGCCGACTGGCAACAGGCGACCTCCGCCGCCGGCTGGACGCCGCGCATTGCGGCGGGAGCTGTGGTCTTCCAGAACAAGATGTGGATCCTGGGGGGGACTGAAAACTACTACTTTGGCGATGATTCCAGCCTGAAGAACGACGTCTGGTGTTCGGCCGACGGCAAGACCTGGGAATGTGTCACTCCCGCAGCCGGCTGGGCTCCCCGGGCGTATCACCAGGCTGCTGTCCTCAACGATCGAATCTACGTTTTCGGCGGGGGGAACTACGTCCCGGGCTACAAGGCGTTCCACGACGTGTGGAGTTCGGCTGATGGCAAGAACTGGACCCGCGAGACTGAGGCGGCTCCCTGGTCGGCCCGGCTGTGGTTTTCGACCGCCACCTACCGCGACCGAATCTGGGTGTTGGGGGGCTGGTCGAACAATCCTTCCAAGAACTGGGGCGACGTCTGGTATTCGGCCGACGGCAAGAGCTGGCACCAGCTCGAAACCACACACTCCTGGAAGGAACGTCACGAACACTCGGCGTATGTCTTCCAGGACCGGCTCTGGATCGCCGGAGGCCACGCCACGCCCCTCTCGGCGGAAGTCTGGTCCATCGGGATTCCTCCCGATTCCCTCAAGAAGTAACCTCCTTCCACAGCGTTCCCTCCTTCTGGAGAATCCGTCATGACCGCGCTCCCCCGTCGGGATTTTCTGCAGACCTCGAGCCTGGCCCCGTTGGCCGCACTGGCGCCGCTGGGGGCCCCCCGCGCCGCATCGGCCGCCGCCAACGACAAAGTGGTGGTGGGGATCATCGGGCTGGGAGGTCAGGGACGCGGCCATGTGAAATCGTACGCGGGATTGCCCAATGTCGAGGTCGCCTATCTGTGTGACGTCGACGACAAGCGGCGGGCTGAAGCGGGCGAAATCGTCCCCTCTGCGAAGCAGGTGGCCGATTTGCGGACCATTCTCGACGACAAATCAGTCGATGCTGTTTCGATCGCCACTCCCGATCATTGGCACACACCGGCCGCCCTGCTGGCCCTGCAGGCGGGGAAGCATGTCTATGTCGAAAAGCCGTGCTCGCACAATGTGCGCGAGGGGCGGTGGCTGGTGGAAGCGGCGCGCAGCACAGGCAAGCTGGTGCAGCATGGTACCCAGAGTCGGTCGGCGCCCTTCCTCAAGGCGGCCATCCAACTGCTGCGCGACGGGGTGATTGGTCCCGTTGTGGTGGCCCGTGCCTGGAATGTGCAGTTCCGCCCTCCCATTGGCAAATCGCAGCCGGGAACCCCGCCGACCGGGTTTGACTACGACACCTGGGTTGGACCGGCTCCGTTCGTCCCGTTCCAGCCCAACCGGCACCACTACACCTGGCAGTGGTGGTATGACTTTGGGACCGGAGACGCCGGGAATGACGGGGTGCATGAGATCGACATCGCCCGTTGGGGACTGGGGGTCGAAACGCATCCCAGCCGAATTGCCGCCGTCGGCGGAAAATACATCCATGACGATGACCAGCAGCATCCCGATACGTTGACCGCCGCCTTCGAGTACCCGGCCGATGGCCAGCCCGGGAAGCCCCGGCACCTCATTTTCGAGATGCGGTTGTGGAGCCGGTATTATCCCAACAACATCGACAACGGCAACGAGTTCCTGGGGACCAACGGACGGATGCTGCTGACCAAGCGGGGCAAATGCGAAGTGTTCAACGTGAAGGGGGAACGGCAGAATGTGTCGCTTCCCGAGGACAAGTCGGTCGGCATCACCCCGCATCAACTGAACTTCGTCGAGGCGATCCGGGGAAATGCGACCCTCGCGGCCGACGCCCTGACCGGGCATCTCTCTTCGACCCTGCCGCACCTCGGCAATCTGGCCTGCCGGCTGGGACGCAGCTTCAATTTCGATCCCGAGCGTGAACAGATCGCCGGGGACGACGAGGCGAACGCCCTGCTCGGGCGGAGCTATCGGACCGAACACTGGGGTACACCCCGCGCCCCCCAGGCGCGCTGAGCACGACGCGATCGTGCCAATTCACCAGACCATTCCTCACTCTCTCTCCGCGAACGCATGCCCCGCATCCTTCTGGCAGAATGCAAGCAGGAAGTCTCCACCTTCAATCCCGGGCGGAGCGCCTACGAAGATTTCCGGATTGTCCGGAAACAGGCGCTGCTGGATCATCACCGTCGGGTGCGGGAAGAGGTCGGTGGTGCGCTCAGCGTCTTTGACCAGACCCCGGCGGTCGAACTTGTCCCCGCGTTCGGGGCCAGCGCCAACACCTCAGGAGGAGTTCTGACCCGGGCCGGGTTTGAACGCCTCGCGGGAGAATTCCTGGAAGACATTGCCTCGGCGGGGAAAGTCGACGGGGCCTTTTTCTCGCTGCATGGGGCGATGGAGGCGGAAGGAGAACTCGATCCCGAAGGCTATCTGCTGCAGGAGGCGCGGAAGATCCTGGGGGAACAG
Organism: Planctomycetaceae bacterium; assembly: GCA_046339535.1. GTDB lineage: Bacteria > Planctomycetota > Planctomycetia > Planctomycetales > Planctomycetaceae > UBA10511. Next base: position 34,281 of record JBKDUK010000082.1, on the reverse strand, counting down.
ATTCCTTTTGTGGTGACGCTCGACCTCCACGGGATCCTCACCGATCGCATGTTGCGGCACACTGATGTAACCATCGCCTATCACACCTATCCCCACGTCGATTTCTTCGAGACGGGGGTCCGTGGTGCCCGATCCCTGTTGCGTGTTCTGAAGGGGGGCCTGAAACCGGTCACCGCGCGGGTCAAGATTCCCGCGCTGGTACGGGGTGATGAACTGATCACTGAGACGGGTTTAATCCGTCACAGTGTGAACCGGGCGAAGGAGATCGAAACCCTGCCCCAGGCTCTCTCGGCCGCCGTGATGTGGGGCAACCCGTTCACCGACGTGCCCGATCTGAGGACCAACAGCTTCGTCGTGCTGGAGAGTCAGCCGGACGAAGCCCAGCGGCTGGCGCTGGAGTTGGCCGGATTCTTCTGGGAACACCACGAATCGATGCAGGTGCCGCTGACCAGCGTGGCCGACAGCATCCGACAGGCGGCGGGGGTCACGCAGGGGACGGTGATTCTGAAAGATGCCGCCGACGCGACCAGCTCGGGGGCGTCGGGAGACAGCAACGCCATCCTCCGCGAGATTGTCCGTCAGGGCTACCCGGGGAGGTCACTGGTTCCGATTGTCGACGCTCCGGCTGTCCGCGCGGCCTTCGCCGCGGGGGTGGGGGCCACCATTCAGACCACCATCGGCGGAACGGTAGACCCGGGGCGGTTCCAGCCGCTACCGGTCACGGCCCGGGTGAAGATGCTGTCGGATGGACAGTTTCGCAGCGAGTCGTTTGGCTGGCCCTGGTTCTCGGGAGACACCGCTGTTCTGGAAGTCGGACCGATCACGCTGCTGGTGGGGAGCCGTCCGGTCAGTCTGTTCGACCGCTCGTGGTTCCTCGCCCACGGACTCGATCCGCGGAAGTTCGATCTGGTGATTGTGAAATCGCCCCATTGCGAACACCACATGTTCTCCGAGTGGTGCGCCCTGGAGATCAACGTCGACGCTCCGGGCTCCACCAGCGCCAACGTGCGCGGCCTCGGGCATACACGTTGTGCCCGGCCGATGTTCCCGCTCGACGCCCAGGTCCCGTTCCACCCCGTCGCGGACCTGTTTCAACGGGATTGAGACACGGGGGAGATTGAGACCCCGGGGCGCTCCAGTCACCTCGGCGAGGGATTCCAGCCAACTTTCCCCGCATGGCCCGCAACCCTTTGGGAGCAACGGGTTGCGGGCTGGGCTTGCGCCCCTGAGGCGTTGGCCGTTCCTTCATCCGAACGTCAGTCCGCCAGCCCGACAGTCGATCCCGGACGGCTGGTCATTCTTCGTCGTCGTCGAAGTCGGCGGCGAAATCGACCGGCTCATCCCCCGAGAGAATCACCTCGGGCGAATTCTCGAATTCATCGGTCGGTTCCTCGCCCGCTGGGCCGCTGCCCGTGCGGGAGCGGTAATACACCTTGATCGGCACTTCAGCGAACGGCAACTGGTCGCGGAAGACCCCCAGCAGATAACGCCGCCAGCTCTTGTCGACCACCTTGGGATCGTTGCACTTCACCACGATCGTGGGGGGCTCGGTCGCCACCTGGGTGGCGTAGTAGATGCGGGCTTCGCGGTTCGCCCGCATCGGCGGATGGTTGCGGACCACCGCCTGCCGCACCAACTGGTTCAGCCGGCTGGTCGAGACCCGCATGCGGGCCTGCTTGGCGATCGACTGCGCGAGGTTGATCAGCCGCTTCACGCTCATCGGCTCTTTCGCCGTGATAAAGGCGATTGGCGCGAACCCCAGGGTACCGAAACAGTGCTGGATGTACTGGGTCCATTTCTCGGTGGTCATCTCGGCTTCCTGGCCCAGATCCCATTTGTTGACCACGAAGATGCAGGGCTTGTATTCCTCGGCAATCTCTCCAACAAGCTGCTTGTCGACCATCGAAATGGTCTGCGAGGCGTCGAGGAACATCAACACCACATCGGCCCGCCGGACGCTGCGCAGCGACCGGGTCAGGCTGTAGAACTCGATGTCGTTCGCCAGACTCTTTTTCTTCCGGACACCGGGGGTGTCGATGGCGACGAACCGCTTGCCGTCGAGATCGAAGCGGATGTCGACGCTGTCACGGGTGGTCCCCGCCACTTCGCTGACAATCATCCGCTCGGTCTGCGCCAGGGCGTTGATGAAGGTGCTCTTCCCCACGTTCCGCCTCCCGACGATCGCCATCTTCAGTTCGGGGTCGGCGCTGATTTTCTCCCCCTCGATATCCTCATCCTCGGCCGGTGGGGGCAAGAGATCGAGAATCTTCATCAGCAGCCGGTCCCGGTTGCGCTCGGCGGTGACGCTGGTGGCCACCATTGGCGCGTCCATCAGCGCGAAGAACTCGGGGGCCATCGACTCGTATTTTTCACTGTCGGCCTTGTTGACGACCAACAGCACGGTCTTGCCGAGAGGACGCAGCCGGCGGGCCACCTCGTGATCCAGGGGCACCACCCCCGCCTGGGCATCGACGACGAACAGAATCAGGTCGGCCTGTTCGAGCCCCGCCTGGATCTGCCGTTCGATGTCGGCACTCAGATCGTCGCTGTCGACAATGCCGATTCCTCCGGTGTCGACCAGCTCAAAGTACCGCTCGCCCGCCTGCATGAGGTAGGTCACGCGGTCGCGGGTTACCCCTGCCGTGGGATCCACAATCGAGATCCGCTTCCGCGCCAGCCAGTTCATCAGTGAACTTTTGCCGACGTTCGGACGACCAACAATCACAACCTGCGGGAGAGACATGAACTCACAACCTGTCAAAAATGCGGCGGAATCCTGATTGTACGCCGACAGGTCTCCGCTTTACAGTACCGCCCTGAGTGGTCCCCCCCGTTTGACCGAACCCCCATGCTGCCGCCTCCCGCCAAAGATTTCGAGGTCGAACTGACCCGCTGGGGACCGAATTCGACCGCGGGAATCCCTTCGCTGGCCGATTCCCGGGGCTATTGCCGGTTTCTGGCGACCGGGCATTACGAGAATTTCCCTGTTGTTTCGCTGCTGCTTCCCCGCTCCCTGCACCAGCATTTTTACAACGTCTATGCCTACTGCCGCTGGAGTGACGATCTGGGGGATGAAACGGGGAATCCCCAGCGGGCCCTTGCTTTGCTGCAGTGGTGGCGGGGCGAGTTGGACGCCTGCTATGCCGGCCAATCGCGACATCCGGTGTTGGTCGCCCTGACCGAGACGATCCGGGAGTTTGACATCCCCCGGCAGCCCCTGGTCGACCTGATCTCCGCTTTCGAGCAGGATCAGACTGTCCGGGAATACGCGACCTTCTCCCAGTTGCTCGATTATTGCCGCCGCAGTGCCGATCCCGTGGGGCGGCTGGTGCTGGCCCTCTGCCGACGCGCTACCCCCGGGAATTTCGCCTGGTCCGATTCGATCTGCACGGGGCTGCAATTGGCCAATTTCTGGCAGGATGTGGCCCGCGACTTCGACATCGGCCGCATTTATCTGCCCCAGGAAGATCGCGAGCGGTTTGGCTACACCCGCGACCAGTTCCATCGTCGCGAGACCAACCCCCAGTTCGTGGAACTGTTGCGGTTCGAGGTCGACCGGGCCCGGCAACTGCTGGCTCCCTGGAGTGGTCCGGGTCAGCCGGAGTTGGCCCAGTTTCCCTTCCGGATACAGGTCGATCTGGAACTCTTCGCCCGGGGAGGCGAGCGGATTCTGGATCGGATTGCTGCAATTGGATATCGTGTCTGGGAGCAGCGACCCACGGTCAACCGCTGGGATGCCGCCGGTTTGCTGATGAAGTGTCTGGGCCATGCCCTGGTTCGACGCTGGCGAGTCGGCGGTTGAGGCGTCAGCCTGGGTCGATTCGAACACGTTGGGCCTCTCGCCAGAGTGGTCCGGCCGGACAGCAGAACCGGGGGAGCGATCTCCCCGGTTTGACCTCCGGTTCCCGAGCCGACTTCGCCCATTCCGATCACACCGCCGGGCCCGTTACGTGTCGCTTGCCGAGTCGTATCAGCGCTGTGAGACCCTGGCCCGCCAGACCGGGAAGAACTTCTTTTATTCGTTCCTGACGCTCCCGCGGGACCGCTTCCAGGCGATGTGCGCGCTCTACGCGTTCATGCGGGTCACCGACGATCTGGCCGACAGCGACGCACCGCTCGAACAACGGGCCGCCGCCCTCCGCGACTGGCGGGCGCAACTGGCCGAGGCCTGTGCCACGGGAGAGTCGGCCCATCCGCTGCTGCCCGCCGTGGCCGACATGCTGCGGCGGTACCAGGTGCCGGTCAGGTATCTCACCGACGTCATCACCGGGGTCGAGCTCGATCTGCACCCGGTCGCCATTGAGACCTTCGCCGATCTGGAGCGCTATTGCTACCACGTGGCGGGGGCGGTGGGGCTGGCCTGCATCCATGTCTGGGGCTTTCACGACGAGCGGGCCATTCCCGTCGCCATTGATTGCGGCACTGCCTTCCAGCTCACCAACATCGTGCGGGATGTGCGGGAAGACGCCCTCAATGGCCGGGTTTACCTGCCGGCCGAGGACCTGCGGCGATTTGGTGTGGAACCGCACGATCTGCAGGCCGCGCTGGCCTCTCCCCGGGTCGTGGAACTGTTGCAATTCGAAGCAGCGCGAGCCCGCGAGTATTACCACCGCATGCAGCCGCTGTTTGGCTGGCTCGATCCCCCGGGCCGGCCCATTCTGGAGACCATGGTCACCATCTACGGCGGCCTGCTGACCGAGATCGAACGCCGGCATTACGACGTCTTCACCCGCCGGGTCGAATTGGGAAAGGCCCGAAAACTGTACTCGGTGGCGCGGTCCTTGCTGCGGCACAAATGGCGGATGCTGTTTGCCCCCGCAGGGTAAGCGAACCTCGAGACCGCGTCGTGTGTCCGCCCATCGTTGACGTTTCTGAATTCCTCTCCTCCACGGCCTCCATTTGAACCACGGCATTCCGGAACTCTGCCCCACCCAGCAGCAGGCGCTGCGGGAACTGCACACCTCCCTCCAGGTCAGTCCCATCGCCTGGTTGGCCAGCGGGCGCGGTGCCGGAAGAACCACCGTGCTGCAGCAACTGTGTCGCGATCTGGATGGAGAATTCATTCCGTTTTCGAGCTTCGCCCAACAGATGCGGGTCTCGAATCCTCTGGCGCTCGAGGAGGTGTTTGAACGGCTGATTTCCGAATCGCTGTTCCAGTATCCCGCCGTGGTGGTCGATGATGTCGATCTGCTGCAGGACGTGGTCGACAATTGTGGTTCGTATCCCCGCACCAACTGGTTGGCGGGCGCTCTGCTGAACTGCTGCGACTTCGCACTCAAGAACGGCCGCAAGATCATTTTGGGACTGCAGCACCCGCCGCACACCATCCAGGCCCGCGGCTATGGGGTCGAACTGGAGGAATTCAACGACACCGATTACGCCTGTCTGGCCCGCGGGATCCTTCCCGCCGAGGTCGCCGACCGGCTCGACTTCTCGCGCATCCCTCGCCAGGCCACCCATCTCACGGCCCGCGATCTGGCCCAGGCGTGCCGGTGGCTCGCTGCCGACCCGGACCTCTCCACCGGGCGTTTCCTCGAGCATCTGACCGGGAACGGGCTCACCAGCAACATTCATCTTCCCGGAGTTCGCCAGGTTTCCTTGACGGACCTGGAGGGGATGGATGATCTGATCGCGGCACTCGAAACGCAGGTGGTTCTGCCGCTCGAAAATGACACCCTGGCGACCCAGTACGGCCTGCGCCCCAAGCGGGGAGTCCTGCTGCTCGGTCCTCCGGGGACCGGTAAAACGACCATCGGCCGGGCCCTCGCACACCGGCTCAAAAGCCGGTTTTTCCGGATTGACGGCACCTTCATTCCCGGGACCCCCAATTTCTACTGGAAGATTGAAAGTGTCTTTGAGCAGGCCCGGCACAATGCCCCGGCGGTGGTCTTCATCGACGACTGCGACGCGATGTTCCAGGCCGGACAGGAACTGGGGCTGTACCGGTACCTGCTGACCATGCTCGACGGTCTCGAGAGTGAAGGATGCCGGGATGTGTGCGTGATCTTCACCGCAATGCAACTGGCCGATCTTCCCCCGGCGTTGCTGCGCTCGGGACGAAGTGAATTGTGGCTCGAAACCGGGCTTCCCGATGCCGAGGCCCGTGGTCGGATTCTGCAGCGGGCCCTTCGCGGGATTCCCGCCGACCTGGAGGGAATTGACATGTCCCGTCTGGTTGAGGCGACCGATGGATTCACCGGGGCCGATCTTGATCCGGTCATCGCCGACGGCAAGAAGCATTTTGTGGCCGACAAGCTCGCCAGCCGGCCAATCCGCGCGGTCACCGACTATTTCCTGCAGGCGGCGCAAGAGGTCCGCCAAAACAAGCTGCGTTACGCCGCCGCCCTCGCCGCCGCCGAGCGGGCTCACTGACCTCTCATTCAAAAGACCACCGCGTCACGGGTTCAGACGATGGGTGGCGGGGGGGGCGGACCTCTGTGTCCGGTCCGCTGGGTATGGATCGGAAGACATGAGCTTCGATGGGCAGCTGGAGAAAATCGATCGTCAGGAATCCCTCCCGGCTGGATTTCCTGTATCACCTCTCCCCACCTCCTTGCTCGGGTCCTGCGGCCGGGAATGGGGGGACCGTGCGGGTCACAAGCGGTGCGCATCGAACACTGTCCGCTGGTGACGCGGTTTATGGTTTGGTGCGAGCGATGTCACGGAAGTTGAGCATATTCGGGCATGGATTCAGGCCTCTTGATGGCCCGTGGGTGGTCCTGCCCAGTCGAGTGAATAAGAAGGTCCGCGATTGCTCGAGGTCGGTTCCGGGCGTTGTTCGGGACCTCATGGTCCAAAAAGCGCGGGGGTGTGCCGAACAGACGGCACACCCCCGCGAGTGCATTCCCTTCCAGCCGGGCCCGGCTGTCAGACGTTGACCCAGGCTCCGCTGGCGGCGCTCTTCAGCACGGCATCACACACCCGCTGGGTTTCCAGCGCGGTCCGGAAGGTGGGATCGGCGGGAACTCCCTTGCCCAGACCGTCGATGAAGTCGGCCACCTGGTGCACAAACGAGTGCTCGTAGCCAATCTGCAGACCGGGTACCCACCAGTGGTCCATGTAGGGGTGTTCGCCGCCGGCGTCGGTGACGTGAATCGAACGCCACGCCCGCAGCTTCCCTTCGTCTTTGTGGTCGAAGTACTCCAGCCGGTGCAGATCGTGCAGATCCCACTTGATCGACGCCTTCTCGCCGTTGATCTCGAAGGTGTACAGCGCCTTGTGGCCACGGGCATACCGGGTCGATTCGAACGTCGCCAGCGAGCCGTTCTGGAAGCGGGCCAGAAACGCACAGGCGTCGTCAATCTTGACCTGTTCCTTCTTCCCGGTGGCGGTATGGGTCCGCTCCTTGATGAAGGTTTCGGTCATCGCGCTGACCGTGTCGATCTTGCCATTCAGCCAGATCGCCGTGTCGATACAGTGCGCCAGCAGGTCGCCAGTCACCCCCGAGCCCGCCGCTGCGGCGTCGAGACGCCACAGTGCCGTCCCCCCCTGGGGCAGGTCGGTCGAGATCGTCCAGTCCTGCAGAAAGACCGCCCGGTAGTGGAAGATCCGTCCCAGCCGGCCTTCGTCGATCAGCTTCTTCGCCATCGTCACGGCGGGAACCCGGCGGTAGTTGTACCAGACCATGTTCGGCACGCCGGCCTTCTCGACCGCCTGGCACATTTCCTCCCCCTCGGCGGTGTCCATCGAGAGGGGCTTCTCGCACAGCACCATCTTCCCCGCCTTGGCGGCGGCGATGGAGATTTCCTTGTGCAGGTTGTTGGGAACGCAGATATCGACTGCGTCGATATCCTTCCGCTCGATCAGCTTCCGCCAGTCGGTCTCGACCGATTCGTAACCCCAGCGATTCGCGAACTCCTTCGCTTTCGCCTCATCCCGGGCACAGACCGCCTTCAGAACGGGATGATACGGCAGATCGAAGAAGTTGCTGACCTTGCGGTAGCCGTTGGAGTGGGCCCGGCCCATAAAGCCGTAGCCAATCATGCCAATGTTCAAAGGTTTCGACATCGTCTTCCCCTGGGGATGAAAAGTGGGGTGGATTGGGAAACAGGCACAGGGGCTGGACCACATCGGGTCCACAGCCCCTGTCCCAGTCAGTCAACCACGCTCAGGCGTGCCAGCCATGCGCGTCGCGGACGGCGATCATTTCCTTGAGGATGCTGTTCCAGGTCGAGGGGAGCATCATCACATCGTTCGGGAACATGCAGCCATCCCAGCAGATGTGCTGGTACTTGTTCAACGGGTTGCCGTACGAATCACGCAGCCAGTGCCGGGCGTGCTTGGCGATCGACAACTTCCCGTTGGGATCGTTCGGCAGGCAGTGCTTGCCGGTCTTGTCGTGCGAACCCGAACCCTTCACCGTGGCGTCGTTCTGGGCGACGTGGAAGTCGATCGTCCAGGGACGCAGGGCGGCGGTCAGGGTCGCGAGGGCCCGGTCGAGCGTGTCGGCGTCGCTCCAGTTCCAGTTCTCGGGCAGAATCCGGTCTTCCGGGGCGTTGTAGCCCAGCGTGTACAGCAGCGTGTGGGCCATGTCGGCCTGGAACCCGACCACACCGGGGCGGTCGGTCATTTCCAGCAACTGCACCATCCGCCGCCAGCTGTGCATACCCCCCCAGCAGATTTCCCCCTCGGCCGCGAGCCGTTCCCCATGGTCGGCCGCAATGTCAGCCGCGCGCTGGAAGCTGTGGGCGATCTTCTTCTGGTTTCCTTCCGGGTCCTTGACCCAGTCGGACGGGCTGCAGGCCGAGTCGATCCGAACAATCCCGTACGGACGCACGCCCAGTTCCCGCAGCCGCGAAGCGATCCGGCAGCCCTTGGGCACCTGCTCGACAAACTGGTCGCGTTCGGCCTCCGACCCCATGGCCGAACCACCACCTGTCGGCGGCCAGACCGGAGCCACCACCGAGCCAATCACGAGGTTGTGCTTCCGCACCCGGTCGGCCAGCCGCTTGAGATCGTCATCGGTCGAGTCGATGTCGACATGCGGGGCGAACAGAAAGACGTCGACGCCGTCGAACTTGACCCCATCGACCTCGGCCGCCGCAGTCAGCGCCAGCATCTGGTCGAGTTCGATGATCGGTTCGGCTCCGGGAGAGCCCTTGCCCACCACGCCGGGCCAGCTGGCATTGTGCAGCTTCGGAAAGTTGTTACGCGGAGCGCTCATGAAGAGAGACCCTGTGTGGAATGCAGGAAAGGGGGGCCAACCGTCGCCGGGCGCGCACCCGGCGGTCGCACACCCGGACCGGGAGAGGGCTCTGGGGCACCGCTCCCGTCCGGGCGATTTCTCCCCGAAAGACTACTTGCGGTAGTCGCCAACCGCGGGAGCCTCGGGCTGCGCATCGGGGCCAAAATACCGCAGGCCCACCAGCGGCTCGGTGCCGGTGTTCACAATCTCCACCCCTTCGGCGGCCCGCTTGGCGGTCACGAAGACTTCGTCTTCGGTGATCTCCCAATGGCGGATCATCACGGGGGTCTGCAATTCAACGTTGCCGATCTTTCCGCGTCCCTGCACGGTGATCCAGCCGTACGCGCCCCCATCCTTGATCACGCACTTCTTGCCGGGCTGAACCGTCAGCTCCTTGGCGGTGAAGAGCTGCTTGCCCCCCACCTTGCCGTAGACAATCCAGCGGTCGACCCACCCTTCCTTCTCGGTCTTGGCAACCGGAATCGGGGCCAGGAAGTGATTGTCCTTGAAGTTCGGATCGACGTTTCCGTCCCAGTCGAGGGCGTCGACCAGATACTTGTTGTTATTGTGCTTCTCTTTCGGGAAGTCCTTCGTCAGCAGCGACCGGGGGACCGCCCGCCCTTCGACCATCGACTGGTACATGGCGAACACGTCGCTGCCCCACTGGGGCTCGTAGGTCACCAGGCTTCCCGGGGCGTGCAGCACGCAGGGGGGAATCAGCCAGCCGGTGCCGGGCTGCAGACGGTACGCCTTCGAGTAGTTCAGAATCCCGTTGTCACCGTCGTTCCAGCGGTCGAGGCATTCGATGATCTCCTGCTTCGTCGTGCCCGGCTCGAGCCCCATGAACGTGTACGGGAAGTTGTTCCCGATCTGGTTCATCTGCGGGGGGAAGTAGTACGACTCGGGCTTCCCTTCCTGCCCCGTCAGCTTCGCCTGCTTGTCGTTCTGGTGCATGTGGTGCGGAATGGGCCCCATGTTGTCGAAGAACTTCGAATACACGGGCCACCGCTCATACTTCTTCCAGATCGACTTGCCGACCAGCTCGTCCTTCAGTTCCGAGACCGCATCCCGCAGGGTGAAGGCCTTCTTGCCATTCACCACGACGTAGCTCAGCCCCTCGTCTTCCGGAGCCCCTTCATTGGTCGCGACGGTGGTCGACGCGAACCAGCGTTCATCGATGCCCCCCCGGTGCGTTCCCAGGAAGTAATAGTCGGCCGGGTGCAGCTTCAGCCGCCGTCCCGGCTGCAGGAACGAACGGGGAACCCAGGCCGGCGCAAGCCGCAAAATGCCGTTGGTCTCAGAGAGTGCATGCGAAACAGAAGAAGCCACGCTGGCCATGTGATCAAACCCGGGGGAGAAACAAGAAATGTCCGCGGTGGCCGTCCCCCCTCTCGTCTCCCCACCCCGTCCTGCCACCGCTCCAAACCACCACACTTCACTCCCCGAGCGAGGGAACGAATGCGGTGAAAATCGGCAGGTTTGATGGGCAACTGCGGGGGGGCCCGGCGCGAACCATCTTCATAACGGGCGGGAAGAACTTGTTCAAGGAACCTCCCCGCCCGACCCTCCCCAGCGTGGTCGATTCCCCGTCCCTTTCCCGGTAAACTCGGGACCTCTTCACTCCCTTCCTCGAACCCCACTGCCACCATGGTCAAGGTCGCCATCCTCGGCGCCACGGGTTACACCGCGCTCGAACTCATCAAGATTCTCCTCCGGCACCCGCAGGTGCAGTTCACCGCCCTCACCACCCGGCAAGAGGGATCCCCCCCGATCCACTCCATTCACCAGAGCCTTTACGGCCGGCTCGATCTCAAGTGCGAAGATCTGGGCCCCGCCGAGGTTGCCCGCCGGGCCGACGTGGTCTTCTGCTGCCTTCCCCACGTGGCCAGCATGGAGGCGGTCCCCACCCTGCTCGCCGGAGGAGCCAAGGTTGTCGACCTCAGTGCCGACTACCGGCTGAACGACCCCGCCGTCTACGAGAAATGGTACGGTCACAAGCATTCCGACCCGGCCCGCCTCCCCACCACCGTGTACGGCCTCCCCGAGCTGTTCGCCGCGCAGATCCCGGGCCAGTCGCTCATTGCCAACCCCGGCTGCTACACCAGCGCCTCCATCCTTGGCCTGGCCCCCTTTCTGGCCGGGGGATGGGTCCGCCCGCAGGGGATCATCATCGACGCCAAGAGCGGTGTCTCCGGGGCGGGCCGCACTCCCAAACTCAACACGCTCTATTCGGAGTGCAACGAGTCGATGAGCGCCTACTCGGTCGGCAACAAGCACCGGCATCTCCCCGAGATTGAACAGATTCTCACCACCGCCACCGGGCAACCGGTCGAGGCGATCTTCACTCCCCATCTGGCCCCTATGGACCGGGGCATTATCGCCACCATCTACGCCCCGTTGGCCAAGCCCGCCACCGATGCCGAATTGCTGGCCGCCGCCCGCAGCTACTACGCCGGCAAACCGTTCATGCGGGTGGTCGACCATCTCCCCACCACCAAAGACTCGGCCCATACCAACTTCTGCGACATCACCGTCCGCTCGGCCCGGGGACAGGCCATCATCCTCTCGTGCCTCGACAACCTCATCAAAGGAGCGGCCGGCGTCGCCGTGCAGAATTTCAACCTCCTGTGTGGCTTCCCCGAAACCACCGCGCTGCTCTGAGAGATTCGACCGGCCATGTCCCGTCGCATTGCAAGCGGGGCCGACAGGGCAGGGGGGCGTCCTCACCCGACGTCCCCATCGCTTCAGGGGTTATCGGTGCAACGGGGCTTTTGGGTTCTCCGCTCGCCCGTCAAGGCTCCTGAATCCAGGGGCGCGGATCCTGGCGGCGAACCGAGTGGATCGCGGAGACGGCATCCAGGTCGAACCCCTGCGTCCCCTTCGAACCCAGCGTGTTGTCGAGATCGGTGATCCGGACGAACCGGATCACCCGCAGACCCACCTCGGCGAGATCGAACGGATCACCCCCGGCCTGAAGGGGATCGGTCGGAAGGCGATCGTTTTCGTCGGTATTGGCCAGCACGGGCCGCCAGCCCGCGCATCCCGCCCGCGTCTCCACGGAATAGGGAAACTCGCGCCAGGTCTGGCCGTCTTCACTCACCTCGACCTTGCCCAGCTCGAAAAAGCCCTGCGTCGGATCATCCCCCGGGGCGACCAGAAACGGATTTTCAAACACCAGGAAATCGGGGCCGGGTCCGTCCCAAACCTCATTGTCGACAAACTCCAGCGTGATTGACCCACCTCCTCCCAGCGACAACACATGCTGTGACGGTGCCAGCAGACCTCCGCCGCGCGGAGCTCCCAGCACCACGTCGGGCAGTTGGTCCATGCCGTACCCCGCTCCCTCTCCGCGCTCGAAGAGCACCACCCGGTCGACGAATGGATCGGCGGGGGGGAGCGGCACCGTAAACCGCGACGGCCGCATCCCGTAGGCAGCCAGCAAGACCGCGCCAAGCCACAATGCCTGGCTCAACCGCCGCGGCCAGCCGCTCATCGTGCCAACTCCAGCGGGGTCCCGGCCGGGGCGGTCTCAACCAGCGGCACCCGGGTGGTGGGGCAGACCGGACCGCCCGGCATGGTTTTCCGGACTTCATCTGGGGGCATGCGGTGCCAGCCTTGGCATCGGCTGCAATACAGCGCCTGCGCCAGGGTCGCCCGCCCCAGTTTGGGATTCATCGCCGGCGTCGCCTGCCGGGGCCCCCGGCTCAGCTCCCCCGTCTCGAGGCAGAGATAGGTAATCTCGGCCGGCAATTCCGCGACCGGCAGAGCAGGGGGGGCGTGCCACCGCTGCCACCCCCACCAGCCGGCCCCCGACAGAGCGATCGCCAACGCCAGCAGTCCCAGTGGTTTCATGATCCCTCACTCGCGGTCGTAGAGGGTGTCATCCATCCCCACAAACCCCAGATTGCGTTTCCGCATCTCCTCCACCTGGGGAGCGGGAACCCACCCGGGCAGGGCAATCCAGCTGGGGGAATGCGTCTCGACGTGCCCGTCGAGGTAGGCCACGTTGGCGGTGAAATTGTGCCGGAAGTGCGTGTTGGGAAACGCCCCACTGGGGGCCTCGAGCGTCCACGACTCGATGAACGAGTTGCTGGTGCACTCGGGCCAGTTGTTGCAGAACACCGCGGCCGAATCGGCGAACACGATGGTCTGGGTTACCGACCGCACATCGGCGAACCGGTAATTGATCGATTGCGACGGATCGACTTTCATCGTCATCCAGTCGATCGCCGACTGCAGCCCCGGTCCCAGATACCGGTAGTTGTAGCCATAGCCGCTGGTCATGCTGCCAAACCGCACCGAGGTCACCATGGACTCGGTGAAGTTGGGGCATTGGTAGCTCTGCTTCTGGTTCTCCATGAAGGGGGCCAGGAACCCGCGGGTGAAGTCGAGCTGTCCGCTGGGAGTGACCTCGCCGAACCAGTACCGCTGCTCGCCCCCCGGCTGACCGGATGGAATGGTCCAATTGTAGACGTCGGTGGGCATCAGTGAGCCCTTCCAGTTCTCGCTGTAGTTGTGCAGGGCCAGCACCAGTTGCCGCAGGTTGTTCTTGCACTGCACACTGCGGGCCGCCTCGCGGGCCTGCTGCACGGCCGGCAGCAGCAACGACACCAGAATTCCGATAATCGCCACTACCACCAGCAGCTCGATCAGCGTAAAACCCCGCCGCCCGTTTCCTGCGGGCCGTGCCGCCGTCCAGGTGTGACGCTGGTTCGACAGATCTTGCCCGCTGTCCGGCGGTTGCCCATGCACCGGAAATTGACAGGAACTCGCCGCCATCGTGCACGCGCTGCGGGTTCGCAGCGAATCATCCAAATGCCGCATCTCACACGTCCTCGCTGGGGGGAACAGTCCGAGATTCCCCTCGCCAGCGGGTCTGCGCAGCAAATTCACCGCCCACGGCCATCCACCCGGCGGCGACCTGCATTCAAGTCCAGGCCGCAACCCACCGCGCAAAATGGCCATCAGCCGTGTCTTTTCCGCGAAAGACCCGCTCTGGTATCCGACATCTGGGCAGGTCTTCTGGCTTCCGGATCGGCCTTGCTTTCGCACCTTCCCACCGAATTCGAGGAGGCTTGCAGCTCTCCTGTCCGGCAGTGGTTGTCGCGAAAGCAGTCCCCGGTTACAGCGGCGGGACCGCAACGGAGTTGCACCGTTTTCCCTATTCTTTCCCCCAGCCACACGCCAGAGGAACACCCAGGTCGTGCCATCTCTTTTCAGAGATCGCAGAATGCCATCCTAACAACCCCCTCCCACTCGTCAACGCAGTGCCGCAGGATGCGTCGCTCGTCATTCGGCGGCACGCTTGACAATGTCTCCGCCGCGATGGTCTTTCCGAGGCTTCAGAACGGCTCGACTTTCCCGGCGGCGGACTGCACTTCTGGATTGAATGCGGGTCCGTCAATCCCGGTCCCAGGGCAACAGCATCGTCGGACGATTGATCTGCACATAGCGCCGCATCTGGAACTGCAGCCGGGTGCCGCAGCCAGGTTCCAGCACGACTTCGACCAACCGCCCCTCCAGGGGTACGTCTGCCTCGCCAATCCGCACACCATCAAACCAGTGCTCGCCATACCCCCCCGCCTGCACCAGCACCCGTCGCCGGTGCAGCGGACTCGTGTTGACCAACTGCACCGCCACCGAGTCGGCCGTGAGCCCGTCGACCAGGGCCGCGACATCCTCGGGCAGCCCGGCCCGCTGCAGCGCGGGGTCGAAATACCGCAGTCGGGCGTGCAGCACCGAACCGCGATGTCCGGGATGAATCCCCCCCAGCATCAGCGACACCAGCGACCCTACGCTGGCCGGGTTGTACTGCATGGGGTCATCCGACAGCCGCGTGTCGGGGGTGGTGGTGTCGGCCCGCATCCCCTGCACCTTCGCCCGCACTTGAGCCAGGTCGCCCCGCAGTGCCTGCACCGGATACCCTTCGTTCCGTCCCGCCAGAAACTCCAGCCACGGATGCGCTCCCAGCCGCGCCAGGTCTTCGGGGCGCTGCGAGAGATACGCCACCTCCAGCAGACCCTGGTCGTAGGGGGCTGGCTGGAAATCGTACCACCCCTCGTCGCCGTACATCCGGGGATACTGTTTCTTCCCATCGACCACCTTCGCCTGCGCGTTCACCGCGTCGATCTGCCCGCGCCACACATCGAGGTAACGCAGGTCCCCCGTCAGCAGATAGGCATTCAGAAACCCCACCACCCCCAACCCCAAGGTGTTCCGATTGGCCGGTTTCCCCGACCCCGGATCAAACACCGTGAAGCCCCAGCCATACACCCCGCCGTACCACTTCCCGCCGGCCGCACTGCCAATCTGGCCATCCAGCCCGATGTTGCTTGGCAAGATCCCCCCGTTGGCCCGCGCCCGCTCGCACCACGCATCGACATAGTCGAGCAGCCAGGTGCGGTACTTCTCTTCCCCCGTCAGCAGGTAGGCGTTCAACGGAAGTGACGTCGCCAGCAGGTTCTGCGGATGATCGCCCAGAATGTCGTTGTACTCTTCGAAATGCTGCAGCATCGCCTCGTAGCTGTCTTCTCCATGCCCCAGGCGAAACCGCCCCTTCACCTCGATCGGGTCTCCCGCCCAGTCGACCGCGGTCGCCTTCCGCATCAGTGGCCCGCGGCTGCCGTTGAACAGGCTGCGGATGATGCGGTGCTGGGCGTCGTAGTTGAGGGCTCCGGGATCCTCATTCAGATAAAACCCCGCAAACCTCCGGACCCGCTGCTGGAACGGAATGTTGGCGGGATCCGACAGCCCCTGCAGGTTGAAGACCGTCAATCCCTCGCCGTTGTGCAGCCAGTCCATCGTGACGGGAAATTCCTTGTAGTACATCCCGTCCCGCGCGAAGGGGACCTCGGTCGTGCGGGCGAGCGTGTACTGCCGCAGATGCCCCTCCCAGGCGTGCCGGTACATCGTCAGCACCTCGTCGGCCCCCCCCAGCGCGTGCACCAGCGGCCAGTCGTTGCAGTTCTCCATCGCATCATCGGGACCGTCATCGCCCCCCCAGCGCTCCACACACAGCAGCCAACCCCGGCTGTCGAAATACTTCTCAAAAAACTCGGCACACGCCCCCGCGTTCGCCCGCAGCAGTTCCCGTTCGAGCAACGCCCACTCGGGGGGCGAGACTGGCGTGCTCACCACGAGCCGGGGGGCACTTTCGGCCAGAGCCTGCCCCAACCCGACGCCGGAGTCTCCCCACCCAACCGGGCAGACAAGACTCGCCAGCACCAGCCATCGCCGCCAACTGTCGCGCCACACCTGCTGAGACATGCCACTCACCTCGGGCCGGGAATCACCTGGAAGTCACACCGCGCGGCGAATTGTACCGCTCGTCACCCCGCTCTACACTCGACCAGATGAACCCCACGCACTCTTCCCCGGCCACAGCGCTCGACCGCGTTCGGGCGCTCTACGATCCGCAACTCTTCCGGTCGTCCGGGTATCAGCTCATTGACTGTCTCACCCGGCATCTCGAGCACTGCCATACCTCCACCGGACCGGTGCTCCCCTGGAACGATCCGCAGACGCTCACCCGGGCCGCACTGGCGTCGCTGGCTTCGCCCGCTGCCGACGCTCATGGGGCGTCTCCCGCAGCCCTCGTGCCCCGGTTCCAGCAGTTGGTCGAACAGGCTCTCGCCCATTCCATCAAATTGCACGATCCGCGGTACGTAGGGCATCAAGTGCCTCCCCCCATCCCGCTCGCCAGCCTGTGTGATGCGCTCGGCGGGGTCATCAATAATCCGATGGCGGTCTACGAGATGGGGCCGTGGGTCACCGCCATCGAGCAGGCGCTGATTCGTACTCTGGTGGGCCAGGTGGGTTGGCAGTACCCGGCCAGCGGCGGCATTGTGACCCACGGCGCGTCCCTGGCCAATCTGACCGCGGTGCTGGTGGCCCGCAATGTGCGGTTGGGGTCTGCGTGGGAACAGGGGCTGGCTGGTCACACGGGTCCCGCTCCCAAGCTGGTGGTGCAGGCCGACGCCCACTATTGCCTCGCGCGGGGGGCCGGCATCACCGGGCTGGGGACCAACCACGTTGTCGCCGCCCCGCTCGATGCACGCCGGCGGATGTGTCCACAGCAGCTCGACGAACTGCTGGGAAGGCTGCGCCGTGCCGGGCATCCCCTCATTGCCGTCGCCGCCAGCAGTTGTGCGACCCCCATCGGAGCGTTCGATCCTCTCGAACAGGTCGCCGAGGTCTGTCGCCGGCACGACGTCTGGCTGCACGTCGACGCCGCCCATGGGGGGGCGACCCTGCTCAGTGCGCGGCACCGGCACTTGCTGGCGGGGGTCGACCAGGCCGACAGCGTCACGTGGGACGCGCACAAGATGCTGTATGTCCCGGCGCTGTGCGCGTTTTTGCTCTATCGCGACCAGCGGCACAGTTACGAGGCGTTCCGGCAGAACGCCCCCTACCTGTTCGACCCGGCCGCCCCGGGTATGGCCGAGTTCGACGGAGCCCTGCGCACGGTCGAATGCACCAAGCGGGGGGCGGCCCTGGGGCTGTGGGGGTTGTGGTCGCTGTTCGGCCCCGGACTGTTTGAAGACCTGGTCGACGTGACGTTTGATCTCGCCCAGACGCTGCATCAGAAACTGCAGGCCGACGACGATTTCGAGCCCCTGCACGAGCCGCAGTGCAACATCGTCGTCTTCCGGCACCTGCCCGCCACGCTGCGGGGGGCCCCGCCGGAGGTGATCAATGAGTTCCAGCGAACGCTGCGGCGAACGGTGATGGAGTCGGGCGAGTATTACCTCGTGGGGACCACGCTCGACGGCCAGGCGGCCCTCCGCTGCACGCTGATGAATCCCCTCACCACCCCCGACCACCTCGACGGCCTGCTCGAGACACTGCGCGCGGCGGGGGAACGCTGCCTGCCGTCGGCAAGGATTCCGCGAGCGCAATAATCGCTCCGAGCCAGCCACCGGTTTTCCCGTCTGTGGCTCTCCGCACCGCCGAAAAACGTCTTCAAGTCACACCATCTTCAGACTGGGAGTCTGGTATTCCCAGGTGACTTTCGGCCTGCTCCGGCTCTGGTCATTCCGGTCCGTGCCACCCCCTGCCGCCACTATACCTTGAGACGAGCCACAAGGCGGCTGCTTTGTGGCATGACTCTCCGGCTTTGGTCTAGAATTCCGCCGCAGGGCGACCGGGTGGACTCGTGAAAACGGTTCTGCTGCGGACTGTCGGGAAGAACCCCGTCGCCTTGGCTGTTGGCCAGTGGACGCGACAACGGACATGGCACTTGGAGAAGGAAGTCGTTTGTGAATTCGTCTCCTGGCGAAAATGCTTCTGCGAAGTCGACTCAACCGGGCCGACAGGCCACCCAGTTGGGCCGTGTGTTCGAGCAGCAGTTCCTCGATTGCCTCGCCACAGGGGGGCCGCTTCCCCGGATCGAAGATTTCCTCCAGGCGCATCCTGACGCTGATCGGACGGCGCTGTTGCAGGAACTGCTGCTGGTCGAACGCAATCTGCTGCGCCGGGCGGGGCTCGACTGGGACCTCAATGACTATCGTCGGCGGTTTCCCCGCGATCAGCATGTGATCGATGAGCTCTCGGGGACCGAAGTGTTGGAGGCCCCGCAGACGACCCGGCGGGACACGGGTCTGGAAGCCCCCCCGGCGGCGCCGGCCACCAGCCTTCTTCCGGGAGACAACGAGCATCCCACAGTTCCCACGCCGGGCCCGACTTCCCACGTCGCTCCCGCCGAGTCACCGCTTCGAAGAATTGGCCGGTTCGAGATCGAGCGTGAACTGGGAACCGGAGGCTTCGCGATTGTCTATCTTGCCCGCGATACGCTGCTCGACCGGCGGGTGGCTCTGAAGGTCCCCCGTCCCGACAAGCTGACCGATGCCGTCGCCCGCGACGTCTTTCTCAACGAAGCCCGCCAGGCGGCCCGGTTGGAACACCCAGCCATCGTGCGGGTGCATGACGTGCATGTCGACCAGGGACAGATCTACATCGCCCTGCAGTACATCGAAGGGGGCGATCTCAAACGTCTGTTGGAACGATCTCCGCCCAGTCCCCGCCAGGCGGCCGAATGGCTGGTGACCATCGCCGAGGCGGTGGGCTATGCCCACACCCACAAGCTGGTCCATCGCGACCTCAAGCCGGCCAATATTTTGGTTGATCGCCAGGGCCGGCTGTACGTCGCCGACTTCGGGCTCTCGCTGCACCGCAGCAACCGCTGGCGCCACGCCGGGCAACGGGCCGGATCCGCTCCGTACATGTCTCCCGAGCAGGTGCGGGGCGAAACCCACAAAATGGATGGCCGCAGTGACCTCTGGAGCCTGGGGGTCATGCTCTATGAACTGCTGACCGGCAGTCGGCCCTTCGGCGAGGGGAGCGATCTCGACCAGGACATCCAGGAACACGAACCGACCCCCCCGCGCATGCTCAACCCGCGGGTTCCCGGTGAACTGTCGCGGATCTGCCTGAAACTTCTCGAAAAACGGGCCGCCGACCGCTACGACTCAGCCACTGCCCTGGTCGATGATCTGCGACACTGGCTGGCCCACACAAACCCGACCGAGAGCTCTCCCGCCCGCTCTGCGACCCCCTCCACGACCGCTCCCCTCTCGCAAACCGCTCCGGCTTCTCCCGTGACTGGCTTTGCGGGCGGCCCCGCAAGTCCCACGGTGTCCACGGACGGTCAGGGAAGCACCGGCACCCAGACTGGTACGGCAGTCTTCAGCAATGTCGGCCCCGTGACAGGCTCGACCGCGAGCAGCAGTTCGCATCCGGCTGTCGTTCCCCGCGGCCTGCGCAGTTACGAAACCGATGATGCCGATTTCTTTTTGCAATTGCTGCCTGGAGTTCGCGGCCGCGATGGGCTTCCCCGGAAAGTCTCGTTCTGGAAGACCCGTCTCGAACAACGCCAGGCCGACCAGACCTTCCCGGTGGGGGTGATGTATGGCCCTTCCGGCTGCGGCAAGTCGAGTCTCGTGAAGGCGGCGCTGCTTCCCCGGCTGGCGACTTCCGTGCTGCCGCTCTATATCGAGGCGACACCCCACGACACCGAGGGGCGTTTGCTGAAATCCCTCGCCCGGGCCTGCCCCGAGTTGGCGGAGGAGGGGAGTCTGCCCGGGTGGATCGCCCAGCTTCGCGAGGCCGGGGGCAGCCGGGGCCGCAAGGTCGTGCTCATCATCGACCAGTTCGAACAGTGGCTGCATGAGCGGCCGCAGTTGGCCCGCACCCAACTGGCCCGCGCCTTGCGGCACTGCGATGGGGCCGCGGTTCAGGCCCTGCTGCTGGTTCGGGAGGACTTCTGGATGATGGTCACCCGCTTCATGGAGGTGCTCGAGGTTCCCCTCGACAGCCACAACATGGAGGCGGTCGATCTGTTCGATCTCGAGCATGCCCGCAAGGTACTCACCCTGTTCGGGCGGGCCCACGGAAGGCTGCCGGATGATCCCGACCCGCTCACTACCGATCAGCAAGAGTTTCTCACCCGGGCTGTGCGTGAGCTGGCCGAGGGAGAGACCGTCGCCTGCGTCCGTCTCGCCGTCTTTGCGGAGATGATGAAGGGGCGCCCCTGGACTCCGGCCAAGCTCGATGAAGTGGCGCAGCAGGGAGGGGTGGGAGTCGCCTTTCTCGACGAGACCTTCAGTGCCAGAACCGCTCCCCCCGCCCACCGTTTCCATAAGCGGGGGGCCCAGCGGGTTTTGCGGGCTCTGCTGCCCGAGGTGGGGACCGACATCAAGGGGCAGATGCAGTCGCATCAGCAATTGCTGGAAGCCGCCGAGTACCGCCAGCGCCCCGCCGACTTCGACACGCTGCTGCGGATCCTCGACCGGGAGGCTCGGCTGATCACCCCCACCGAGCCCGAGAACGCGACGGCCGACTCCGACGTAGACGCTGCCCCGATCGATGAGGGGGAAAGTCCAGTTGGGGATGACACCTCCGCTGCCAGACCGGGGCGATTCTACCAACTGACGCACGACTATCTCGTTCCTGCCTTGCGGTCGTGGCTGACCCGCGAGCAACGCGAGACCCCGCGCGGCCGGGCCGAATTGCTGCTGGCGGAACGCACCGCCCAGTGGCAGGCCAAGCCGGAAGACCGATACCTGCCGACCATGTCGGAGCATCTGTGGATCCTCCGTCGGACCAACACGCGCCAGCGCAAGGAGCCCGAACGCCAACTGCTGCGGCGGGCGGCGGTGGTGCATGGCCGACGGCTGGGCTGGGTCTTTCTGGGCTGCGTCTGTCTGGTGGCTGCGGGATTGTGGATCAACCAGCGTGTCCGCGATCAAACCTTGCGGGAACGGGCGATGGGACTGGTGAACCAGCTTCCCGCCACCAAGCCCGCTGAATGGAAAGATCTGCTTGACCAGTTGGATGAGCCCGACATGCGTCGTCGGGTCCGGCAGATTCTGAATGCGCCCGATCAGTCGGCGGTCGATCTTCAGGCAAGTTCCGCACTCACCCGTCTGGCATTGCTGCGGCTGCGGGGAGATACCACCCAACTGGAACCGCTGCGCGAGGAGCTGCTCGCGGGAGACCTCGCCGAGTTTCGGCCTCTGCGGGACCAGTTGCAGCCGCACGCCCCTCAATTGACCTCTGGACTCTGGAGTGTGCTGCGCGATGAATCGGCCGAGTCGCCGCGCCGGCTGCGGGCCGCCATGGCTCTGGCGGGATTTCAGCCCGCGGGGGAACTCGCGAATTCCGATCCCAACCCGCCTGCCCCCGAACGCTGGACTCAAGCCGACACCACGCTGGTGGTCGAACAGTTGCTGGCATCCAATTCTGTTTACCAGGGAGAAATCCGCGAAGCGTTGCGGCCGCTGGCTCCCCTGCTGATGGACTCGCTGGAAGCAGCCTTTGTGGATGCCGACGCCGAGTCTGGGGCTCAGGTGGGCGCGGCCAATGCCCTGGTCGATTTCGCGGGGGAAGACACCGACCGCCTCGCGAGACTGCTGCCCCTCGCCACCCCCGCCCAGTTCCAACTGTTGTTTCCCTTGGTCGAAGCCCACGTCACGCCCCAGCAGCGGGGGGAATTGGCTCGGCAGGCGGCCGCCCTCCCTGCCGATCTGTTGGAGTCCACACCGCGCATTGCCCTCGGGCGGCAGCGGGCGAACGCCGCCGTCACCCTGCTGCGGCTTCAGCAAATTCCAGAGGCGCTGCAGGTCTGCCAACTGACCGACGATCCCGAGGCCCTCACACAGTTCCTCTTCCGCTGCCGCCCCCGCGGCGTCCCGGTGGAAACGCTGCTCGACACTCTCGATCAGCTCCCGGCGAATGCAACCGACCTCCTGTCGGCCCGGGCGCGGTATGCCCTGCTGCTGGCTTTGGGTGAATACTCGACCGATGAATTCCCAGAGGGCCGGCACGAGCGCTTGCTGTCACAGCTCACCGACTGGTACGACCACCATCCCAGTTCGGCAGTGCATGCCGCGGCGGGCTGGCTGCTGCGGTACTGGGGGTTGGGCCCCACGGTGGATCAGCTCGACCGGACTCCAGTCCCTTATGCGCCCGGCCGCGAGTGGTTCCGGCTGGTCATCGAGGTTGAGCCGACTGTGGACGAGCGCTCCATCAGCGTGACTCCGCAATCGGCCGCGGCCCGGCAGACCTTCTCTTTCACGTTCATTGTCTTTCCCGCCGGCACCTACACGGTGGGGGCCCGGCCGGGAGACAAGGGGGCGGAAGCGGGCGAGGTCCAGCACGACGTACGGCTTTCGCGCCCCTTTGCCGTGCTGGACCGCGAGATCACCATGGACGAGCTCATTGCCTACCAGCCTGAGAAATTCGGCTCGATGAAGCAGGTCCAGACCAGGCGTTCCACCGCGGGGTTCGTGGCCAACTGGTACGAGGCGGTCGGGTTTTGTCAGTGGCTCGAGCGGCAGGCGCGGATTCCCGGCTCATCACCGGCCTACTCCGATCCCGAAACGCTCGACCGGCAGCAGTTTCCGCGCGATCCCCAGGTCCCTTGGGCACCCCGCCAGTGGCCGGTCGATCTGGCACAGCCTGGCTTTCGACTGCCCACCGAGGCCGAGTGGGAGGTGGCCGCCCGGTCGGGCATGCGCAGTCTGTACGGTTTTGGCAGTGATCCCGAATTGCTCGAACACTTCGGCTGGTTCAAGGAAAACGCCCAGTTTTTGCACGCCTCGCATGAACTGCGGCCCACCTTGCGGGGGCTGTTCGACATTCACGGCAACCTGTATGAGTGGACGTACGACTGGCATGCGAAGTTCGAACCGTCGCTGCTTGTCGATCCCGTCGGTCCCCTGCAGGGTCTCGAACACGTGACCCGCAGCGGAAGCTGGCTCGAATCGGCCACCGTCTGCCGCTCGGGGTACCGCAGTTGGAGCGAGCCCAAGTTCATCAACGTCGACCTCGGCTTCCGGATCGTCCGAACCCTCCCCGACCCGCCGCGCTGAAGTCCGAACCGGTCCTCCAGCCGTCGAACAGGTTTTCCAACCTGTTCATCGCCGAGTGTCCCCCGACTCGTGCCCCACAGCACGACGGGGCCCAGCGTCCAAGCATTCCAGCCAAGGTCGACCGCGTCCTCACTCCCTTCGTCCCGCCGCCGTTCACCCGTTGAAGCGCCACTGGGAACAGCGTACTCTGCTGGGAGGTGCGGAAGAGGGGGCCCTTCCGACTCCAGTGGCCGACACGGTTGGTGCCTGCGCTGCACCGGCTGTCACTCGACCTCAACCGGCGTAAGCTGCAATCGGTCGGCTCACCCGTTGTTTCCCGCATCCAGCCCACCCGCCAGTGGCCAGCGCAGTCACGGTCCACCTTTGGAAACTCTTCGCTGTGATCGCCCCCTTCGCTTCCTGGAACCTGAACGTGATCCGAAGTCTCTGCCTCGCTGCACTGGCGATCTTTCTCGGAACCGCAGCGCAGGGACAAGAGCGTTACCGCGAACCGTTTCGCCCGCAGTTCCATTTCACGCCGGAACGGAATTGGATGAATGACCCGAACGGGATGGTGTACTACGACGGCGAGTGGCACCTGTTTTATCAATACAACCCCGAGGGCGATCGCTGGGGACACATGAGCTGGGGGCACGCCGTAAGCCGCGATCTGGTGCGCTGGCAGCACCTGCCGCTGGCCCTCGCGGAAGCCGACGGCATCATGATCTTTTCCGGCAGCGCGGTGGTGGACTGGAAGAATACCAGCGGCTTCGGTGTTAACGGGAAGCCGCCGCTGGTGGCCATTTACACGGGACATCGCGAAGGGCGACAGGATCAGCGGCTGGCTTACAGCAACGACCGTGGACGAACCTGGACGAAATTTGCGGGCAATCCCGTTCTCGACGTCAAAATGGCCGATTTCCGCGACCCCAAAGTGTTCTGGCACGAGGGGACGTCGCGCTGGATCATGACGGTCGCGCTCTCCGCCGAGAAGAAAGTGCATTTCTATGCCTCCCCCGATCTGAAGATGTGGAAGTACGTCGGCGAGTTCGGCCCGGCGGGAGCGGTCGACGGGCTGTGGGAATGTCCCGATTTGTTTCCGCTCCCCGTCCAGGGAGGCGGCACGAAATGGGTGTTGATTGTGAACATCAACCCCGGGGGGCCTGCGGGGGGATCGGGCTGCCAGTATTTCGTCGGTGAGTTCGATGGGGCGAAATTCACCCCCGACCCGCTTCCGGCCGCGCGCGCCGAGTTCGTGCCCCAAGGGAAGGTGTTGGCCGATTTCGAGAAAGGGTATGGGGAATGGAAGACCGAAGGGGACGCATTCGGCACTGAGCCCGCCCCAGGGACGCTGCCGAACCAGCAGCCGGTCGGCGGATTCCGGGGCGAACGCCTCGTCAACAGTTTCCGGAATGGCGATCAGACGCAGGGAACATTGACCTCCCCGGTCTTTGAAATCACCGCGAAGTTTCTCAGCTTCCTGATCGGCGGCGGAGCGCACGAGCAGACCCGGGTCGATTTGCTGGTGGAGGGGACAGCGGTTCGCACGGCCCGAGGTCGCGAGCGGGAACGCCTGGCGTGGCATGCCTGGGATGTCAGCGAGCTGCGCGGCAAGAAGGCGCAGCTTCAAATCGTTGACCAGCACAGAGGAGGCTGGGGGCACATCAACTTCGACCACGCGCTGTTGGCCGATGAACCGGCGCGTGCCGCCTCCGAAGCGGCATTGTGGGCCGATTACGGCTCCGATTTCTATGCGGGGGTTTCGTGGAGCGACGTGCCCCGGGAGGATGGCCGCCGGGTCTGGCTCGGCTGGATGAGCAACTGGAACTACGCCAACGAGACCCCCACGTCGCCGTGGAGGAGCGCGATGTCGATCCCGCGAGAGCTCGGCCTCATAAAAACCGCCGAGGGGCTGCGCCTGCGACAAACCCCCGTGGCCGAATTGCGGTCATTGCGCGGCGAGTTGTCGTCGTTGGCCGGCGGAACCGCCGCGGAAGCCAACGCCTGGATTCGCAAGACGGGTGTTCGCAGCGGACCTCTGGAACTCAGTTTTGTGTTGGAGGAGGGGTCCGGACCAAGCGGGGTGAAGCTCTACACGGGCCAGGGCCAGGCCACCACGATCACCGTCGATCGGCAGGCGGGACGTGTGCTGGTGGATCGCACGAAATCGGGGCAGATCGCGTTCCATCCCCGGTTCGCCGGCGTGCAGTCCGCGCCGTTGACTCGCAAGGGGGGCCCTGTCGCCCTGCGGCTCTTCGTCGACACCAGCTCGGTGGAAGTGTTTGTCAACAAGGGCGAACAGGTCCTGACCTCTCTTATCTTCCCCGCCCCGGAAGGTTCGGCCATTGAGTTCTTCGCCCCCGAAGATTCGAAACTCTCTGACCTCGAGATCTGCCCGCTGAAATCGGGATGGTAAGTTGCCACCCGCTGACACCGCCCGCAATTCGCGAAGTTGGCTGCGGTCATCGTCCGCTGCCGTTTCCCAGTCATCCGACAAAACAACGCCGACGGAGTGATCTCCGGGAGACTCTCAAGGAGCGAAGACAGCCAGGCAAACTCTGCTATCCCGTAGAATGGGTTTTCCAACCTGTTCAACATTCAAGTGTCCCAGGGCCATCGCCAACAGCACGACGAGGACCAGCGTCCATCCGTCGAACCATTTTTAACCATCTGCAAAAAACGTGAGTCCCCATTCCGTGGCGAATCACGTCAGCTTTCCTGGGAGTCACTTGGCAGTGATGTGCCAGGAGACGCCGTGTCGGTTATCCAATAGTCGCGCAGCGCCGCTTCGATCTTGGGATGCTCAAATTCACGATGGGCGTCGGACAACCTGAGCAGTAAAAATGCGCGAACGGCTTCGCGTTGAGCATGAGACAACGTCTTGAACTGCTCTCCGCCGTGGTGTATTACGCTGACCAAATGGAAAACAACGTCGGCCTGTCCGCATAGCACCAAGACGGCCCAACTGACCGAAAAACCGGGAATTTGGAAGTAAGTCTGCCCTCCGAAGGATTGCGGGGCCATGGATCCACCGCGCGCCGGCAGTCGCCTCCACATCAGCGCACGGCTCAGACAGCCGTGGCGGCATCCGAGCGTACCGGCAGGCATTCGCCGGAGAACCAACTCGCCCTTTGAAGTTGCAGCAGCACCCGGTGTCTTTGATGTGGAGAGGGTTGGCCCAGTGATTCTCCAACTCTGATGATTCTCCGCTCATCGCTTCCATAAACCGAAACCGATCAACAGACCGATCGCTGGAACAAGGCTTTCCACGGCAACAGTCCGTAGCCAATCGCCGACTCTATTGACCTTGATTCGACCCATGCATCTTGGGAAAGCCCCGCGGCAAAGGCAGGCACGAAAGCCACTACCGCGGCGAGAATACCAACGGCAGTCGACGAGTTCGGTCGTTGTTTCCTGAAGAAGCCCAGAAATGTGAGGGCCAAAGAGGCGAATGAGATAGTCAAAGCGACGTAGGCAACGTAAGACATGACGCCCATTACGACGTCCATTTTTCGGAGACCTTCACGGAAAGAACATTCTTACGAACTTCGGGCCATTCTGTAACCACAGCGTGCGAATTCCGCTGGGACGAAGTCCGACGCGTTATCACCCATGTCTAAAATCGATCAACGAACTTTTTCGATTCAGCCAGATGCTTCGTCCTCGGAACAACTATTTGTCCGCGACACTACGGAAATCCCTACGGGTTGTCGCGCTTTGGCATGGAGGTGTCAATTCCGGAGGGTCGCCCTTACAGGCCAACAGCGACGGATCAAAGCCCGGCTTTCCACACCGCAATCGGAGTCATTTCCAGGCGGCGGCTGAATTCAGACCGGCGAGTCGCGAAATGCCTGTATCAAATTGCAGCAGCCTGGTTTTTCCCGACCATTCCGCGAGTGCTGAAAGAAAAACGTGCTTTCGTTTTGAAAAACCGAGCTTTTCGGAAAAACCTGGACGACTCAGACTGGATCCTTGAAGGCCACCGCTGCACTTGACGGGCCATCAAGCGGAATCGTTTCGAACCGGCTGAACCCAGCCTCGCAGCACCATTCCTTGAACTCGGCGACGGTGAAGTCGAAGGCATCGCCAAACTCGATCAGCATCATCAACGACATAAAGAGACCAAACGTGTTGCTGCGCCGGGCATCGTCGATGAACGCCTCGATCACGATCAAGGCACCCCCTTCCGGCAATGCTTCGAAAGCCTTGCGGATCAGTGTCTTCTTTCGTTCGAGGTTCCAGTCGTGGAGGATCATGCCCATGGTGATCACCTGCGCCTCAGGCCATGGATCCGCGAAGAAATCTCCTGAAACCACATTGATTCGGTTGGACATACCGGCAGCAGCGATCTTCCTCTCGGCAATCGCCGATACCGCCGGCAGGTCGAAACTGATGCAGCGGACTTGGGAATGCATCGCCGCCACCTCCCGGCTCAGGAGTGCATCGGCCCCGCCGATGTCGGCGATCGTCCGATAGTGGTGGAACGGGAACGCCTGGGCGAGTGCCCGAAAATTGCGGATCGACGCGCCGTTCATGGCGTTCATGAAGGCTTCGAGTTGCACCGGATCAGCATTCATGGCTTCGAAGAACGGTGTTCCAGCATGCTTTGCCTCGTTTTGGGGTTTGCCGGTACGGAGTGCTTCGGTCAGGTCGGCCCAGTAGCGGTAGTCCCTCCTCTCCCAAATCTCGATCAGTCCACCGATGTACTCCGGTTGGCTGCGATCCAGGAAGTGGGCTGTAGCCGGAGTGTTGGAATAGAGCGCCTCCGACCCATCGCCGCTACGGTTGAGAAGGTTGGCGGAGACGAGTAGATCCAGGAAGTCCCTCGACGGCCGCAGTTCGAGGCCGAACTCGGCGACGATCTCCACTAATGTCATCGGCCCAACCGCAAGTCGGGTGTAGAGGCCAATTCCGACGGCGGACAGCAGCGCCTTCGAGACCCCATATCCGCTGGCGATGCTCAAGATGTGAGTCGGATTCGGTTTTGTCGTATCGCTGTTCATTCAGGAAGGCTCTCTGGTCTATGTTCGGAAACGTGATCGTCAGCTGGTTCCGCCTGGGGCATACGGGGCGAGTCAATGAAGAACTCCGCTTGGCGCCACGACATTCGCCGCGGATTCCCCAAAGGCGCTCCCGAAAACCACTTCGATCCACTCGACCGAAGTCCGGAGTACAACACCAGCAAACTGTGGTCGGCCCGAAACGCCGACGCACCACCAGCCCGTGGCAGCAGCGACAGGGGCGATGTGAAACGACGCTCAAATCCTGTCGTTTTGTCGCCAGTCTGAGCAAGTTGCGAAAAAAATCGGGGCAACAGGATTTGAACCTGCGACCTTCTGGTCCCAAACCAGACGCTCTAGCCAAGCTGAGCTACGCCCCGTGTGAAATGACTGTACCCCGCTGTTTTCGGGGGGTCAATGGGGAGACACCGCCGGTTTCGGCGAGGTTCACGCGCGGTGGACTTGGCCGCGTGGCTGGTGGGGTGCTGGGCGAATCCCCCCAGTGCGTCCCGCTGAACAGTACGGCCCGCTGACCGGTACGGCCCGCTGACCCCGGGGGCAACTCTCCGGCCTCCCCCTCCATCTGACCTCGGAAATCACTGCGGAAAATCCGGGCAAACCGCTCAATCCGGAAGAGGGGACTTGACGGTCCGGAATGGCACGTGTAATTTGCATTTTGGAAATTGATACTGACTCGCCAGCATCATTAGAGAGGCTAATGATGCTTCAGGGATGGAGTGCGAGCGGGGGGGATGTCGAAGTCTGTGGTTCCAAGGCGAACTTGGGCCGTCGGCTTCACGGGTTCAGTTTCCGAACGTGTGTCTCCACCCAGGGTTGGAGTCAGGGCCGGTCCGTCGAGCACAAATCGATGCGGTCCGTGTGTCGCCCCCTGCGGTGTGGTGAGTTTCTGACAGGTTCGTTTCTCCGTCCGATGCAACTGCGGTTTGTGGAAATCTTCTGTGCGGTCGTCGAGGAGCGTAGCTTCTCGAAGGGGGCTCGCGCGCATGGGGTGACCCAGTCGGCCGCCAGTCAGGCGGTTTCGAATCTCGAGCGCCAACTCGGTACCCTGTTGATCGACCGCTCGAAACGCCCCTTCGAGCTGACCCCCGCCGGGCAAATCTACTACGACGGCTGCCGCCGGATTCTCGCCGAATACCGCGAGATTGAAGGACGCGTCCGCGGTACTCCCGATCGGGTCATTGGACGGGTCCGCGTCGCCGCCATTTACTCGGTTGGCCTGCTGCGGATGGAGCGGTTCGCCCGCAAGTTCGAAGAGCAATACCCCGACGTCGCCCTCCGGCTCGAATACCAGCATCCCGACCGGGTCTACGAACAGGTCCTGTCCGAACAGGCCGATCTGGGGCTGGTCTCGTACCCCCGTCCCCGGGCCGATCTGGTCTGCCTCCCCTGGCAGGATCAGCCGATGGTGCTGGTCTGCGCCAACGAACACCAACTGGCACTCCGCTCGCGGATCGAGCCCGCCGATCTGGATGGCGTGCCGTTTATCGCCTTCACTCCCGAACTTCCCATCCGCCGGGAAATCGACCAGTGGCTGCGTCGGCAGCGGGTCGAAGTGAATCAACTGCATGAATTCGACAACATCGAGACGATCAAGCAGGCGGTGCAGTGCGGCACCGGTGTCTCGCTGTTGCCCTTGGCCACCGTCCATCAGGAAGTGAACCTCGGCTCGCTGGTCGCCATCCCGCTGGGAGGGGAACCTCTCAGCCGTCCGTTGGGGATTATCCACCGGAAAAACCGGCAATTGACCCCCCCCGCGCTGAAGCTGATCGAGCACCTGCGGCGGGAATTGGGGACGGAGCCCGAACCGTCAGCGGCAGTGGCCGGCGAGGCTGCGGTGGCCGGGGCAGTCTCCCTGGCCAAAGCCCCCAGAAAACCGGGGTAAGGCCCGCCACCCCGAGGTCGCCTGCAGAGCGACCCCTCGCCCCCTGCGGGTGAGCAATGTGGCGGGCCAGAGACTCCCCCACCTGCCGCGCAGGACCGACTCGTCCCGCGCACGCCAAGAACGGCGACAGTCAACACTTGTGTTCATCCAACCCACGCGACTCAATCACACGCGTTCGTTTCGTTCTGAAAGTCGATTGCATCATGGCTCACGCCCGCGATTACCGAACCGCTCCTCCCGAAGCGCAGGGACTGTACGATCCCGCCAACGAGCATGACGCCTGCGGCGTCGGGTTCATCGCCAGTATCCAGGGGATCCAGACCCACAAGCTCGTCCAGGACGCCCTGCAGATTCTGGTGAACCTCCAGCACCGCGGTGCCTGCGGCTGCGAAGACAACACGGGAGACGGCGCGGGCATCCTCACCCAGATTCCCCACCGGTTCTATGCCAAGGTGGCCGCCGCCGCGAACATCACCCTGCCTGGTCCCCCGGGGGAATACGGCACCGGCCTGGTCTTCCTCCCCAGCCTGCGGGAAGAGCGCGACAACTGCAAACGCCTCTTTGAGACGATTGTCCGCGAAGAAGGACAGGTGCTGCTGGGGTGGCGCGATGTGCCGCGTGACAACAGCTCGCTCGGCGACACCGCGAAGGCGGTCGAGCCGGCCATCCGGCAGATCTTCATCGGCCGCGGCCCCGACACCCCGGACGCCGCCGCTCTGGAGTGGAAGCTCTACGTGATCCGCAAGCGGATGGAACAGGCCGTCGCCTCCAGCGACCTGGTCCAGCGGAAGTTCTTCTACGTCCCCAGCCTCTCGACCAAGACGGTGATCTACAAGGGGCTGTTGCTGGCGACGCAGATTCCGACGTATTACAAGGACCTGGCCGACCCCGACTTTGAATCGGCCATTGCCCTCGTTCACCAGCGGTACAGCACCAACACCTTCCCCACCTGGGATCTGGCGCATCCCTTCCGGTTCATCGCCCACAACGGCGAGATCAATACGGTCAAGGGGAACGTCAACTGGATGCGGGCCCGGCAGACGATGTTCCAGCATCCGAAGTTCGGGGCCGACATTCCCAAGCTCTTCCCGATCATCCCGTCGGGACTGTCGGACTCGGCCTGCTTTGACTGCGCCCTCGAGCTGCTGCAGGCGACGGGGCGCAGCCTGCCCCACGCGATCCGGATGATGATTCCCGCCGCCTGGGACGGGCACGAGTCGATGCCCGATGACGAAAAGGCCTTCTACGAATACCACGCCTCGCTGATGGAGCCGTGGGATGGTCCCGCGTCGATTGCCTTCACCGATGGCACGGTGATTGGTGCCGTGCTCGACCGCAACGGCCTGCGACCCTCGCGGTACACCGTCACCAAGGATGGGTACGTCGTGCTGGCGTCGGAGTCGGGCGTGCTCCCGTTCGATCCGGCGAACGTGCTCGAGAAGGGGCGTCTGCAGCCCGGGAAGATGTTCCTGGTCGACACCGCCCAGAAGCGGATCATTCCCGACGAAGAAGTCCGTGCCAGCTTCGTGAAGCGGCAGCCGTACCGCCAGTGGCTCAAGGAGCAGCAGGTGCGGTTGGAGGATCTGCCCCGCAAAGAGGCGCAGCCGTTCGACTTCAAGACGCTGCTGACGCGTCAGCAGGCGTTTGGCTACACGCTGGAAGACCTGCGGATTCTGTTGACCCCCATGGCCATCAACGGCGAAGAGCCGATTGGTTCGATGGGGAATGACACCCCGCTGGCCATTCTCTCGCAAAAGCCGCAGCTGCTGTACAACTACTTCAAGCAGCTCTTCGCCCAGGTGACCAACCCGCCGCTGGACGCGATCCGGGAAGAGATCGTCACCTCGATGGTGACCACCCTGGGGGCCGAGCAGGACCTGTTCCAGGAGACCAAGGAGCACTGTCACCAGCTGCGGCTGCGGCAGCCGATCCTGACGAATGCCGATCTGGAGTCGATCCGGTCGTCTTCGATCGGCAAGATCCGCGCCCACACCATTTCGACGGTGTATGAGGTGGCGGGGGGCGAGAAGGCGCTGCGGTCGGCCCTCGACCGCATTCGGCGTGAGGCGCACGAGGCGGTGCTCCGCGGGGCGGCCCTGTTGATTCTGTCGGACCGGGCAGTCGACGCGAAGCACGCCGCCATCCCGGCCCTGCTGGCCTGCGCGGGGGTGCATCACCACCTGATCCGCGAGGGGAGCCGGACCCGTTGCGGGCTGATCATCGAGTCGGGCGAGCCGCGCGAAGTGCACCACTACGCCCTGCTGTTCGGCTACGGGGCCGGCGCGGTCAATCCCTGGCTGGCGTTCGAGACGATCGCCCAGATGTGTCAGCAGGCACCCCTGAAGGGACCCAAGGGAGAGGTCGACTACAAGACCGCCGAGAAGAACTACATCAAGGGTCTCAACAAGGGGATCCTCAAGGTGATGTCGAAGATGGGCATCTCGACGCTGCACAGCTACCGCGGCGCCCAGATCTTCGAAGCGGTCGGGTTGAACAAGGTGTTTGTCGACGAGTTCTTCAGCCGCACCCCCACCCGCATCCAGGGAATTGGTCTGCCCGAGATTGCGACCGAGGTCGCGCGGCAGCATCACGTGGCGTTCCCGCGGGTCGAGGTGGCCGAGGTGCTGGACCTCGACGTGGGTGGGCAGTACCAGTGGCGCCGGCGTGGTGAATTCCACATGGTGAACCCCGAGATGGTGGCCAAGCTGCAGCATGCGGTGCGGACCAACAACCGGGACGCCTACCGGAAGTATGCCGACTTTGTGAACAACCAGCAGAAGAATCTCGCGACACTGCGGGGCCTGCTCGAGTTCCGCAAGCCGGCGAACCCGATTCCCCTGAGTGAGGTGGAACCGGTCGAGAGCATCCTCAAGCGGTTCGCCACCGGGGCGATGTCGCTGGGGTCGATCTCGCGCGAGGCCCACGAGACGCTGGCGATTGCCATGAACCGCATCGGCGGGAAGAGCAACACTGGCGAAGGGGGGGAAGACTCGGTCCGCTACCGGCCCGACGCCAACGGTGATCTGCGCCGCAGTGCGATCAAGCAGGTCGCCTCGGGGCGGTTCGGCGTCACCAGCGAGTATCTGGTCAATGCCGACGAACTGCAGATCAAGATGGCCCAGGGTGCCAAGCCCGGTGAGGGGGGCCAGTTGCCCGGCCACAAGGTCGATGAGTACATCGCCAAAGTCCGGCACTCGACTCCGGGGGTGGGGCTGATCTCTCCGCCGCCGCACCACGACATCTACTCGATCGAAGACCTGGCCCAGTTGATCCACGACCTCAAGAACTCGAATCCCGAGGCGCGGGTCTGCGTGAAGCTGGTGTCGGAGGTGGGTGTGGGAACCGTCGCCGCGGGGGTGGCCAAGGGGAAATCGGACGTCGTGCTGATCTCGGGTTACGAGGGGGGAACCGGGGCCAGCCCGCTGACCTCGATCAAGCACGCCGGCATTCCCTGGGAACTGGGCCTCGCCGAGACCCACCAGACCCTGGTGGTGCACAACCTGCGCAGCCGAATTGTCGTCCAGACGGACGGCCAGTTGAAATCGGGGCGCGACATCGCCATCGCCGCCCTGCTGGGAGCCGAAGAGTTCGGTGTCGCCAGTGCGGCGCTGGTTGCGGCGGGCTGCATCATGATGCGGGTCTGTCACCTCAACACCTGCCCGGTGGGCATTGCGACGCAGGACCCGGTGCTGCGGCAGCGGTTCTCCGGCAAGCCCGAGCACGTGGTGAATTTCTTCCGGTTCCTCGCGGAGGAACTGCGGGAGATCATGGCCAGCCTGGGCTTCCGCACCGTCAATGAGATGGTGGGGCGGGTCGACATGCTCGACACGCGCAAGGCGATTGACC
>JBKDUK010000081.1:0-2116 GCA_046339535.1 Planctomycetaceae bacterium | reverse complement strand
GTCCTGGACGAAGCTGCAATCCGACAAGCGCACGCTGATCGGGCGTTGAGCGCAAAAGAAAAAAACAGCGCCGCATCTCTGCGGATGTGGGCCGACGCCGAAGTCCGGGCGCAACAGTCCGCGAAAAAGCGGTCACCGGAAAACGTGGACCGCCTGCGCCAGCTGGCCCGCGACAAAAGCACCGGATTCTGGTGGCACCCCGACCATGGCATGCGCCACGCCTGGCACGGGGATTTGATGTCTGAGTTTGGTGGGCATAACAGCGGGTGGTGCAATACGCGAGCTGGCACGAACACCCACACGCGCGGCTGGCGGTTCGTGGGTGACGACGAATCGACCGCGCAACTGCGCGTGGGCGAGATTGTTGCCGCCGATGAAAACTTGAAGGCACTGGCCGACAAAAAGCAGGCGGACCGAATTGCACGCAAACTTGCGGCCGATGAGTCGAAGGCAAAGCGCGCGCGCAGCGCACTTGCAGGGGCCGCGCGAAAAGCCGAAGCGGCGCGCAAAGTCGCAGACAAAAAACAGAAGCGCCAAGCGCGCGCGCTCAAAAAACCCAGTGTTGAGGTGGGCTCGCGATTCGGACGCCTCACCGTAAACGCACGCGAAGAAGTGCGCAAATACCCCGGCGGCGGCACTGCGCAAATGTGGCGCGTGCGCTGCGACTGCGGCAAGGAGAAGACCGTAAACCACGGCAGTTTGACTCGCGGCGTTACTCGATCCTGCGGATGCCTTCATCGCGAGTCGTCAGTGAAGAACCTGGCAAACACTCCCAGTGCGCGGGGCGAAGGGTCGCCGACTCGGCTTCGCCTGACGGGGCAGCGGTTTGGGCAGTTGGCCGT
Organism: Planctomycetaceae bacterium; assembly: GCA_046339535.1. Taxonomy (GTDB): domain Bacteria; phylum Planctomycetota; class Planctomycetia; order Planctomycetales; family Planctomycetaceae; genus UBA10511. Next base: position 1,274 of record JBKDUK010000081.1, on the reverse strand, counting down.
ACTGCGGGCCGGGCGGGTCGACGGGCGTAGCACCTACTGGGTGGTGCGCTGCGACTGCGGCGTGGAAAAGGAAGTGAAGGGGGCGCTGCTAACGCATGGTGCCGTCAAATCGTGCGGGTGCCTGCGGAAGGTCGCAGGAAAACAAAACGGCGCGAGCAATCGCGGGCGCGTGTTCGCCGCTCGGCGCGAGCGCGCCGCTGCGGCAATCATCGGCAGTCGATTCGGGCAGCTGACGGTGACGGGGATGCAATACGCGGGCTCTCGCGGGCGTGCAATTGCGATGTGCGACTGCGGCGCGGTCTGCGCGGCAACACCCTCCGACCTGCGTGCTGGGAAGCAACTTTCCTGCGGGTGCAGGCGACGCAGACAGGCTTGATGCAGCCTGCGCCGCGCCCAGGATGGGCTGTTCTCTGCCGGGTCGGTTCCGGTCCTAAGCATTGCCTTGCATCCCAGTGCGCGACCAAGGATCTTTCTCCCCACGCCAGCACGCAGGCCTCCGATACCAGCAGGGTGCCAAGGGCCAGCGCGAGAGGACACCATGAAGACCCGAAACCCCGTAGCCAAATTCGCCCGCATCAATCGGGCCTCCACTCACGTTGATCGGAAGAGAGCCGCATCCCGCGGCTACTCGAAGCACAGAGGACACAGAGCATGAACACTCAGATCCACCTACTGGAAGGCGCGGCCTACGCAAAGCGCGCCATGAAACTGATCAAGCCCCGCAGCTTGATCGCCCTTTGCTACCCTGCGGAGGTTGCTGCTATGCAGCGTCTGGCAGAGCGCCTGATCCATGACATGCAGAGCGCAAGCACCTTCTGGCACGACCGCTCCGATGCGATTAACGCCTCGACTGCCCGCACCCTGAGGCGTGACTCGCGATCCCTGTTTGAGATAGCCGAGCTCGTATCCGCAAAACGGACCCATGGCTCACCGCACTTTGCCCTCTGGGCCGAGTGCTACGCCGTCCTGCGCTGCGTTGATGATCTCACCACCACCGTCGAGGAGCTTTGCCATGCGTAACAGCCAGATCACTTTCCGCGTCTCCACCGAGATGAAGTTCGCCCTAGAGAAGCTCGGCATCGAGCACTCGCGCTCGGTGGCGGACGTTGTCAGCGCACTGGTGTCGGAGGGCCTTCGCGAGCGCGGCGTGCCCGCCGGTGAAGCCCTGCGAATCCCCAAGACCGTCAAGGAGTGATCCTTGTGCGTGATAAAGCCTGATAATCCCAGCGCGCTGGGATTTTCCGCATCACCCTATGAACGCGAATGCGTCGAAT
>JBKDUK010000080.1:0-3580 GCA_046339535.1 Planctomycetaceae bacterium | reverse complement strand
CCTCAACGGCCATGGCAGGAGATCGAGGCACTGATCGACATCAACACGGAGAAGCCCAGCGTCGCATCCCGCAACCCGCAAGAACTCGCCAACGTGCAGGCGATCCAGATCCAGAACGGTCTGCTGAGCAAGAAGACGGCTGCGACCCAAGCGGGTCTGGACTGGGAGCAGGAGCAGCAGAACAGAGCGGAGGAGGCTCCCCCACCTGCGGCCCCCGTTGTGTCTACCACGGTAGACAAATTTGCCGAAGCGGAAGACAGCTATGATGCACCCGAAGCTGCGAGGAACAACGCGAAGAAGGTGCTGAAGTGGCGGGACGAACACGGCGACGCGGTGGCGGGGATGACGCAAGTTGGATGGACTCGGGCCAATCAACTGGCCAGCGGGGAACGACTCTCCCGCGATACTGTCGGGCGGATGGCGTCATTCTTCGGGCGTCACGAGAAGAACAAGGCGGTAGCTCCCGAGTACAAGAATGAGCCGTGGCGAGACGCGGGGTATGTCGCGTGGCTGGGCTGGGGCGGGGACACGGGGGCACAATGGGCTGCGGGCATCGTGGGCAATGTCTCGGAGTCGTGCGACTGTTCGGCCTGCGGTTCGGTGGAGAACGCGGGCACCCTTCAAGCGGCGATCGTCGCGGCATTGGAGAGCGTCAGCACCCTGCCCGAAGCCAAGGCGATCTTGGAGGGTCTGCAACAGTGAGCGAACTCGCGGATCGAATGGGAGTGGAGCGTGACTTTGCCCGGAGACTGTCGCGACTGACAGCACGGCAGCGGCGGGAACTGCGGGAACTGCTGGGAGACCCGCCCGATCCGTCGCGTGTGTCTGCGGCTGACTGGCAACGATGGGAGGATGAGCGGAAGAAGGAGCTCATGCTGATCTTGCTGGGAATCTTTCTGGCAAGCCACGCTCTACACGCCGATGAGTTGGTTCCGGGTGGGGTCGATGATTCGTCACGTCTTGAAGTCAATCGCCAAGCCCTCTTGCGGGCGTCGTCGATGGCAGCAGAATCGGCGTCATCGTCGACCAACACAGCCCGCGACATCATTCAGGCATCAGCAGAGGTGCTGAGGACCGGAACGTCAATGGATGTTGAGGGCGTGTTGATCCGGGCGATGGGGCCAGACCGTGACACACTGACAGCCGCGACGCTGACGACCGAAGCCCAGACCCACGGGATGAACAGCGTCAAGATCCCCCTTGCACTGATCGGCCTCACGCTCGAACCGGTGTGGGTCACGATGCGAGATGAAAAGGTCTGCGCCATCTGCGATCCACTCGATGGCAAGCCGGTCGATCTGTGGGGGACTGTCCTGGAGGGCATCATCGCGGGGAGGGCAATCAACACGATTGTTGAGAACGGCGGCCCCCCTGCGCATCCACGATGCCGCTGTTATGTTCGGGTGCAGAGTCGGCCGATCGGGGCAAGGTCAGAGCGCTTCTAGCCTTGTTTTCAGGCACGAAACGCAACGGGGCGACCTTCGGCTAAATTTAGCCTAAGGTCTGTCTTTTGTACGAAGCCATCAATTGCCCTTGCTCCGCTGTCTCCCGCATCCATAATCGGGAGACATGAGACGACACCTCCGCGAACAGACAGCGATTGCCCCCAGCCGGATCGACAGGGATTCCGGACTGATCGAGGGCGTGCGGATTCTCGGGCCGACTTCACGCAACGGGCGGACGTACTCCCCCAAGGCGATGGAGCAAGCAGCCCGTCTGTACGAGGGTGCCCCGGTCAACATCGACCATCCACGAGGCGAGGGCAAGGATCGTCCCGTCTCGGATGCGTTCGGTTGGATTCGCAATGTCCGCCAGATGCCCGACGGTGTGTATGGGGATCTGCACTACCTCAAGAGCCACCCCCAAGCGGACGTCGTCGCTGAAGCGGCGGAACGCAATCCCAATCGCCTCGGACTCTCGCATCACGCAGAGGGAGCCGTGAGGATGGATGGGGCATCCGTCGTGGTGGAGTCGGTCGACAAGGTGTATTCCGTGGATCTGGTTCAGACCCCTGCCACAAACGCGGGGCTTTTTGAGAGCGAGGGGAAGCGTATGACGATTCGAGAAGCCGCCGAGATGGCGGGCGAAGAGAAGGTGCTTGCCGCTGAGGGGATGGGCGAGTACGCCGACAAGCCGATGAAAGAGAACGAGAGCGACTACTTTTCGGCGATGGTGTCAGAGGTGCTTGCCTCTGGTGCGGATCGATCCGAGAAGATGAAGAAGATCGCGGCGATCCTCAAGGCGCAAGAGATGCTGACTGCCGAAGCCCCCTCCGCTCCCGCTGCCCCAGAGGGCGAGATGGAGGAGATGGCGGGCGAAGAGGTCAAGAAGATGGCCGAGTCGGTTGAGGCGATCATGGGCAAGTTGGATTCCCTCGTTGAATCCGTGGGCTCCATCAAGGCTGAGCACGATGCCCGCAAGCTTCTCGAATCGGCTGGCCGAGACGTGACCCCCGAGCGGTTGGCGGCGTTGCAGGCTGTCCCTGCGGACAAGCGAGCGGCGTTGCTGGAGTCGTGGCCTGCGGGACAACGTGGATCACGTCCAGCGGCTTCCCCTCCTGCGGCGACTGCGACGAAATACCCCACTGATACCCGGCAGTTCATCGCTGCCATTCGTGCCAACTAAGGAGCACCATACATGGCTGCGCGAACTGACGGACTGCCGGATCTGCTGACGAAGCGGCGGCAATTCACAATCGAAGACGATTTCAACCGTGACGTGGACTCGGCCGATTGGGTCACCACGTTGACTGACACAGGGACCGCGAGCGTTGGCGATGCGGTCGGCGGGATCTTGGCCATTGTGCCGAGCGATGGCACCGTGGCCGACAACGATGAAGCCTATGTTGAGTCGGCGAATGAGGTGTTCAAGTTCACGGCGAACAAGCCTCTTCTGTTCGAGGCCCGCATCCAGTTCACTGAGGCCAACACGGACGACGCGAACATCCTTGTTGGCGTGATGGATGCTGTCGGAGCGAATTCGCTCGTGGACAACGGAGGGGGCCCCCCTTCCAGTTATTCCGGTGCGAACCTCCACAAAGTGGACGGCGGGACTGTCTGGATCGCTGAGACCAGCAACTCCACGACGCAGATCACGACCGAGCTGTCAGCCGCCAACCTGAACAATCTGGCGAAGCGTGCCGTGACTGCGGGCGGGGCGGCGTACCAGACGTTGAAAATCGAGTACATGCCGTATTCGTCGACCAATGCCTACGTCAGTTTCTTCGTTGACGGCGTGCTGGTGGCCCAGCATGACTACGTTTTCACGTCGGCGACTGAGATGCAGATTGCCCTTGGCGTGAAGAACGGCGGAACCAATCTTGAAACCCTGAATGTGGACTATGTGGTCTGCACCCAAGAACGCTAAGAACAGGAGCCAAAACCATGGTGAACGTGAAGCAGTTGCGGCGGCTGTTCGAAGCGGCCCAGCGTGATGGAGACGTGGAGAAATTCAACTCGGATTTCGCAGAGGGCTTGAAGAGCGGGGCTTTGAAGTTCGGGGACTTCTCGCTTCGGCAACTGTTCGAGCACTTCGTGCCGGACGGCCGCGAGATGGTCAACCTGTACGATCCTCGAAGCAA
>JBKDUK010000079.1:0-2225 GCA_046339535.1 Planctomycetaceae bacterium | reverse complement strand
GTCTTGATCTGTCCGGTTCCCAGCCCAACCGCCAGGTCGGCGATGGTCGTATCTTCCGTCTCGCCGCTGCGGTGGCTCATGACGGCGGTATAGCCGTTGCGCCGCGCCAGTTCGACCGCCTCAATCGTCTCGGTCAGCGAGCCGATCTGGTTGACCTTCACCAGAATGCTGTTGGCGATTCCCTTGTTGATCCCCTCCTGCAGCCGCTCGGCGTTGGTGACGAACAGGTCGTCTCCCACCAGCTGGACCTTGCTGCCCAGCTTGTCGGTCAGCAGCTTCCAGCCCTTCCAGTCATCTTCCGAGCAGCCGTCTTCGATCGAACAGATCGGGTACTTCGAGACCCAGTCTTCGAGCACTCCCACCATCTCGGCCGGGGAGATCTTCTTCCCCTCGAAGGTGTAGGTGTCGCTCTTCTCGTCAAAGAACTCGGTCGACGCCACGTCGAGGGCGATCTTGACCTGCTTGCCAGGCTCGTAACCCGCCTTCTCGATCGCCGTCATGATGCAGTCCAGAGCGGCCCGGTTGTTCCCGAGAGCCGGGGCAAAACCCCCCTCGTCTCCCACCGCGGTGCTCAGTCCCTTGTCTTTCGACAGCACTTTCTTCAGGGCGTGGAAAATCTCGGCCCCGGCCCGCAGCGCGTCGCGGAACGAGTCGAATCCCAGCGGCATCACCATGTATTCCTGAACGTCAATCCCGTTGTTGGCGTGCGCGCCGCCATTGATGATGTTCATCATGGGCGCGGGCAACACCTTCGCTCCCACCCCGCCGACATACCGGAACAGAGGCAGGTAGCTCGAGCGGGCCGCGGCATGAGCGGCCGCCAGCGAGCAGCCCAGAATGGCGTTCGCCCCCAGCTTCTTCTTGTTCTTGGTGCCGTCCAGTTCGAGCATCACCCGGTCGATCAGCAACTGGTCGCAAACATCCAGGCCAATCAACTCGGGGGCAATCAACTCGTTGACGTTCTCAACGGCCGTCAGCACCCCCTTGCCGAGGTACCGCTTGCGGGTTGCTTCGTCGGCCTGGCTCACGTCGCCGTCACGCAGCTCCACCGCCTCGTGCTTGCCCGTGCTGGCTCCACTGGGGACGGCCGCCCGGCCCAGCGTCCCATCCTCCAGTTCAATGTCCACTTCCAGCGTGGGATTGCCGCGGCTGTCCAAGATTTCCCGCGCGTGCACCGACTCGATCAACGAACTCATTCACTGGCTTCCTGTTCACTGAACCATGGCGGCGGCCACACCGGCGAAACGGGGCCAGCCCACCACCTGAGAAGGGAGGCATTGTTGCGAGTTGGGGCCGATTTTGCCACCTTGGGGAGTCGTGTGGTCTGCCGGTGGTCCTCCCCGGCAGCATCGCTTTCGAATCGCACTCTGTCGCTTGTCTCCCCGCATGCCCACTCCGGTTGAACGCCGTGCTCCGCTTCCGATGGACCCCCGAGTCACCAGCATTCAGCCGGGCAGTGGTGTCTGCATGCGGTTGGAACTCGCCTGGGGAGCGGTGCGCCGGTGGTGGCTGAAGACCTTCTGCAAAGACTATGTCGCGCGGATGGCGAAACTTCGGCAGGGGGATTTCAATCCCTGTCCGTTCGAAGTGCTGGATCCACGCGACCTGAAATTCTACCGGAATCAGGGAGGCTATTTCTGGAAGCCGGAAGACGACCCGTTTGCCTGGCGGGACCAGTTGCCCGTCGCCCGGGCGGGGCTGACCGAGCTCTGGATGCTGACCTCGGGATTCTGGCTGGCGGCCGGATTGGGGTGGTGGTGGGCCCAGTCCCTCCCCTCCCCCTGGAACTGGCTGCTCCGCATTCTTGCCCTCGCGGGAATCTTCTGTGGCGGCTGTATTGTCTGGTTCTTCCGGAATCCCCGGCGCGTCCCCCCCAACGACCCGACCGCCCTCGTCTCGCCGGCGGATGGCACGGTTGTTCACATCGAAGAGTTGCCGCACGACGAGTTCATCGGCGGGCCCGCCCTCTTGATTGGCATCTTTCTCTCGGTGTTCAACGTGCACATCAATCGGGTCCCGACCGCCAGCCGTGTGGTGGGGGTCCGGTATCGCCCGGGGAAGTTTTTGAACGCACTCAAGCCGGCCTCGGCCCAGGAAAATGAACGCCTCGAACTGCTGTTGCAGGAAACCGGTCCGGCGGCCCGGCCGCTGATCGTGCGGCAGATTGCCGGGGCCATCGCCCGCCGGATTGTCTGCTGGGTGCGGCTGGATGAAGAACTGCCGAC
>JBKDUK010000078.1:0-16805 GCA_046339535.1 Planctomycetaceae bacterium | reverse complement strand
GCCACGAATTCGGGGACAGGACCTCCGACTTGTCGAGCTCGATCTCGACCTGGCAGTCGCGGTACTTGGTGTCGGCCCAGGTGAGCGTGACCTGGAAGACATCTCTGCCCAGATTGTGTTTGACGAACACCCGGCCGATGCGCCGGGCCGCCGCCTGGTCGTACTCGAGTTCTTCAATCCGAACAATTTCGGGAGTGCCGACGTTCTCGAACTGCTTGAACCGGTCCGAAGACTCCACCAGATTGACAATGCCCGAGCGGACCAGCCCCTCGTTCAACCCGGGCAATTGCGGGGGCTCTCCCGGGGACATCGATGAGACACCCGCGACCATCGCCAGAATGATGAACGCGACCCCAAACACATCCCAGGGAACGCTGCTGGTCCGCGGTGCATGCACTTCGTCAATGGGCCGCGGGCGACCAGGCAGCAACAGCAGCGCGCAGACCAGCAACCAGCCGACAATTGGAACCAGAGCCAGCACCAGCCACCGCCGGGAGTACCCCATCGAACCCAATTGCGACCACGCGATCACCAGTGGAAGGATCAGGAACCCAGCGATGAACACCACCAGGCTGATGGGTTGGTCCTGCAACGATTTGATCAGATCATTCATGGCGGGGCCTCTTCTGCATTGGATGAATCGAGGAGGTCGGAAACGGACCTGTTTTCGATGTTAACATCTGGTTTTTCCCGGGCAAGCGGGCTTTCAGCCCGGGCCCGGCTGGCAGCGGGGCGGCCCTCGCGCAGGGCGATGGGGGATCGCGGTCCGTCGGCCTGATGGTGCCGGGCGATCTCATTGTCTGACCGTTGCCCGTTGATTCTGGGCACGCGACGGACCGGGCGGACGACCGTTCCCGGGGCGGCCGGCGGGAACTCGCCTTGATTCTCCCGCCCAATCCGGTTCGAATCGCCCGTGACCTTCCTTTGTCCTCTCCCGCCCCCGGGGTTTCTGTCATGGCTGACCAATCGTCCTCGAAAAAATCGTCCCGCAAGGAAGGCAAGGCCTGGTCGGATCCGCTGGACGGTGGAGGACCGCTCGAACTCTCGGCTCTTCCCGCTGATCGCCTCGCTTCGGCCGATGCGTACCGCGGGTTTGTGATGTTCCTGATGATGGCCGAGGTGCTGCGGCTGGGGTCGATCGCCGCGAAGCTGCCCGACAGTGCCACCTGGAAGTTTCTGGCCTTTCACCAGTCGCATGTGGAATGGGTCGGTTGCTCGCTGCACGACCTGATCCAGCCGTCGTTCTCGTTTCTGGTGGGGCTCGCGCTGCCGTTTTCGATCGCCAGCCGGCGGAGGCGGGGGCATTCCGTCTGGCGGATGGCGTTCCACGCCCTGTGGCGGTCGATCGTGCTGGTGCTGCTGGGGGTTTGGCTGCGGTCGGTCTATTCATCGCAGACGAACTGGACGTTCGAAGACACCCTCAGCCAGATCGGCTTGGGTTATCTCGCGCTCTTCCTGCTGGGGCTGACCCCCCGGAAAGTGCAGATCGCGGCGTTCGTGCTGCTGGTGGTGGGCTACTGGGGAGCCTTCGCCTGGCATCCGTTGCCGGGTGGCGATTTCGACTACCAGCGGGTCTTCGTGACCCCGGACTGGGCCGCGGCGCACAACCAGACCGGATTCGCGGCCCACTGGAACAAGAACAGCAATCTCGCCTGGAAGTTCGACACCTGGTTTCTCAACCTGTTCCGGCGGGAAAGCGAATGGGTGGCCAACAAGGGGGGCTACAGCACGCTGAGTTTCATCCCCACGCTGGCCACCATGGTGTTGGGACTGCTGGCGGGCGGGGTGGCCCGCGAGCCGCGCGAGGGGTGGCGCAAGCTGCTGGTTTTCGTCGTGGCGGGGGGAGTGGGCCTGGGGCTGGGTTGGGCCGCGAATCACTTCGGCATCTGCCCGAACGTGAAGCGGATCTGGCCCCCCTCGTGGGTGTTGTTCAGCGGCGGATGGTGTCTGCTGATTCTGGCCCTGTTCTATCTGGTGATGGATCTGGCGAAGCTGCGGGCCTGGGCCTTCCCGCTGACGGTGATCGGCATGAACTCGATTGCCGCCTATTGCCTCGCGCATGGATTCGACGGCTACCTGTCGCGCAACTTGACCACGCATCTGGGGAGCAAGTGGGATGCACGCGCGGCCACCTGGGTCTTGAAAGTCTTCTCGTCCTCCCCGGGCAATGGGCAGGACGGCACGGTCGAAGGGGTAGAGGCCGCGGCGGAGTTCGCTGCCAGGTCGGCCGAACTGGGGGCGATCTACGCTCCGCTGGTCAGCGGTTCGGTGCTGCTGCTGTTGTTGTGGCTGATCCTGTACTGGCTGTATCGCCGCCAGGTGTTTGTGCGGGTGTAGTCCGTCAGGCTGGCGTCGGGACGATTGCAGCCGGGGGGGGATCCGCCGAGCCGCTTCAGCGGGGGGAGTCTGGCGGGGTGAGCGGGACGGGCGAAGCCCCTGCCGCGCGCATCTCCTCCTGGATTTTCCTGGCCCGTTCCAGGGCGACGGCCGAGGGGGTGAACTCGGGGGCCAGTTTCAGCGCGGCCTCGAAATGGGGAATGGCTTCGTCGACGTTGTCTTGCACGGCCAGCATCAGACCGAGGTCGTGATGACACATGGCGAGATCACCCGGATTGACCTTGCGGCGGTCGATCTGGGGTGAAAGGGCCGCCTCGAAATGCCGCCGGGCCTCTTCCTTGAATCCCTTGTCAACGGCGATCCGGCCCATGCGGTGGTGGGCGAAGAAGTTGGTGGGATTCAGGGCGATCGCCTCGTCCAGCAACGATTTCGCATCGAGCGAGCGGTCTTCCTTGGCCGCCTTGACCCCCGCCTCGATGAGGGCGCTGGTGAGGTTCTCGACAATCCCCGTGTTGGAAGGATCCAGCTGATTCGCCAGGCGGAACTGATCGACCGCCGCGTCGTAGTCTCCCAGGCGGTATTTGAGAATCCCCAGGTTGCTGCGGGCGGTGGCATATTTCGAATCGAGCCGCAGCGCCTTGAGATACAGCGTTTCTCCCTCGGAGGGTTTCTCGAGGTCGATCATCACGGTCCCCAGGCTGTTGTACAGCCGGGGATTGTCGGGATCGAGCTTCTGCCAGTCGCGCAGTTGGGCCAGGGCCTCGTCCGGCTTGCCCAGTTGCCGCAGCACCATGGCGAGGCTTTCGCGGGGCGAGGCGTCGTAGGGATTGAGCTCGATGGCCCGGCGGTAGAACTCGAGGGCGCGGTCGGCGGCCCCTTCGACCACAAACAGGCTCGCCCGCAGTTCGTTGGCCGCCGGATCCCGCGGAGCCAGTTCCAGCGCCTCATCCAGCAGCCGGCGGGCTTCGTCGACCTGGTCGAGACGCAGCACCAGGGCGCCCAGGTTGCAGCGGGCGGAAATTGATTGGGGATCGACTTGCAGCGCCTGGCGGTAACACCGCTCGGCCTGGGGCAGATCACGCAGCCGTTCGTACGAGAGCCCGAGACTGTTCCAGCAGAAACTGCTTTGGGGCGAGGTCTCCACCGCCCGGCCAAACAGGGAGATGCTGTCTTGCCAGGTGGCAACCTGACGGCGGGCCTGCACCCCCAGTCCTGCGATCAGGACCAGGGCCACCAACGTCAGTCCCCGGGCGAGCCCCGACCCGCGGGGCACCTCTCCCGCCAGCCAGACCAGGGCCACGCCCAGGCCGACCAGGGGGAGGTACATGTAGCGGTCGGCGTGCGCCTGTTCGCCCACCTGCACCAGCCCCAGTACGGGGACCAGCAGCCCCAGAAACCAGAGCCAACCGGTCAACAGGTAGGGCCGGGTGAACCGCTGGTGCCAGGCCAGCCACGACAGCACGGCCAAACCGCCAGCACACACCCCCACGCGCAGCCAGGGGAGATCGAAGCCGGGGTGGGGATAAAAAACCGCCAGCCGGGTGGGATTGACGAACTGGGCCAGATAGGTGCCGTACGCCAGAAGAGCGTTCCCGAGGCGAATCGGCAGCGGGAACTTGCTGAGGGTCTGCACGGCCCGTCCCGAGGTTTGGGCCCAGACCGCCACGGCGCAGAAGACGAGGACCAACATCACGAGGGGGAGCTTCTCGCGCACCAGAAACCGCCAGCGTTCGTTGGCAGGCAGGTCGGCCCGGCGCTGGAGGGGCCAGAAGTCGAGCACCAGCAGCAGACAGGGAAAGGTCACCAGCATCTGCTTCGAGAGCAGGCTCAGCAACAGCATCAGACCGGTCAGGAACATCCAGCCCGGTTCCTGGCGGCGCACATGCTGGATGTACATCCACAGGGCGGCCAGGCCGAAGAAGCTCGACAGCACATCCTTCCGTTCGGAAATCCAGGCGACCGATTCGACATGTAACGGATGGACGGCAAACAGCGCCGCGACGAGCAGGCTGCGCCAGACCGCGCCGGTCAGACCGCGCAGGCAGGCGAATACCAGCAGCGTGTTGCAGGCATGCAGCAGCAGATTGACGGCGTGAAACCCCGCGGCTGAGCCCCCGAACAGCGACGCATCGAGCTGCAGCGACATCCAGGTGAGAGGATGCCAGTTGGCCGAGGCCCGGGTCGACAGCGGGGACCAGGCCCAGGCCACACTCTCTCCCGACAACCCCTTCACATAGGGGTTGAGTGTGACATAGACCGAGTCGTCGAGGTCGACGAAGCCATACCGCAGCGTGGGGAGGTAGACCGCCACCACCAGAGCCACGAGCCCCAGCGACATCAGCCACCACTCCCGGCGGGAGAGGCTGCCCGGCGGGGGCAGGGGGGCTGGTTGATCGATTTCCCCGGGGGACAGGGTCGACACCGCGTTATCACTCACAGGTGGAAACTCCGGTCACTGGAATCGTCTCGGCAGCAGGACTCTGTGCCCCATTCGCGACGACCTCGCCGAGACTCGCACGGCAGAGGGGAGGGGGCCGCGAAGAGGGTGCTGTTCCCCGCCATCCCTCAACACAAAGAGGCCGGCGATCAAACCGAACCGCCGGCCTCAGTCCGCTCCACCGCAGGGGAGGGGAAGGTGGAGAAACTTTCCCGCTTCGGTGGCTCTGATGCTACGTTCGTCCCGGAAAAACCGTTGGCTGGAAGGGGCTCCACTCTGGCCTTTTGCGGAATCTTCCCAAGGGATCCAGGGGCCTCGCAGTTATTCTCCCGCACCGCGCCGCAACGCGGTTCGGCGTCGCGCCCCAGCCCAGCCCAGCCCAGCCCAACCCAACCCTGCCCGGTCCTGCCAGGGCCGAACTCAACCCGCCAGGCTTTGTCGCTTGGAGGCAATCAACTGCAGCAGCGATTTCTGCGGGTCGGCGAATTTCTTCAGACCCTCGGTCATCAGAAAGTTCTCCATCTGGGCAAAGTCGACCTCGCGGTCGATCTCGGCCAGCACGGCGGCGGGCGGCAGCTGGTCAAGTGTGCGGGAGTAGGTTTTCCCGGTCATCGCCTGGACGGCGTCATTGGTGGCCGGGGGATTGGTCTGGATGTCCGAACCCGCCAGGGCCGCCACGTACTTGTCGGCCGATTCGGCCGGATCTTTCGTCCCCGTGCTGGCGAAGACAATCTCCTGCCTGAGGGGGAGTTTCAGTCCCGCCCAGAAGCGTTCATTCTCGGCCCACAACCGCTTGACGTTGACCAACCCGACCAGGCCCTGGGCGGCGGCCGACAGCTGCGGAACCTGCTGCTTGGTGTAGACGTCGATCCGGCTCACGAAAATGCTGTAGACCGATTTGAAATTCGCCAGGTCGTTCCGCCGCTGTGCTCCCGCCCACACCGCCTCGCGGGCAATTTTGTACTGCCGTTCACTGAAGATGAGGGTGACGTTGAGGGGGATCCCCGCCGCGGCGAGATCGGTCAGTGCGGCGAGACCGGCAGGGGTGGCGGGGACCTTGATCATCCGGTTTTTGTGCCCGGCGGCCCATTGCTTGCCGAGGGCCACGTACTGCGCGGCCCGCTCGGCGGTCGACAGCGGGCAACTGGCATCTTCCAGCAACGGATCGAGTTCGAAGCTGACGTAGCCATCATTGCCGCGGGTCTGTTCCCACACGGGCAGAAAGACCTCCTGTGCCTGCTGCACCAGTTGATCGGTCACTTTCCAGGCGACGTCGTGGTCATTGAGCCCCTGCCGCATCAGGCTGGCGAGCTGGTCGTCAAATCGGCCGGTCTTGATGAGATCCGCCACGATAATGGGGTTGGAGGTGGCCCCGGTGGCACCCGCCTGACGGTTGGAAACCACCAGTTTGGGATCGATGCTGTCGAGCCAGAGTTTGGTACCAGTTGCGATGAGCGATGCCAGCGGAGTCATGGGGGGATCGGAGGGCCGCGCGGGGCGGGACTTTGAGGACGGGGAACGTTACAGTCTGACGAGAGGCCCGATGATAGCCGGGCCCCGGGCCGGGGAACATTCCGCCCCCATCCCATTTCCCTCTGTTTCCAGCCCGGTTCCCCCGGGCCCCTGAACGCTTGGCGCATGTCGTACGACACCTACCAGAACCCGCTGAATACCCGTTACGCCTCGTCTGAAATGAGCCGGTTGTGGTCGCCCCAGTCGATCCACTCGACCTGGCGGAGACTGTGGGTGGCCCTCGCGGAGGCCGAGCACGAACTGGGGCTGCCGGTGACCACCACCCAGATCGAGCAGTTGCGGCAGGCGGTCGACACGATCGATTTTGCGGCGGCCAACCGGTACGAGCGGGAACTGCGGCACGACGTGATGGCGCACGTCCACGCCTATGGGGATCAATGCCCCGACGCCCGGGGGATCATCCACTGGGGGGCGACCAGCTGCTACGTGACCGACAACACCGACCTGATTCTGTTCCGCTCCAGCCTGCGGCTGATCCGGGACCGGCTGGTGGGGGTGATTGACCAGTTGGCGAAGTTCGCCGCGCAGTACCGCGACCTCCCCTGCCTGGCCTACACGCACCTGCAGCCCGCACAGCCCACCACAGTGGGCAAGCGGGCCACCCTCTGGTGCTATGACCTCGTGCTGGACCTCGAAGAACTGCAGCACCGGCTCGACACCCTGCGCTTCCGGGGAGCGAAGGGGACCACGGGCACCCAGGCGAGCTTTTTGCAGCTGTTCGAGGGGAATCACGCCAGGGTGGAAGAGCTCGACCGGCTGGTGGCCCGCAAGATGGGTTTCGACCAGACCTTCGCCGTCACCGGGCAGACCTACTCGCGCAAGCTCGATTCCCAGGTCTCGGCGGTCCTCAGCGGCATCGCCCAGTCGGCCCACAAGATGGGGACCGACCTGCGGCTGCTGCAGAGCAACAAAGAGCTGGAAGAGCCCTTCGAGGCGAAGCAGATTGGCTCGTCGGCCATGGCCTACAAGCGGAACCCCATGCGCTCCGAGCGGATGTGCGCCCTGGCGCGGTTTGTGATGAATCTCGCCGGGAATGCCGAACAGACCATGGCCACGCAGTGGATGGAACGGACGCTCGACGACAGCGCCAACCGCCGGCTGGCGATGCCGCAGGCGTTTTTGGGGGTCGACGCGATCCTCATTCTGTATCGCAACGTCGTCGAGGGGCTGGTGGTGTATCCCGAGGTGATCCGGCGGCGGCTGCAGGCCGAGTTGCCCTTCATGGCCACAGAGAGCCTGTTGATGGCGGGAGTGGCGGCGGGAGGGGACCGGCAGGAACTGCACGAACGGATCCGCGTGGCCAGCCATGAGGCGGGACGCGAAGTGAAGCAGTTTGGACGCGAGAACGATCTGCTGGCCCGTTTGGCGAAAGACCCGGCGTTTGCGCAAATCGACCTGTCGCAGGCCCTCGACCCCCGCGCCTACGTGGGGCGGGCCCCGGAACAGGTCGACAGCTTTATTCGCGAGGTGATTGATCCGCTCCGGCGGACACATGCCGACGCCTTGCGGCGCGATGCGGGTGAAGTGAAGGTCTGAGTTTCCCGCCGCCAGCGGGCGGTCATCTCCCGGTGTGCGAGGGAATTCGTACCGGCGGAACTCGTGCGAACACCGTTGCAGCGGCAATCGGGAATGTGCTGGAAGTGGTGGGCCGCTACCAGACGCTCTCCAGGACGTCTCGCAACTCGGCGTCCGAGACGTCGCGCGGGTTGCCACTGAGGCTGTTGCCGCGGGAGTCGCGCACGAGGTCGGGAAGCTGTTCATGCCGGACCCCCAGCTCGCGCAGTTGACGGGGAATCTGCAATTCCAGCAGCAGAATCTCGATCGTGTCGATCAGTCGCTGCGCCGCCTGCCGGGGAGTTTCCGCCGAGGGGCCCAGCAGCAGCCACGAGAGGGTGGCGAGGTCGTCGGTTTTGCTGTCGAGGTTGTATCGCAGGGCGGCGGGAAGCATCACGGCACAGGCCAGGCCGTGCGACACGTCGGCGTGAACTCCCAGCGCGGCGGCCACTCCATGCGCCAGACCCAGGCCGGAGTTCGCCAGGGCCAATCCCGAGAGCAGCGCTCCCTGCGCGAGAATCTCGCGCGAGGGAAGATGGCCCCCCTCCCGGCAGGCGGTGCGCAGGGCGTCGCAGGTGCCGGGCAGCCCCTGCAGAACCAGCATTCGCGACAGGGGGGTCGCCCGGCGGGAGATGTAGCTCTCGATGAGCTGGGTGATGGCGTCGAGCCCGGTGGCCGCGGTGATTTTCGGCGGAAGCGACAGCGTCAGTTCGGGATCCACCAGCACCAGCCGGGGCAGCAGTCGCTCGCTGCGAATGCTCCGTTTGGCCCGCTGCCCGGGGGATGAGATCACTCCATTGCGGGTGGCTTCCGACCCGGTCCCCGCGGTGGTGGGGACCGCCACGATCGGCAGCACTTCGCGGGTCAGCTCGATCTTGTCGGGTGTCCCTTCGAGAAAGCGGGAGATCCCCTCGACTTCGGGATGGGCCACCACGGCGGCAGCGGCCTTGGCGAGGTCGATGGCCGAACCTCCCCCCAGGGCCAGCAGCAGGTCGGTGCTGCGGGGTTGGTGGCCGCGAATCGAGGTCACCACCCGGTCGACGTCGGCCACGGTTGGTTCACGGGTCACGGTCTCCAGCGGGACGACCTCGAGGTGGGCCTGCCGCAGCCGGTCGATCGCCGCCGCCAGTTCCCCGGTCTGTTCGAGCGCCCGTGATCCCGGCAAGAGGAAGACACGCTGACCCAGCGGGGCGACCAGCGTTCCCAGATCCTTCCGGCGGCCCGATCCAAACACGATCCGCCGGGGGGCGGTGAATTCATAAGCGAGCGACATCCCAACCACCGATCCCGCGAGAGGAGCACATCCGCCGTCTGACACCCTCTTCAGTTCCCGGTTCCTGTCGGGGGAAACACCGCGACCCGAAGTCCGTCGCGTGGGAGGGAGTCCGCCAACTCCGTCCGTAGGACATCGGTTGCGAACCGCGGCGGCAGTTCGCGGGCCGATGCCCATCGAGCGGTCTTACGCCCAGCCACCAGACGTCTGTCGATGAGAACTTGCGAGCTCATCGGGATGACCGGGCGGGAGCAAGGTTGGCGGAAGCCAGGAGCCCCCGCGACGAACTTCAGGCTAACGGCGGACGTGGTGCTCGCCAAGGGGCCAGCAACACGCCCTCCGGGTGAGCGACACACGTTGCGAGTCAGAGGGAAGTGGTTGGTTGCGGCCGGCTAGTGATCGCCGTGCCGGGCGAGCAGTTCCTGCGCTTCCCGGCGGCGGTTCTGCACGGCTTCGACCTGTTGTCGACGTTGTTGCAGCAGCCAGGGACGGATACTGCCTCCATCCAAAGCGGCGGTCATGGCCTCGGGATCACCACTGCGGGCCATTTGGGCGCGGACACTCGCGACAAATTGCGATTGCTGGATCGATTGGGCCTTGCGGGCGAGTGCCCGTTGCTGGTTGGCCGCCTGCTGCAGGCGCACCTGCTGCATCACGCTCTGTCCCAGCGCGTTTGGGTTGTAGGCGTTGGCTGCCTGAAAGGCGGCCAGATTGGCTGTCCCCGAATTGACCGCGGCGGTGGTTCCGCCCGTGGTCGTGCCGCCGGTGGAGCCCCCGGTGGTGGTTCCGCCACCTCCGCACTGCCCACCACCCCCTCCTCCTGCCATCGCCCGGCCACCTCCGCCTCCGCCGCCGCCACCACCCCCACCGCCGCCCCGGTGATGGGCCAGGGCGGGCTGGGCCAGGCCACACAGGGCCGCGAGCCCCCACACCGCCAACGTCCGCCCGATGCGCCGCTTGCTCCACAGACTCTGGGCCATGATGCCGCTCCTCTCTGAGATGATTTCCTGGGGACAAATGGTGTCTTCCAGGGTGCCGGGAGGGCCGCCGCGATCCCGTTCCTGAGCCGGGGGCAACCGGGGTGAAGGGATTTCCCCACCCTGTTTGCGGTTTGGGTTGCCACGCCGCCACGGACAGAAACGTTGCAGCCTGCAGCATCTCCACAACCATTCTGGATTTTTTTCCAACAGGTGTGCGGCATTCCGCGTCAGGGGGGCCGTTGCCTCGACCGTCCGGAACCGAGACGCCAGAATCGGGACATGTCATTCAGCGCCACTGAACCACTGCTGGTTACCGGAGCCACCGGCTGCGTGGGGAGTCATGTCTGTCTGCGGGCACACGCCCTCGGGCTGTCCGTGCGGGGTCTCGTGCGGCTCTCCTCCGAGGCCGACTGGCTCCGCCGCCTGGGAATTCCCGTGGTCACGGCTGATCTGGCCCAGTCCGATCCACTTGCGGAAGCCATCGCCGGGGTCACCCGGGTGGCGCACTGTGCGGCACGACTGGGGCTGGGGGGACCACTCGACTACCGCCAATTGCACGTCACGGGACTGCGACGGTTGCTGGAGGCACTCGCCCGGCAAGGGACTGTGCGACAGTTTGTGCTGTTGAGTTCGCTGGGGGTCCATGCGCTGCGCGACCATCATGGAACTGATGAAACGGTCTCTCCCGCCGCGCGGGGTCTGGGGGCCTGTCTCGAGTCGCTGGTGGAGGCCGAGCAGGTGGCCCTCGACTGGGGGGTGAGACAGGGGGTGGCGGTGACGGTGTTGCGTCCGGGGCTGATCTATGGTCCGCGGGAACGCTGGGTGTTGCCGCAGTTGCTGCGACGGCTGCGCGAGCAGTCGTTCCGGTTTCTCGGCCCGGGCACGCAACAGCTGTCGAACACCGGGGTCGACAACCTCACGACAGCGCTGTTCGCCGCGTTCGACAAACCCCAGGCCGCCGGACAGATCTATCACATCACCGACGATCCGGTGGTCACCCAGCTGGAGTTCATTGGAACGATCTGTCAAATGGCGGGGTATCCCGAACCCCGGGCGGCGTTGCCGCTCGCCTGGGCCCGGCTGGCCCCCCGGTTTCCCCGGTGGCTGCGTCCGAATGACGAGGCCGATGAAACGGCCGCCGAGCTGCGTCTGTTGGGTTGGAACCGCGGGTTCTCAATCGACAAGGCGCGGCGCGAGCTGGGCTATCGACCCGCGGTCCCCTTTGCCGAAGGGATGCGCCAGACCATCGACTGGTACCGGGCTCAGGGAGTTCTGTAGCGGAATTACGCCCGCCGGCCTTGAGAACGGCCGCAAACCGGGCTGACACCGTTCCCCGTGCGACTCTATGGGGACGCTATGTTCCGGGGCCCTTTTCCCGGGCGATCAGTTCCGCGAGGCGGTGCCTCTGTTGACCCGAGGCATCGAAGTTGTCGGGGGCCAGCCACGCCTGGAAGGCGGACTGCAGCGGGGGCCATTCGGCATCGATGATCGAGAACCAGGCGGTGTCGCGGTTGCGTCCCTTCACCACCTGGGCCTGCCGGAAGATCCCTTCGAAGCTAAAACCGAGCCGCTGGGCCGCCCGGCGTGACGGTGCATTGTGGGTATCGCACTTCCACTCGACCCGGCGGTATCCCAGGTCGAACCCCTGCTGGATCATGAGGAACAGCGCCTCGGTCGCCGCGACGGTCTGCTGCAGCGGAGGACCCAGATTGATGTGGCCCAGCTCGATCGTGCCGGCGATGGGTATGATCCGCAGGTACGCGCAGACACCGCACACACGCCCCAGACCGGTGGGGCGGATCGCGAAAAACAGCGGATCATTTCCCTGGGTAAAATCCCGCAGCCACTGCAGATAGGTCGAGCGCGTGAGAAAGGGGCCGTAGGGGAGCCAGGTCCAATGCCGGCCGG
The DNA here is from genome assembly GCA_046339535.1 of Planctomycetaceae bacterium. Lineage (GTDB taxonomy): Bacteria > Planctomycetota > Planctomycetia > Planctomycetales > Planctomycetaceae > UBA10511. The sequence goes on along the minus strand of JBKDUK010000078.1, from coordinate 4,783 downwards.
TGGGGTCATCCGCCTGGGAGGCGAACAGCTCCTCCCCATGCACCTCGGGAACCAGGGGTTCGAGTCGACAGGTGCGCCCCTCGAGTGGGGTCCGTTCGGGCCAGGGAGGGACCTGCCAGTCGGGCACGAGGGGGCCGACCGGTTGTGATTCCTCGGAGGCAAAGTGCGGGTGCGGAGCCATGCTGAAAAGATACCGCCAGCGGGTTGCGGACTACCACCTTTCCAGCCGGGAAACGTAGACTGCCGAGAAGGGTTTCCCGCCGTCATTACTTCGCCCCCGGTCGCCTCCCGCCATGTCTGGTCCACCGACAACCCGCCGCGAGCTGTTGCAGCGTACTGCCGTGGGCTTTGGCTCGCTGGCCCTGGCGGGGATGTGTGCCGGGGAGGCCGGCCTGCGGGCTGCCGAAGATCCCCTCGCTCCCCGACAGCCGCTGTTTGCCCCCCGTGCCCGGCGGGTGATCTTTCTGTTCATGAGCGGCGGTCCATCGCAGGTCGACACGTTCGATCCCAAACCGTTGTTGACGCGGGACGACGGCAAACCCTTGCCCTTCGCCAAGCCGCGTGTGCAGTTCAACTCGACGGGGAACCTGCTGAAGTCTCCCTGGGAGTTCAAGCAATACGGTGAGAGTGGCCTGTGGGTGTCGGACCTGTTTCCGCATCTGGCGAAACGGGTCGATGATCTCTGCCTGATCCACTCGATCCACGGGACCAATCCGGCGCATGGCGGCGCGGTGATGAAGATCCACACCGGGACCGACAATTTTGTCCGTCCCAGCATTGGGTCGTGGGTGACTTACGGACTGGGGAGCGAGAACGCCAATCTGCCGGGGTTCGTAACCATCTGTCCGACTCTGGCGTTTGGGGGGATCAACAACTGGAGTTCGGCGTTTTTGCCGGCGGTCTACCAGGGAACGGCCCTCGGGAACGCCAGTATCCCGTCGGAGAAGGCGCGGGTGCGGTACATCAGCAACTCACGGTTGCCGCGGGAGATCCAGCGGCTGCAGCTGGAGCGGCTGGCCCGTCAGAACCGCGAGCACCAGCAGGGGGCGGCCGAGGCCGCGCTCGAAGCGCGGATCAATTCGTTTGAACTGGCGTTTCGGATGCAGTCGGCGATTCCTGAGATTGAGGACCTCTCGGGAGAGTCGCAGGCGACCCAGTCGCTGTATGGGATGAACGATCCCGTCACGGCGAATTTCGGGCGGATGTGTCTGATGGCCCGGCGGTTCGCCGAGGCGGGGGTCCGGTTCATCCAGGTGACGCACAACGATCACCTCGTGCAGTGGGACCAGCATTCCGATCTGAAGAACGGGCACGAGAAAAACGCCCGCGAGGTCGACCTGCCGATCGCCGGGCTGCTGTACGACCTCAAACAGCGCGGGCTGCTGGAAGACACCCTGATCTGGTGGGGCGGGGAATTCGGCCGGACCCCCACGGCCGAGACCGCCAACGGCCGCGACCACAATCAGGAAGGTTTCACGATGTGGCTGGCGGGAGGCGGGGTGAAGGGGGGCTTCCGCTATGGAAGCACCGACGACTATGGGTATTACGCGGCCGAGAACAAGGTGCACATCCACGACCTGCACGCCACGATGCTGGCCCTGTTGGGGCTCGATCATGAGAGGCTGACCTACCGCCATGCCGGCCGTGATTTTCGACTGACGGACGTCGAAGGGCACGTCGTGCGTGAGTTGTTCGCGTAGGCGGGGGGCCAGCAGTGGGCCACCGATTGCCCGGCCTGCCCACTACCACCACCACCACCACCACGCAGCAGAAGACGCAGGGGCGCGATCCTTCGAGGCCCCCCGCAGAAGAAAAACTGGGGGGGAAACGCTGAGGGAGGGATGAGGGAGGCGAACGTCTGCCGGGGCAGACCCAAGGGAGGCCTATTCTCCGTTGAGCCCCGATCCCAGCTTTTCGAGCGCCTTCACTTCGATCTGGCGGACCGCTTCGCGGGTAATGCCCAGCACCTCGCCGATTTCGCGCAGGTTGTAGGCCTGGCCATCTTCGAGGCCGTAGCGCATCCGCAGGACGAGGGCTTCCCGGGGATCGAGCGATTGCAGTTCCTCGAGGACCCAGGTGAGAGAGTCGTTGGTCTCCAGCCGCTGGTCGGGGAGGGGGATGCGATCGTCGGCCAGCAGGTCGGCGAGCGAGTAATTCGCATCGAGGGGCTCGGAGTGCATCGAGGCCTGCAGCAGTTCGAGCGCCTGGGCCAGCAGTTTCTGCTGCCGTTTGCGCAGCTTCTGGTCGGCCGCGATTTCCTCCAGCGTTGGATCCCGGCCCAGGATCCGCTGCAGGCGGGCGCTGGCCTGGCGGCAGCGGCTCATCAGCTCGACCATATACGTCGGAATGCGGATGGTCCGTCCCGTATTGATCAGCCCCCGCTTGATTGATTGTTTGATCCAGTAGGTGGCGTAGGTGCTGAATCGCGTCTCGTGGGCCGGATCGAACCCTTCGACTGCCCGCACCAGTCCGAGGTTCCCCTCCGAGATCAGGTCGAGCATCGACAGGCCCTGACCGGAATAGTGGCGGGCGATACTCACCACCAGCCGGAGGTTCGCCTTGATCATCTCATCCCGGGCGGCCACATCCCCCTGCTGGATCCGGAACGCCAGGTCCCGCTCCCGTTCCCGGGTGAGCAGAGGAGTGCGATGGATCTCGCGCAGGTAGATTTCGAGCGGATTGGTCGCGGACGAGCGGCCGGTGGAGACGCTGCTGGAAGTCGACTCGGCCATGCGGGGGGAGGGGGCGGAAGGGAGGTGCTGCCAATTAACCAGCCGCGCCATCTCCGGGCGCAACCTGTCCGTTCGTCAAATCGACCATTGCGGCCTTCCACTCCCGTTGAAAATCGGATTCCGAGACCGACTCACCGCAAGCCCGGTTGAACAGGCGCAAAAAAACGGCCCTGCCACGGGAAGTGACAGGGCCGTTGTGCGAACCTCTGACGGCTGTACCGACGATTCCCGCCGGGTGATCCCCGGGGGGAACCGTGGTGGCGTCGGCTTACTTCTTGTCGAGGCTGAACAGCGGGCCGGACTGACCGCTGGTACCACCCTTGAGTTCCTCGCGGGTGGCGGGGGCCGCCGCTCCGCCCGAGCCGCCGGCAGAGCCTTCGGCGGGAACCAGTTCCTCGATGGGGCCCGTCAGCTTGCGGCTGAGGCCGATCTTGCGGTCGGCCGTGTCAACCCGCAGCACGCGAACCTCGATCGGCTGGCCGACCTTCACTTCGGCCTCGGGGTTGTCGACCTTGTGCTCGGCCAGTTCCGAGACATGCAACAGACCTTCGAGGTTGTCTTCCAGCTGCACAAAGACCCCGAAATTGGTGATCTTGGTGACGGTGCCGGTGACAATCGAGCCGGGCTGGTAGCGACCGGGAATGTCGGTTTCCCAAGGATCCTGCTGCAGCTGCTTCATGCCCAAGGCGATGCGCTTGCGGTTCTGGTCGACCGACAGCACCTGGCACTGCACCTTGTCTCCCTTCTGCAGCACTTCGCTGGCATGCGAGACCTTGCGGGTCCACGACATGTCGGAGACGTGCAGCAGCCCGTCGATCCCCTCTTCGATCTCGATGAAGGCACCGTAGTTGGTGAGATTGCGGACCGTGCCGTCGACAATCGCCCCCACGGGGTACTTCGACGTGACGGTGTCCCAGGGATTCGGCAGGGTCTGCTTCATCCCCAGCGAAATCTCCTGCTTCTCTTTGTTGATGGCCAGCACCACCACTTCGACCGGATCGCCAATCTGGACCAGTTCGCTGGGGTGATTGACCCGCCGGGTCCACGACATCTCGCTGATGTGGACCAGCCCTTCGATACCCGGCTCGAGGCGAACGAAGGCGCCGTAGGTCATGATGTTGACCACTTCGCCCTTCGCCTTGGTGCCGACGGGGAACTTCTGCTCGACCATGTCCCAGGGGCTGGGCTGCTTCTGCTTGAGCCCCAGGGCGATCTTTTCCTTCTCGTGGTCGATGTTCAGAACCATCACCTCGAGCTCGTCGTCGATCTTGACCATCTCGTTCGGATGGCTGATGCGGCCGTAGCTCATGTCGGTGATGTGCAGCAGCCCATCGATGCCGCCGAGGTCGACGAACGCGCCGAAGTCGGCGATGTTCTTGACCACACCCTTGCGGATCTCGCCGACCTTCAGCTCCTGCAGCAGCTTCTGCTTGAGCTTCGAACGCTGGTCTTCGATCAGCTTGCGGCGCGAAACGACGATGTTGCGGCGGGCTTCGTCGATCTTCAGGATCACGCAGTCGACCGACCGGCCAATGTAATCGCCAATGTCGGCGGGACGGCGGATGTCGACCTGGCTGGCGGGCAGGAACACATGCACGCCGATGTCGACCAGCAGGCCCCCCTTGATCTTCCGCATGACCGTACCCGAGACCACGTCCCCTTCCTTGCGGGTGGAGATGATCTGTTCCCAGTCGCGGATCCGCTTCGCCTTCCGGCGAGACAGCTTGATCACGCCGTTCTGGTCGTCGAACTCCTCAAGCAGCACTTCGACCTTCTGGCCGGGCTCCGGAGGCGGTTCTCCTTCGTCCCACTCATTCGCGGGAACAATCCCCTCGCTCTTGCAACCCACGTCGAGCAGAACATCGTCTCCCTCACGGCGCAGCACCACGCCCGAGAGAATCTTGCCGGTTTCGAAAAACGGGGAGTCGACAATCATCGACTCGAACCCTTCGAAACCCTCGGCTTCCATGACCGCCGAGAACATCGAGTTCAATTCATCGTCGTCGATCGAGAATTCACGAATGAGGTTGCGATCTACCATGGACCAAAAA
>JBKDUK010000077.1:0-3565 GCA_046339535.1 Planctomycetaceae bacterium | reverse complement strand
CTCCAGGATCTTGTTGCTGGCGAGATGGACTTGGGGAACTCCCTTGTTGCCCCAGAACTGGCGGGCCAGCGGCAGGCCGATGTCGTCGGTCAACTCGAACAGCATCTCGCTGGCGCGATAGACCCGGTCGACATCCCCCCCGGCAGCCGCGATGTCGGGGATGACCTTGCGGGCGAAGTCGTCCCGGCCGTTGAAGACCACCACATCCCCCGCCGGCGGGGCCTGATCGGGGCCGCAACCGGGGAAGGGAGTGCCGGAGGTGACCCGGGCGATCCAGTCGGCCATGAGGGTCGATTTGCCCGCCCCGGCCACCCCCACCCCCACCTCCCCATCGCCCGCCCGGACCTGGTCGGGCCAGAGCCAGCCGTTGTTTTCATGATGGAGGGGGGCAAACTGGTTGAGGTGGTTTCCGAACTTCCGATCGGGGTAATAGGGAAGTTTCTCGGGGATCAGCCAACATCCGGGGGGCGGGGTCTGTTTGGGTTCAGCCGCCCCGGTCTCCCCTTGCGAACGGGGTTCGGCCTCGGATCCCGGAGCGGGGACAGCAGTTTCGGACGACGGGTGATCAGACATGATCGCAATTCTCCCTCAAAAGGCACAGACGGACAGTACTCGGGATAGTATATGGATGCCATGAGTGTACATGGCAATGCCAAATGTCAGTATTTTGTACAGTTTCTTGGAAATGTCGCAAGTTGCAGTAGCGAAATGGGTTATGCGATTTTGGCCGACATCAAAGACAATCGGGGGCCCTCGTCTTAACTATTTTTCTGCGACAGCTAGTCTCGAACAATTCGCAGTCGGCCCACGTCATACCCAGTCGCTCCCAGCCCTCATCGGACCTTGGACAAAATGGCCCATCCTTCGACGCGATCCTCATAGACAGTACGAAGATGAATTGCGGAAGGTCGACGAGCAGGCAGCGAAACCGCAACATGTGGTACCGGTCACCATGGACTTTTCCCCAATCCGCGCACGTCTCACCGCGAAGAATTACCAGACTCCTTTTTCAGGTTCTCAACAATCAAATCTCAGCAAAACCACTCTTGCCGTAGCAACTGCCCCGAATCGCACCCGAGGCGTCGTACCACAGGTGGTCCTTTGCGAAGAGCACACCACAGTGTGTGATCTTTTCGCGCGCAGCAGGTGTCATCAGTTTGCCGAGTGGACCGGGCTTCGCAACGTCTTTGATTCGCGACCTCAAAAATCGGAAGATGGCCGCAGTTTCAGGTGGTGCTTTGACACGTCGCTCCTCCAGCCGACACCACTTGGTGGGGAAGTAGAACATTTGGCTGGGATTCAGCAGAAGGTGGCCTTCCGCGCTAAAGATTCTGGGAATACCAACCTGCACCACCGTAACGGTTTGATTCAGATTGACCGAATAGATTGTTTCCCGGTCGAGAAACTCAGGACCTTTCTCAATAAACAAACCAGTCAGGTTTTGGTCGATCGTGAACAACACACTGGGGTAGACTTTGGCCCGGATTTGATCGTCATATTCGTAGTGAGGAACAAATCCGTGCGGATTCGGCGACATGCGCTCAATGATACAGAGTCCCTCTGGCCGTTTGGGATGAGAAAGAGCCGACGTAATCAAAGGGCCCATATCTTCGGGAACTGCAAACCATTGGTAGTCTGGCATGTGTGACCTTGTCGTGGCGTGACAGGAAATTGACTGTCATCCGGCTGGAGTAACATTGGCTTTCTCCGCAAACGGTTCCAGTATTCTGCCGTCTCGGATCTTTCCAGGCAATTCTGCCGAGCGAGCACGCCTGTTGATTCGCGATCCGGTGTCGCGACACAAATGCGCGGCCTCCGCACAGAGAGCCGATGATGAACTCGACACGCCCTGCCCATTGATAAACGTTCTGTCAATGAATATCCGTGTCCGTTTTCCAGCCCCGAGTATTTCCTGGACTGCGTAAACCTGAATCGCGGGACTGTCAATGATCGGCAACGTGATTATGCAAATATGTACCTGTCCCCTTTTGTTCCAGCCCACCCAGGAAAGGCAAATCGTTGTCGCGGGGAGGCACGATGTCCGTTGGGTTGGACGGCCCGGGGTTGGTGCGGTTCGAGATTTTCCGGGCCGAACGGGCTGTCGTCCGGCCCAACGGGCCAGCCGTTCACCCAGCCAGGGTCGCAGGCCCTGGTGGTGGGCCATCCCAACCGCATTCCGTCCGGCCCAACGGGCCGACCGTTCCACGAATCGCGCGGGCGTCGAGGAGAATTGTTGGCCCGTTGGGCCGACAAACGACGTGGTCGGGGCGCATCCCGGCCCGCTGGGCCGGGCTGGGGGAAGATCTGGCCCGTTGGGCCGGTCCGTTGAACAGCGCCTCGCGCGAGGACTCGTTCACGATTTCGGACGGAGGGCGAGATCAAACACTGCGATCGACAGGTTGTGAGCGGGCTGGTGTCTACGCTCGGGCCGGTGGGCCTGTCGAATCCAAGTGTCATCGTCCAACTTCAGCACCTTTTGCGCTGCCCATACGGCCGCCGCGACAGCTTCCAGACAGGCAGTGCGAAGAAGTCTTCCAGGGCGGGATGTTTGGCATGAGCTTTCGCCCCCTCAGACGGGTCCGGTTTGCACGATCCTTGGCAGGGTACCTCAGAGGAGAAGGAGCCAGGCCGCGCGAGGACAACCCTGATCACGAGAGCAGGAGAGGCAGTTCCCGCGCCTGCGTTGTTCGTGGACGAAAGCGGGAGCCGCAGCGCGCAAGCGGCGCCTGGGGCCGCGTGGGTGGACGGTGGAGGCACCGTACGCCAGGGGGGGGACTGCTCACCTGGGTGGGACTGTTGATCCCCCCTGCTTGGGAGCAACCACGGGAAAACTGTTGGCCGTTCGGGCTGGCGGTTTGGTCCGGCTGTCCCCCGGTCTCCAAGAAATCCCCCCCCAAGACTCATTGACATGTCGCGAGTTTCCGATATATTGATGTGATGAGCGACGCGCACACCACCACTCCCCTGCCGAAACTGACCGATCTGGCCGCGTTGGGTCAGGCGGCGGAGTGCCTGCGGGTGCTGGCGCATCCGCACCGGCTGCGGATGATCCAGATGCTGCTGGCGGGGGAATTTACCGTGGGGGAACTGGCACAGGCGTGCGAATTGCCCCAGGCGATGGCCTCGGAGCACCTCCGGCTCATGCAGCGGTGTGGGTTCCTGAACAGCGAAAAACAAGGCCGCAAGGTCTTCTACCGCGTCACCGAACCGCACCTCAAAAACATCATGCACTGCATTGAATCCCGGTTCGATGCTCCGAAGGCTTCCTGATCCCTTCCCTTTTTTTTGACACAACAGATCGCCACCTCCCGACATATCGATGTCTCGGATCTGGCGACCAACCCCCTGGAGATGACCATGAGCGTTGCCTCGATTTCCCCCCGTCAGCTCAGTGACCTCGTTCGCTCGGGTGCCGCGGTCGAACTGATCGATGTGCGGACACCGGTCGAATTCCGCGAAGTGCACGTCGGGTTGGCCCGCAACCTTCCGCTCGATCAGCTCGAGCCAGGTCAGGTCAAGGCCCAACACAACGGGTCAACCCAACCGCTGTACGTCATCTGCCGGT
>JBKDUK010000076.1:0-24085 GCA_046339535.1 Planctomycetaceae bacterium | reverse complement strand
CCTGCGGCAGGGGATAGTTGGATCAACGGGGACGATGTGCTGTCGCCGCCCGTGGTCCGCCGATTCCCGGCCAGTCGTTCATGGGTCCGTGTTGTCGGGACCCCAGGTTCATGTCACCCACAGTCTCCTCCGAACTCAATCAGCTCGAATCCCTGGCCCGCATCGACGCCCTGCTGCGTCGATTGCACGCATTTGCCGGGGGGCGGGCGGCCTGGGAGCCGCTGGCCCGGGGGCAGAATCTGGTGGCCCGCATGCTGGCGCGGGTTGAGACCCTGCGATCGCGGCTGCAGGCTCCGCTGGTGGTCGCCACGTTCGGCGGGACCGGGACGGGCAAGAGCGCTCTGGTGAACGCCCTGGTCGGCCAGGAATGCACCGCCAGCGGGCGGCAGCGTCCCACCACCACCCGGCCGGTGCTGATTGTCCATCCCGAGACCGATCTGCGGCTGTTGGGCTTGCCGCTCGATTCGTTTGAGATTCGCCAGGTTCCCTCGGCGGTGCTGCGTGATCTGGTTGTGCTCGACTGCCCGGATCCCGATACCAACGAGGCCGAGACCGCCGGCAGCAACCTCGCACTGCTGCATGGTCTGCTTCCGTGGTGCGATGTGTTGCTGTATGTTTCGACCCAGCAAAAATACCGTTCGGCCCGGGTGACCAATGAGTTGGTGCAGGCGGCCACCGGCTGCCGGCTGGTCTTCGTACAGACCAATGCCGACCTCGACACCGACCTGCGCGAAGACTGGAAACGCCAGCTCGCTTCGCACTATGAGGTGCCCGAGATCTTCTTCGTCGACTCGGTGCGGGCGCTGCAGGAACAGCAGCAGGGTCAGCCCCTTTCCGGAGAATTCGCCCGGCTGCGGGATCTGCTGATGGCCGAGCTGGCCGCCGGCCGCCGCAGCCAGATCCGCCGCGCCAATCTGCTCGACCTGACCCTCTCGACGCTCGAACGCTGCCAGGGCTATGTCGAGGAAGGGGCCCCTCAGATGACCCAGCTCGAACAGACCCTGTCGGGACAGGCGCAGCGGCAGATTGATCTGATGTCCCGGCGTCTGCAGGATGAGCTGCTCTCGGCCCAGCAGTTGTGGGAACGCCGGTTGGTGCAGGAGGTGACGACCCGCTGGACCCTGACCCCCTTTTCAGCCGTGCTGCGGGTCTACAACAGCCTGGGGACGCTGCTGGCCTCGGCCAGTTTTCTGCGTGTTCGCAGTTCGGTGCAGCTCGCCCTGCTGGGAGCCGTGCAGGGGGCCCGTTGGCTGCACGCGAAGCGCGAGGAACAACAGACCGAGGCCCGCATCGAACAGGTGGCCGAACTGGGGCTCGATGACAATCTGCTGCGTGAGAACCAGTTGGTGATGACCGGGTTTGTGCGCGATGCCGGGCTCGATCCTGCCTTGGTGCAGACGTCGGACCTGGGCCAGTTGCGCAGCCAGGCGCAGGCGGTCGAAGGGCAATTCCTGGGGAACGCCGCCGCCGGGATCGACACGGTCATCGACCAGCTTGCCGACCGGCACTCCGGACTCTGGCCCCGTCTGGCGTACGAAGTGGTCCTCGGATTGCTGTTGGCCTATGTCGTGGGCTGGCCCGCTTACAACTTCTTCATTGCCCATCCCTTGTTGGGTAAAGACCTCATCTCGTCCGACTTCTACATCCACGGTCTGGTCTTCGTGGTGATTATCTCGACCGTGCTGGTGATGCTGTTTACCTCCCGGCTGCGAGGGGGATTGGTCGAGCGGGTCACCGAGTTGGCCCGGACCCTGGCGCAGCGGAAGCTCGCCCGGGGGTTATTTCCCCGGCTGGAACAGGCGTGCCACGAAACGCAGTCGCAGCGCGAACAGCTCGCCGGTCTGCTGGCGGAGTCGGCCGGTCTGCGCCGGGAACTTCCCGATCCCACCAGACTGGGGTTCAGTACCCGTCCGTAACCTGCTGACTGCATGGAGGGGGGCGCACGATTCGCCGTTGATCCCGCCGGCCGCGGAATTGGCGACGGGTTTTCTTCAGGCGCGGTCCCACGGGAAGGGAATGACCTCGTCGAGGCTGGCGGCGCCCACCGCCAGCATCAAGACCCGGTCAAATCCGAGGGCGGTGCCCGCGCAGGGGGGCAGCCCGGAGGCCATCGAATCGAGCAGCCGGTTGTGGACGGGCAGGGGAGGGAGGCCCTCGCGGGCCCGCCGGTCCGACTCGGCCTCGATTCGCGCTCGCAGCTCGTCGGCGGATGTCAGCTCATGGTAGCCGTTGCACAGCTCCACACCCCGCAGATAAAGCTCGAATCGTTCGGCCACCGGGGGTTCCCCGGGACGGAGCCGGGCGAGCGCCGCCTGGCTGGCCGGATAGTCACAGACAAACTCGGGGCGTTCGACCCCCAGTGTCTGCTCCACACAGAACGCCAACAGCAGGTTCAGCCAGCCATCCCGGTCGTGCGGGTCGAGCGATTCAGGGACCGCCACACCCTGTTCCGCCGCCACCCGGGCGAGGTCGGCCACGGTGGCCCGCAGCGGATCAATCCCCAGGCTGCGATCGAAGGCCTGTTGGTACGTCAGCCTGCCAAACGGGACCGGAAGTGGTTGGCCCACGAGAGAGAACAGCTCGGCCACCAACGCTTCGGTCTCGGCCATCTGTTCAATGTGTGTGTCCCCGACCCGGTACCATTCCAGCATGGTGAACTCGGGATTGTGCCGGGGACCGCGTTCTTCTGCCCGGAACACATGACTCAACTGATAAATCGCCCGCGCTCCCGCCGCCAGCAGCCGCTTCATCCCGAATTCCACCGAGGTCTGCAGATGATGCGTGGGGGCCGCGCGGTTCTGGCCCGGTCCGCTGTGATCGGCCGGGTGGATCTGGTCCCCCGGCACGATGGCGAAGGGGGCGAGATGCGGGTCAATCACCCGGTCGGCCGAAACCAGGGGAACGTCGACCTCGAAATAGCCCCGAGCGTCGAGAAACCGACGGGTGGCTGCCAGCGCGCGAGCCCGCAGTTCGAGCGTGCGCAACGAAGCGGTGGGCAGAAAATCGCTGGAGGCTGACTGGGGACCGCGTGGCGACTGATCATCCCGTGCGGTCCCCGGTCCTTGGCCACTGTTCACGACGGGCTCACCAGCCAGGGGAGCGCCGCTCCCGGCTCGGGAAGCTGCACCACTTCGACTCCGGTGCAGACGGGATTGTTGCGGATCTCGGCCAGTGCCGCCTCGGGGGGGAGGCTGTCGAGATTGAAGACCCCCACCGCACTGCCGCCCGGGGCCACGCGTCCCAATGCCATGTGGGCGATGTTCACACCGTGTTTTCCCAAGGTGGTCCCCAGGAACCCAATCTGCCCGGGAACGTCGCGATGGTGATAGATCAGCAGCACACCATCGAGGTGGGCGTCGAGCGCGAACTCATCGAACCGGACCAACCGTTGGAACTGCCGGCCGAAGATCGTGCCCGCCGCCTCCAGCTTGCCTGTCTCGGTTTCCACCGTCGCGCGGATCAGCGTGGCGAAGTCTCCCTGTTCAGTCGAGACCTGCTCGGTGATGCGGATACCCCGTTCCTTCGCGAGCAGTTCGGCATTGACGATGTTCACATAGTCGTCGAGCGCCTGTTCCAACAGTCCTGCGGCGAATGCCGAGGTGATGATTCGCGTATTCTTCGATGCGGCATCTCCCCGGAACACAAGCTGGGCGGCCTTGACCTGTTGACCGCGGTTGAGCTGCGCCAACATCAGCCCCAGCCGCCGCGACAGGTCGAGGTAGACCCGCACATCGTTCATCTCGGCGGCGGTGAGGGGCATCATGTTGACGGCATGCCGCACTTCGCCCCGCAGCAGGAACCCTCCCAGAATCTCAGCCGCCTCGATCGCCACCAGTTCCTGGGCCTCGTCGGTTGAGGCCCCCAGGTGCGGCGTGGCCAGCACGTTGGGCAGCTTGATCAACCGCTGGTCGTCGGGGGGTTCCTTCACGAACACATCCATCGCGGCACCGGCCACATGGCCGCTTTCGATCGCGTCGGCCAGGGCGGCTTCGTCGACAATGCCCCCGCGGGCGCAGTTGACGATTCGCACCCCCTTTTTCATCCGCGCGATGCGGGCCGCGTTGATGACCCCACGCGTCTCATCGGTCAGCGGAGTGTGGACGGTCAGGAAGTCGCAGCGATCGATGAGGTCGTCGATGTTGCGGACCACCTCGATCCCCTGTTCGGCCCCCTTCTGCGTCGAGAGGAACGGATCGTAGCCGATGACCTTCATTTCGAGGCCAATGGCCCGCCGGGCAACCGCCATGCCGATGCGCCCCAGGCCGACGACCGCGAGAGTCTTGCCCGAAAGCTGGGTGCCGGTGAACGATTTGCGATCCCACTTCCCCGCCTTCATGCTGGCTGCGGCCGGGCCGATGTTCCGTGAGAGGGCCATCAGCATCGCGATGGTGTGCTCGGCAGTGCTGGTGGTGTTCCCCGCCGGGGTGTTCATCACCACGATCCCTTCCCGGGTGGCCGAGGGGATGTCGATGTTGTCGACCCCCACGCCGGCCCGGACGATCGCCTTGAGCCGGGGCTGCCCCTGCAGGATCTCGGGGGTCAGCGTGGTCCCCGAGCGAATGATGATGCCATCGGCGGTCTGCAGCGCCTCACGCACCTGGGGAGGAGTCAATCCCGAGCGGAGATCGATCTCCAAACCGGCCTTGCGCAACAGGTCGAGGCCGGCGGGTGAGAGGTTGTCGGTGATCAGCACACGAGGAGCCATGACGCAACGCAATCCGTAAGGGGAACAAAGCAAAACGGCCGATCAGCCCCGGTAATCCGGGCCAATCGACCGCTGGGAACCAAGCCTGTGTGGACAGGGGTTCAAAGACGGGGGCCACTCCCTGGCCCAGAACAAGGTTTTCCCACGTGGTACCCCTAAAAGTCAACCGAAGTTGACATTCCCCAGAAACGTATCAGACCCGCTGGATGAGCAAGAAAGATCTGGTCAGGAGACGCACGGGAGAGAACTGGCAGACTGGGGGCTGGTGTGCGGCAGCAGCTTCAGCCACCGGCGCCGATGAAGAGTCGCATCAGAAACTCGATGACCCCGTCGGCACCACCATTCAGCCCGCGGTGGGGCGGCCTCCGGGAGGGCCTGCGGGGCGACCGGCCGGCGGACCTCCGGCCGCGGGGGGACCACCTGCCCCGGCGGGAGCCCCGGGCCGCCCGGCGGGGCGCTGGGGAGCCGGGCAGCAATCGACCGGGCAGACATCGTGATTGGCGGGATAGAGACCGATGGCGCACCGCGGACCGGTCCCGTTCATCCGCTCCACGATCAGCTCGCGGATCATGGTGATGAACTCGGGATGCACACCCACGGTGGGGGCCCGGAACAACCGCATGCCCAGTTCATCGCACAGGTGCTGGGCCTCGTAGTCGAGGTCGTACATCACCTCCATGTGGTCCGACAGGAACCCGATCGGCAGAATGACCAGTCCGGGAGCCCCCTGTCCCGACAGGGTGCGGATGTAATCAAGAATATCGGGATCGAGCCAGGGATCTTCCGGGCGGCCACTGCGACTCTGGTAGACCAGCTTCCAACGGTCGCGGGAAATGCCGACTGCCTCAGCGGTCAGCCGACATGCTTCGGTGAGCTGTTTTTCGTAGTCGCAACCGCCGGCCATCGAGTTGGGAATGCTGTGGGCGGTGAAGACCACCGGGAGCGTGTTCCGCAACTCGGCCGGGACGGTTTCGAGGGTGCCGCGCAGCCGATCGGCATTCGCCGTGATGAACCGGGGATGGTTGTAGAACACCCGGATCTTGTCGACCTGGGGGGCCCCTTCCCCCACAGCCTGCTGGGCCTTCTGGATGTCTTCCCGGTATTGCCGACAGCCGGAGTAGCACGAATACCCCGAGATGACGTAGGCGAGTGCACGGCGCACTCCGCGCTCGGCCATCTGCTTGAGGGTTTCGGTCAGCATCGGGTGCCAGTTGCGGTTCCCCCAGTAGATGGGAATGTGGGGACCGTGCTGGTCGAGTTCGTGCTGCAGGGCGGCAATCAGCTCGCGGACCTGATTGTTGATGGGGCTGACACCGTCGAAGTGCTCGTAATGGGCGGCCACTTCGAGCATCCGCTCACGGGGCACATTGCGGCCGCGGAGTACGTTCTCGAGAAACGGCATGACGTCGGCCATGCCTTCGGGGCCGCCAAAACCAACAATCAGCAGAGCGTCGTACGGTTCAGCCACGGACCACACACTTTCAGAAACAACCACCGCCAGCCGGGACGATTCATGCACGCGACAAACCGCCCGGACTCCTGAAAAACTGCACGGCAACATTGTAGACCGCGGGACGACACTCGCCTCTGTGGGAAAGGGATTTCCCTCGGTCGGACCACCACTCCCCGTTGCTGCCGCCACCAGGGCCGTTGACATTCCCCGGTCGCCGGGACTGACGCAGGGGACGAGGACGCCACCCGACAGGCAATCGACTTCCCACAGACGGCTGGCGCGCGGGGGGCGAGACTGGCCTCCGGGGCGTTCCGCAAACCCATCCGATGGTTTATGGAGTGGGCAGAACCACCGGGAACAATAAAAAAATCCCGTATGCACCATCGGCGACGGCACATCGGGAAATGCTGTTGAGACCCTGCTGACCCCACGGGCCTTGAGGCTGGCGAATCGAAATTCCCCGATGGCAGGATCCGGCGGTCCGGGACGCTGCCCCGCGTCCTCAGTGACCCCGGCACGGACTGGCGAAATCCGCCCCTGTCCTCAAGGCCCCCTTCCACTGCTTCTCAGCCTTGCTCATCCGAACCCTCCGGTCCAAAAACTGAGCTGACGCTGGGTGGCTGGCCCAGCCCGTCGTCCCTGACTGGTCTTCTCTCGCTCCCTCCATCTAATACTACGCTGAAAACAGTGGCGACGGGGGAGAAATCGGCGCTGGTTGTTTGGGGTGAATTGATGAAAACAGTTTCATGCGTGGATGTTGCCGGCACGCCGGATGGCCGGGGCTGGAAGACACTGCCTACACAAATTCCACAGGGCTCCGGCGACGGTCGAGAGATCCGGTTGAGCGAATGCTCCAACCGGGCTCAGTTCAATTCCGACGCTTCTTCCCAGTGCTCGTACAGTTCGGCCAGACGCTGCTGACCTGCTTCGAATTCGTCCTTCACATCGCGGGCTTTCTGGCCGTCGCGGTAGGTGTCGGGATTGCCGAGCAGTTCCTGCAGTGTGGCGACGCGGGCTTCGAGTGTGGCGATGTCGGCTTCGAGGTCGACGACTTTGCGATAGGGGAATTTCCGCTTGCGCTTGACCCGTTCCGTCCCCGGTGACCCCTTCACCTCGGACGGTTTGTCTTTTGCTTTCGCCGTCTCGCGGGCGGTCGCCGCTTTCAGTTCCTCGGCGGCCCGCCGCATCGAATCGACGTATTGGGTGTAGTTGCCGTCGTACAGCCGCCAACGCCCCGGCTCGAACACCAGGATCTCGGTCGCCACCCGGTCGAGGAAGTAACGGTCGTGGCTGACGAAGAGCACGGTGCCGTCGAATTCCCGCAGCGCCTCTTCGAGCGATGCCAACGCCCACAGGTCGAGGTGGTTCGTCGGTTCGTCGAGGACCAGCACGTTCGCCTGCACGGCCGCCAGCCGGGCGAGGGCCGCCTTGCTGCGCTCCCCCCCACTCAGGCTGCCGACCTGCTGCTGCACGATCTCTCCCTTCAGGCCAAACTTCGCGACGAGGTCACGGATCTGACCGGGAGTCATCAGGGGATTGTTCGCGGGGCGAACCGCCTCGATCACCGTCAGTTCCGGATCGACGCTGGCGAGCTGCTGGTCGAAATAGGCGATCTCGACATTGGTCCCCAGCCGCACCTGTCCTTCGTCGGGGGGCAATTCGGCGAGCAGGGTCTTCAGCAGGGTCGACTTGCCGCAGCCATTGGGGCCCAGGATTCCCAGGCGGTGCCCCCGCAGCAGCCGCAGGTTCAGATCTTCAAACAGCGGCTGGTCAAAGCCCTTCGACAAATGCGTGACATCCAGCACCCAGTCGCCGGTCCGTTTGGCGGCGGGAAAGCTCATGCTGGGACCGACAATGGCCTGGGGGCGATCGATCTTCTCGATGCGTTCGAGTTTCTTCTCGCGGTCGTGCGCCTGGGCGCTCTTTTGCCCGTAGAAGTTCTTGCGGATGAATTCTTCGGTCTTCTCGATGTACTCCTGCTGCTTCTCGTACGCCTTCTGCTGCACCTCGGCCCGTTCGGCCTTGAGCTGCCAGTATTTCGAGAAGTTGCCGGGGTAGTCGGTTACCCTGCCGCGATACAGCTCGAGCGTACGGGTGGTGACCCGGTCGAGGAACCAGCGGTCGTGGCTGATCAGGACGAGTGAGGCGGTGCTGGCGGCGAGGTAACGTTCCAGCCACTCAGTCGCCCCAACGTCGAGGTGGTTGGTAGGTTCGTCGAGCAGCAGCAGGTCGGGGTCGGCCAGCAGCAGCCGGGCCAGCAGCACGCGGTTCTGCTGCCCCCCGCTGAAGGTCGAGATGGGGCGCTGGTACTCATCGGGAGAGAACCCCAGTCCCTGCAGCACCTCGTCGACTCGGTGTTCGAGGTTGTACGCCTGCTGCCGGCTGAGGTGCAGTTGCAGCTCGTCGTACCGCTTCTGCAATTTGTCGTGCAGGGCCGGTTCGGTGGTGGCCGCTATGCGGTGCGCCACCTCTTCCGCCTCGCGCTGCAGGGCGTACAGCGGGGCCAGCCCGGCCCGGGCCTCGTTCAGCAGCGTGCTCTCGGGATCGAAGGCGGTGGTCTGCTCGAGAATGCCGACCCGCAGATCGCCCGGCTTTTGCACCGAGCCCGAGTCGGCCTCGTCGAACCCCGCGAGGATCCGGAACAGGGTGGTCTTTCCCGCTCCGTTGGGACCGACCAGCCCCACCTTGTCTCCCGCCCGGACTTCGAACGAGACGCCGTTCAACACCGGGTCGGCATCGAACTGCCGGACGACTTGCGAGACGAGCAGTTGCAGCACGGCAGATTACTTGGCCAGGGCCTTGTGGATCGCGTCGACCGTCTGGGTGGCGCGGCGCTGAATAATTCGCCGGCCCCATTCGGCCGTCTTGGCGACCGGTGCGAGATCGACACCGTTGATCTTGAACAATCCCGCCTTCTGACGCTCCACCGCCCGCACCGTTTGCGGATCGACCGCCAGCATTTGCGAGGTGATGGCGAAGTCGTCGTGGAGTCCTTCGGGGGTCTGCACGATTCCCTGGTCGGCCAGCCACTTTTCGAGGCCGGGGTAGTCCCAGTATTCGGGAATGTAGAGCACGCGCGGTCCCTTTGTACCCCAGTGGGCGGTCAATTCATCGGCCACCGCTTTCATCCCGTCCTGGTTCCCGCCGCTGTCGCCGATGAGCACGATGGTCTCAAACCCGGTGACCTGGAAACTGCGGCAAATGTCCCGCAGCAGGGCGCGGTAGGTCTCTTCGGACAGGCCGATGGTGCCCGGGTACTTCATGTGCAGCGAGGGGGGATCGAAATCTCCCTCGGGGACGAACGCGATAATCGGGGCGACCAGGGCGTTGCCCAGTTTGCGGGCAATCGCTTCGGTCGTTCCCCGCAGAATGACATTGTGCTTGCCGGTGGCGAGGTAGGGGCCATTTTGTTCGACTCCGCCGGTCGCCACGATGATGGTCTTCTTGCCGGCCGCCATCGCGTCGCGGACTTCCATCCAGGTGAGATCTTCAAGAAAGACCGATTCGACCGCGTCGATGGGGCGCTTGCCGCGAGGGTCGGGATTGACCGGATCGGGAACCGCCTGGTAGGCCCCGGCCGTGGTGGCCAAGACCAGCAGCCCCAAGGCCATCCGGCGCGTCCATCCGGGAAAGCGGGCCGCGACAGAGAGGTGGGAGGCGCGGGAGTCGATTGGTGAAGTCATCGGGCACACTCCGTGGGCAAGGGACAGACCCGGGCGATTTCCGACTGTGCGGTCGGCCACAGCCTCGGGGGAGGGAAAACAAGCCCGGCAGGCCCGTCGACCCACCAGCCACCATCAATGACAACAGGCGACCGGGAAAACCCGTCGCCTGTGAATTCACACACCCTCTGGCCGCAACCCCGGTCACCATCCGCCGACTGCTTGGGGAATACCCAAGGCAGCAAAGCCCAGAGGCATCCCCAGCCGACTTGAACCGGAGGTGATTGCCGGGTGCCGGGAATTCCGAAGAGAAGACCTGTCAGCAGGCCTCCGTTCCGCCGGGAATTCCCCCAGTCTTTTCAGACGATCGGCATCCGGGACATCTTGGCCTTCCGTTCGGCGCGACGACGGGCGCGGCGACGACGTTCACTGGGCTTTTCGTAGAATTCACGGCGGCGCATTTCCTTCTTGATGCCGCTGTGTTCCACCAGCTTGCGAAACCGACGCACCGCTTCCTGAACCGTTTCCCGCTCACGCAGACGCAACTTGACCACAAAAAGCTCCGGGTGGCACCCTCAAAAGCCTGGAAACACAAATGCCCGCCCAATGCGGGAATTCCGCAGTATATCAACCTTCGGGGGCCCGTCCAAGGTCCGTCACTCCCATTTTTTGGCTGAAAAGCTCCAGGTGATGGGCGGATGTGCACTTTTTGGGCCGGAATCTGGTCCCGACGCCGGAGTTTTTGGACGGCGCGGCGAGGTGCAGGCCCGCTACTGCCCGAAGCCGGGAATCAGCATTTCGATTCCCTCGACTCCCTGCTGTTGCTGTTCGCGAATCCGTTCGTTGAATTCTTCCAGGCTGTCATAGACGACGACGGCGGCCACTTCGTCCCAGGCGAGTTGGACCTGCAGCTTGCGGCTCCAGCCTCCGTCATCCACGGCGGTCCCGACCAGGAACCGCCGGTCGGCCACAGTCGTGATCGAGACGTTTTCCAGATGAAACGTGGTGGAATTCAGGCCGCGCTGGGAGACCGAGATCAACTTGTCCCCCCAGGGGTGCATGCCTCCGACGGCGACGGCGCGGGCCGGTTCGGCAGCGAGGGAGGGTTTGGAATCGGACGCGGGTTTGTCCTGGGCGTCGACCCACGAGCGGGCCCCCAACCAAAGCAGTACCACTCCTGCCAACGGGAGCCCCACCCGCAGCCACCACTTCGATCCATTCATCACAAGCACCTCTTCAGCCCCCCCCAGCGGAAAACCTCGTTCAACTCTCAAACACAAATTCGATCGGGGCGTGGATGTCGGGGTGCAGGCTCTTGTGCACGGGGCAGTGCAGGGCCGCCTGTTCCAGCTTCTGGCGGTCGTCGGCGGTCAGCTTCCGGGCCTTCTCGGCGGGAATGGTGATGACCACCTTGAGCCCGCCAATGCGCCGCACCGGCTGCTGGACCATCTCTTTCACCACGTGGGCTTTCGTCCCCGCGATGTCGAGCTGATTGCGTTCGGCCACGATCCCCATGATTGTCAGGGAGCAGGCCCCCAGCGCGGTCGCCACGAGGTCGGTGGGAGAGAAACTCTCCCCCTTGCCGTGGTTGTCGACCGGCGCGTCGGTGGTCAACTGATCCTGTGACGGGCCATGCGTCGCCTTGCAACGCAGTTCCCCCTGGTACACCACATCCACTTCCACAGACATGTCACGCTCGCTGGCAATCGAAGGATAGGCAGATTCTTGAGTCGGCCAGTTGCAGGCGTGGTCACTCGTCGGTGACGCACCCTTCCGAGGCCGACTTCACGCTCTTGATGTACTTGTAGAGGGTGCCACGGGTCGCCTTGTACGGGGGATCGCGGTAGGCGGCCTTGCGGCGGGCCAGCTCGGCTTCCGAAACGGCGACGTCGATGCGGCAGCTCTCGGCATCGATGGTGATCTGGTCTCCATCCTGCACCAGTGCCAGAGGACCACCCCCCTGCGCCTCGGGAGTGACGTGGCCGATGATGAAGCCGTGCGAGCCTCCCGAGAACCGGCCGTCGGTCATCAGTGCGACGTCATTCCCCAATCCCGCTCCCATGATGGCCGAGGTGGGGGTGAGCATCTCGGGCATTCCCGGGCCCCCCTTCGGTCCTTCGTAACGGATGATGATGACGTCCCCCTTCACGATCTTCTTCTGCTCGAGGGCGGTCAGCATTTCTTCTTCCGAGTTGTAGCACTTGGCCGGCCCGGTGAACTTCAGCCCTTCTTTGCCAGTGATCTTTGCCACCGACCCCTCGGGGGCGAGGTTGCCGCGGAGAATGCGGATGTGACCGGTCGGCTTGATCGGTTGGCTGACGGGGTGAATGATCTTCTGGCCCGGCTTGAGTCCTTCCAGCGACGCCAGGTTCTCGGCCACGGTCTTGCCCGTGACGGTGAGACAGTCGCCATCGATCAGCCGCTCTTCGAGCAGGTACTTCATCACCGCGGGAGTCCCCCCCACGTAGTGCAGGTCTTCCATCACGTACTTGCCGCTGGGCTTGAGGTCGGCGATGTACGGGATGCGGTCGCTGACCCGCTGGAAGTCGTCGATGGTCAACACGACCCCCGCGGCCCGGGCCATGGCGATGAGGTGCAGCACGGCATTGGTCGAGCCGCCGAGCGCCATGATCAACACCATGGCGTTTTCGAACGCCTTGCGGGTCATGATGTCGCGGGGGCGCAGGTCGCGGGTCAGCAGAGCCTTCATCGCCTTGCCGGCGGCGAGGCATTCGCCGATTTTGAGAGGGTCTTCGGCGGGAATCGAAGAGCTGTAGGGGAGCGACATGCCCATCGCCTCAATGGCGGAGGCCATGGTGTTGGCGGTGTACATTCCGCCGCACGCGCCGGGGCCTGGGCAGGCGTTGCGCACGACCGACTGGCGTTCCTGGTCGGAGATTTTTCCGGCGATGTATTCGCCGTAGACCTGGAAGGCCGAGACGATGTCGAGTTTGCGTTCTCCCAGACAGCCGGCGCGGATCGTGCCGCCGTAGATCATCAGCGACGGCCGGTTGAACCGGGCCATGGCGATGATGCAGCCGGGCATGTTCTTGTCGCACCCGGGAATGGAGATGTTGCCGTCGTACCATTGGGCGCAGGTGACGGTCTCGATCGAGTCGGCAATGAGATCGCGCGACTGGAGGGAGAAGCTCATCCCCTCGGTTCCCATCGAGATGCCATCGCTGACACCGATGGTGTTGAACCGCATCCCGACCATGTCCTCTTTGGTCACCCCCTCGTGGACGGCGGCCGCGAGCTTGTTGAGGTGCATGTTGCAGGGGTTCCCCTCGTACCAGACGCTGGCGATGCCGACCTGGGGCTTGTTCATGTCGGCCTCGGTGAGGCCGGTGGCGTAAAGCATCGCCTGCGACGCCCCCTGCGAGCGGGGCTGGGTGATGCGCGAGCTGTAGCGGTTGAGACCAGTCTGGGAGCCTGGAACGATCATGGCGAAGTGAGCAACAGGGCGGGAACGCGGTGAGGTCCACCTCCCGGGAATCGACCCCGGGACCGGACAAGACGGGAGCAGCCAACCTGACGGCAGCCCTCCCGGAATTTCCTCTTCAAGACAATAACCGAGTCGATGCAGGGAGTGTTAGCGTGGGGGCGGCACTGTTGGGAACTCGACAAACTGGAAGTTCGTCGCCACGGCGACCGTAGGATAGGTTTTCAACATGTCCGTGAAAAAACGTGGTTGGGCAGAGCGGTGATACACGAGACGCTGGGCCGCGTCGGGTTGTTGGGAGACCGGTGGGACATTTGGACGTTGAACAGGTTGGAAAACCTATTCTACGGACGGATGCGGGACCTCGTCGGGCTGGGAGCCGGGCAGTCGTGGGACACTTGGGAGTTCGACAAACTGGAAGTTCGTCGCCACGACGTAAAAAAACCGGGGAGGTTCGTGGTTACGAACCTCCCCGGTCGAGCACTTTGGGAACCGGCAGTCACCCGCGGGTGACTACTTCTTCTTCTCTTCTTCGATTTCCTTGCGGCGCTTCTCGACGATTTCGTCCTGCAGGTTCTTGGGAACCGGCTTGTACTTGTTGAACTCCATCGTGAAGCCACCCTTCCCCTGGGTCATCGACCGCAGTTCGTTGGCGTAGTCGAACATCGAGGCGAGGGGAACCTCGGCCCGCAGCACGACGTTGGCCCACAGCGTCTCGCTGGAGGTGATCATGCCGCGCTTGCTGGAGAGGTGTCCGGTGATCGAACCCTGGAACTCCGAGGGAGCCTCGACTTCGAGGTTCATGATCGGCTCCAGCAGCACCATCCCGGCCTTTCGCAGCGTCTCCCGCATGCAGTCGAAGCCGCAGATGTTGAACGCCATTTCCGACGAGTCGACATCGTGGTAGCTGCCATCCTCGAGGGTGGCCTTCACACCCACCACTTCGCACTCGCACAGCGGTCCCTTCACCAGGGCCCGTTGGAAACCCTTGTCGACCGGGGCGATGTACTCCTTGGGAATACGACCGCCGAAGACGGCATTGTCGAATTCGTAGGGGGTGGGGTGATCTTCCGGCAGGGGCTCAATCTTGCCCACCACGTGGGCATACTGACCCGAACCACCGGTCTGCTTCTTGTGCTTGTAGTTGAACTCGGTGGTCTTCGTCGGCGCTTCGCGGTACGCCACGCGGGGAGCACCCACCTGGCACTCCACCTTGTATTCCCGCTTGATGCGTTCGACGTAGATTTCGAGGTGCAACTGACCCATTCCGGCGATCAGCGTCTGTCCCGACTCTTCATCGGTGCTGACGCGGAAGGTCGGATCTTCACGACGGAACCGCTCGAGGGCTTTCGCCAGCTTGTCGGCACCGTCCCGCTTGATTGGCTCGATGGACAGCCGGATCACCGCCTCGGGAACAAAAATGCTTTCGAGGGCCACGAAGGCTCCTTCGCCGCAGAACGTATCACCCGACGCGCAGTTCAGGCCGACCGCCGCGACAATGTCGCCCGCTTCGGCCGATTCGAGGTCTTCCTTCTCGTCGGCGTGCATCCGCAACAGGCGACCCACGCGGGTCTTCTGGTTGGTACGGGTGTTGAGCACCGTATCTCCCTTGGAGAATTTCCCCTGGTAGATGCGGATGTAGGTCAACTGGCCGAAGGATTCTTCGACGATCTTGAACGCCATGAAGACCAGCGGCTTGGTGGGGACCGGCTCGAGCTGGATCTTCACCGGCTCGGCGCGGGTTCCCTCGGGCGCACCCTCGGGGACGGCTGGAGCCTGGGTCAGGTCGGTGGCACGCACATTCCGGTCCAGCGGGCTGGGCAGGTAGGCCACGATCGCGTCGAGCAGCGTCTGCACCCCCTTGTTCTTGTACGCCGTCCCCATCATGACGGGGGTCACGTGCTGGGCGATGGTGGCCTTGCGGATGAGGCGCACCAGGTCTTCGACCGGCAGTTCACGTTCTTCCAGCAGCGCCTCCATCAGCTCATCGCTGTAGAGCGACAGGGTTTCGAGCAGGTGCGCACGGGCTTCCTTGGCCTCGTCGAGGTAGTCTTCGGGAATCGGCTCGCGGCGGACCTTTTCCCCCTTCTCGCCGTCGTAGTAGAGGGCCTGCATGTTCAGCAGATCGACCACACCCTGGAATCGCGACTCGGCACCCATCGGGATCTGCAGGGGCAGGGGGGTCACCCCCCGCTTCTCCTTGATCATGCGGATCACGTTCTTCGGATTCGCTCCGATGCGGTCCATCTTGTTGATGAACGCGATGCGGGGAATCTGGTACCGCTTCATCTGGCGGTCGACCGTCAGCGACTGGCTCTGCACGCCACCCACGGCACACAGCACCAGAATCGCGCCGTCGAGCACGCGCAGCGAACGTTCCACTTCGACGGTGAAGTCCACGTGCCCCGGGGTATCGATGATATTGATCGGGTGATCGTCCCAGGCCACCCGGGTACAGGCGGAGGTGATGGTGATCCCCCGTTCCTTTTCCAGGTCCATGTGGTCCATCACCGCCCCGTCGCCATCCCCCTTGACCTCATTCATGCGATGGATGCGGCCGGAATAGAACAGGATCCGCTCGGTCAGCGTGGTCTTGCCCGAGTCGATGTGGGCCGAGATCCCGATGTTCCGCAGTTTCGCCAGTTCGCTCATGGACGTAGTGCCGACGTTTGTGCCGTCGCTCAAAAAGAACCGTGGGATCCCGCCAGTCACCGGCTTCCGCGCCGGGGGGACAGGGACTCCCGAAAATCACCGCTCGAAAATCACAGAGTGTGGGCCGATGTTCCTCGCAGGAGAACCCGGCCAGCATCCCAACTCACGGCCCGCGATGGAGGAGAACTGCATTCTCGCGCCATCCCCGGCACCGTGGCCAGTGTGCATCGCCGGTCGTCCCGGCCGATGTCAGAGGCTCAGTCTGGTCAGCCACGGTGCCTGCTGGACCAGGAGGAATCGGGAAGTGACTCACGATTCCGGCCGTCAAGAAGTTTCATTGCCAACGCCTTCCGCGCGCAGTCGCCCGACCATCGTCGAACGGATCGCTCCGTCGACCGCTCCAGAGCCAGGTGCTCTGTCACGGAGCCGTCCGGAAAAATCGGACGGGCAAGATCGAGTGCTGTCTGTGCCTCGGAAGACACGCCCAATTGAGACCGTGGGGAGAATACGACGCGAAACAATCACGACCGCCAAAGGCCCGATCTTTCTCGTCCCACTTCCCTCGGACAAACCGGGCAGTGACGTTCAGGAGTTCCCTTGCGGGCGAAGTGTCCGCAATACGGGTGTGCCGCAAAACGGTTCGGCCGCCCTCCCCGACACGACCCCTGGGAGCCAAGAGACAACGTCCCAAAGAACTTCCAGAGCAGCCCTTGGGCAGTGCCCGACGAGCTGTTTCCAGCCCGGCCCAACACTGTCCGCTTTCAGGGATTGCGGCCCACAAAATCCCACACGATTTGTCCGGGTTCTCTACAAAGACCGTCCCCGTGCAGGATTTCTCCTTGCAGGGATTGTAGCGAGGGGGGAAATCGGGGGAAAGGTCAACCCGGGAAAATCTGCAGACAAGGCCAGGGCGTCCCGAGTCACCCTTCGGGCCGCTGTGCCCTCCTTTCCCTGCCGATCTTCTCCGCCGCCCCGGCGACTCTCCGGGCGTTGCTTCCCCGGTTCAAACTGCCGTTGGTGCTCTCCGGCACCTCCCGTAAGATCCCGGCCGGCCCGGCATCCCCCAGTCACCTCACCACGGGATCCTGCCACGCCCCGTCGGCTGCTTCACCGGTCAGATTTCCCGTCCCGCTCACAATTCCTCCCCCGTCCGGCATGTCTCTCGCGGTCTCAAACCTCGCCCACGCCTACGCCCGCGTCACCGCGTTGCGTGACGTGTCGTTTGAGGTTCCGCCGGGGGAACTGGTCGCCCTTATCGGACCAAATGGGGCGGGGAAGTCGACCCTGCTGAAGATTCTTGCCACGTTCGTCTCCCCCACGCACGGCACGGCCCGCGTCGCCGGGTGCGATGTGCGGACCCAGGCCCGTGAAGTCCGCCAACAGCTCGGCTACCTTCCCGAACAACTCCCCTCCGACCCCGTCTTGCGGGTGAGGGAATACCTCGACCTGCGGGCCCGGCTCAAGCAGCTTGACCGCTCTCGCCGGTCGGTCGAGATCGACCGCGTGCTGGGATTGTGCGAGTTGGCCCCTGTCCGGGACCGGCTGCTCGATCAACTCTCCACCGGCTACCGCCGACGGGTCGGGCTCGCCGATGCCCTGCTGGGATCCCCTCCCGTGCTGCTGCTGGACGAACCGACCGTGGGGCTTGACCCCATGCAGGTCCGGCAGACGCGCGAACTGATCCGGAGCCTGGCCGGGACCAGCACTGTGCTGCTCTCGACGCACCTGCTGAACGAGGCCGAGCAGACCTGCAGCCGGGCCCTGGTGCTCTGGCAGGGGGGGCTGATTTCTGACGTCCAGCTTCCCTCGCTGGCGGCGGGGGCCGAGCTGGAACTCGAACTCGACCTCCCCGCGACCCAACTCGGCACCCAGCTGCGCGACTTGCCGGGGGTTGCCCGGGTCGCCCTGCTGGAGTCTTCGTCGCCCCCGCCCGACCCCCAGCCCACCGTCAGCCGGTGGCGGGTCACGCTGACCCCCGCAGGCTCATCCAGCGGATTGGCGGCGGCGTGCGTGGGCCGGGGTTGGGGTGTGCGGGAACTGCGCCGGTGCGCCACCACCCTTGAGGAGCACCTGCTGCAGGTGCTGCCCCAATCACTGCGGGAGACAGCATGAATCTCGCCGCGATCCGGACCGTCTGGCAGTGGGAACTGCGGACCTTCTTTCGCCGGCCGGCTCACTGGCTGGTGCTGGGGGTCGCCGTACTGACGGCGGCCTGCGCCACCACCTGGCTGATCGCCCTGGTCGCCCGTCAGGGGCTTCCCGCGCGTCTGGATGACGATCCCATCCGGCAGTTCCTGGGACCCAACCTGTTCCTGGTGGGAACGGTGATGTGGATGGCCCCCTTGCTGACCATGAACCTCGTGGCGGAAGACCGTCGGCGGGGCAGCTGGGAATTGCTGGTGACCTCTCCCACGGCGTTGACCGACGTCCTGGTGGGGAAATTCCTCGCAGGCTGGACGGTGCTGGCAGCCTGTCTGGCTCCCTGGCCGGTCTTCCTGCTGGTGTTGTCTGTATGGAACGGTCAGGCGACCTGGTGGCGGGGCTGGTGTCCCTGGCCCGCGGGGGCGGGGTTCGACATCGAGCCGGGGGTGCTGCTGGGGGGGACTCTGGGGCTGTTGGTCTTCAGTGGTGTACTGGCTGCCTGGGGGACCCTGACCTCGGCCTGGTCACGTCGCCCGTTGATGGCGGCCCTCGCCATGGCGGGCTGGCTGGGGCTGCTGCTGGTGATCACCCTGGTGCTGCAATGGACCGGAGAGGGCCGGCAGCCGGGGGACTGGACCGGCTGGCTGCGCCCCTGGGGGGTGTGGCATCAACTGGCGGAGTACAGCCGGGGGGCCATTCCCGTCCGCCGGCTGGCGCAACAGGCCGCCGTCATCACCGCCACGCTCTGGCTGGCGCACCGCACCTGTCGCTGGGTTGACGGGGGGCCCCGATGAGCAGTGCCGCGCAGCGGGCCAAGCCGGCCCTCCCAGATTCATCGCGCCAAAGCGTCTCTACGGTCGACGTGACCACCGTCGTCTCGACCGTGCGCGAGTCTCCCAAGGTCGATCCTTTGGCCCGGCGTCGACCGGGCACGTGGCCAACCCGGTTCGTGCAGCCCGTGGCATGGCTGGTGTGGCTGGGATTGCTGCTGGGGTTGTCTCTGTGGGGACCAACCACCATCGACCTCACGCGGACGCGCGGGTTGACCCTGTCTCCCCAGTTGGCCGAGCAGTTGACGCAATTGCCGGGCCCTGTCGAGGTGACCATTGTCGCCCCGGCCCGTCCGCGGACCGTGGCCGAGCAGGCGTTTCAGATCGCCGCCGGCCGGCTGCACGACCTCGTTGAGCGCTGCCAGGCCGAGAATCCCCGGCTGTCTCTGCGGTGGCTCGATTCCGAGGCCGATTCGGCCGCCCGGCAGATGGCCGCTGAGATGCCCCAATTGGTCGTCCCCGGCGTGGTGATTCGCAGTATCTCGGAAACCGACCCCCGTGCCGAGGTCCTGCAGCTGGGTCAACTCGCCTCCCTTGCGACCGGGCCGCAGCAGTCGCCGTTGTTGGATTTTCTGGGTGAGCAGGCGCTGGTGGGCGCACTGCAACGGTTGCGGGGAGCCCGGGCCCACCCGGTGGTCCAGATTCTGACGGGGCATGGGGAGTTGTCGCTCGACGATGACGACGAAACCAGCGCGTGGGGCGTGGCGCGGTTCGCCCAGATTCTTCGGCAACAGGGGTGCGATGTGCGGCCGCTCGATCTCTCGGCCACAGGCCGGGTTCCCAGCGGGTCGGCCCTCGTGATTGTGGCGGGCCCGCAATCCGCTCTGTCTCTTTCTGAGGCCGAGGCGCTGCGGACGTATTGGAAACTCGGCGGCCGGGGACTGGTCTTGTTGGAACAAAACAGCAGTGCTGCCGGGCCCCGTCCCCTCGAAGATCTGTTGGTCGAGTTTGGCGTGCGGGTGCAGGACGACCGGTTGGTGACCACGGGCTACACCGGAGCGGTCGAACTGGCGTCTCCGGTCTTGCCCGCGCGGGGTGAACACCGGCTGCAGCGGCTGCTGCCGCCGGCTCCGCTGGTGGTGCGCGATGCCCGCAGTGTGCGGCAGCAGGTGGGGCTTGAGGTGCTGCCCTACGAGTTCATTCCCCTGTGGGTCTCGCATCCGGCCCCTCGGGCGTGGGGTGAAACCGATCTGCTCACCCCCCAGGCCCAGTACGATCCGGACCGCGACCTGCCGGGGCCGGTGTCGGTTGGTTGTGCTGTGGAGCGCCGGGTGGGCTCGCAGGCCGAGCCGGTGCTGGCCGTGCTGGGGGACAGCGAACTGATCTCGAACCGGGCCCTCACCGGAGACCGGGGCACCGCCACGAGCGCCGGTCTGAGCGCGCTGATTCACTGGCTGGTCGACCGCGACGTGGCCGAGAGCGCGATTCCGGCGCAGCGGGTGGTTGCGGCCCGGCTGACCTCGAGTCCTGCGGATCTGCAGCGGGCGGTCTGGGGGACGGCGCTGGTGCTGCTGACCGGGTGTGCCGTACTGGGCTTCACCACCTGGCTGCAGACGCGCAACTGACCGGTCCCTGTCGCCGGGCCCCTGTTGCTGCGTGGGGGGGCTGACGGAACGTGTTCGGGTGTGTAAGGGGCCGCCGTCTTGTCGGCCGACACGCCATAAAAAAACCGGGAGACTCGTGGCAGAGTCTCCCGGTGGCTGAGGACCGATCGTCCGGGGATCTTCGGACGCCGTTCGGAATCTGGCGTACAAACCGGGAAGACCGGCGCGTGGGCGTCAGGCCTTGTCCTTCAGGTTGTAGAACTTGACGGCGTTGTCGTGGAACAGCTTTTTCTGGTCCGCGGCACTCATCCCCATGTTCTTTACGATTTCCTTGAGGGCGTTGACCCATTGGGCGAACGAGGCCGTCAGCGTGCAGACCGGCCAGTCGCCGGCGAACATCCGCCGGTCGGGTCCGAAGGTCTCCATCGAGAACTGCATATTCGGCTGCAGGTCGGCGACCTTCCAGTCTTTCTTGGCCGTGGCGATGATCCCCGAGATCTTGCACACCACGTTGGGGCGCTGGGCCAGCGCCTTCATGCCGTCCTGCCACTTCTGCCGCTTCTTGGCATCGGTCTCCTGCACGCTGAAGTTGCCGCAGTGATCGACAATAAACCGGGTGTTCGGGCAGAGTGCGACCAGCTTGTCTCCGTCGAGCAGCTCCTGGTCGCGCATGCAGAGGTCGAAGCTCATTCCCAGCTCGCCCAGCAGTTGCACGCTCTTCACGAACTGCTTGTCGAGGCAAAAGCCGGCGGGAATGTCTTCGTTGTGCAGCACCTGCCGCACCCCCTTGATGAACTCATTCCCCTTGTATTTGAGGATGTAGTCGCGGAACCCGTCGCTCGCCGGGCGGCCCGAGATCACCGCGCCGCACATCGGGTTCCCCTTGGTCCGGCACAGTTCGAGCACGTACTCGGCCTCCTGCACCTGCTGCTCGGGGGTCACGTCGACTTCCATGTAGACCGTCTTCACCACATTCAGCCCCGCCGACGCCTTCAGGTAATCGGCTGTCACGAAACTCTTCCCCAAAACCTCGTTTCCCTTCGCCCAGGGGAGGGTGAACTTGGTGAGGTCCCACAGGTGTTGGTGGGTATCGACGATGGGAATGAGATCGGCGTTCACGTTGGCTCCCAGGAGTGCGTTGCCAGGGGTCGGCTCGGCGAGGGCGACGCGGCCCCCCAGGTGGGCCCCCCCGAGGTTGGTCAGGGTCGAGCCGGCCAGCAGTCCGGCGGCGGAAGACGTCAAGAACGAGCGGCGGTCCATGAGTGTGGTCGAGCCTGAAAAAAGAGAGATGAAAACGGTGATCGCCCCGGTCAGCCGATGGGGCGGGGGACGCGGTCTGGATTCTAGCCGGGGGGTGACCGGCCTGCACTCGCACAACCCTCCTCACCATCCGTCTTGCTGAAGCCCCAGGTTCCGAGACCCGGTTCCCTGTCCCTGTCAGCGGTTCATGGTCCCGTGACGACACCCCCGGGAAACTGCTACAGTCCGCCTCGTCCAAGCGTCTCACTTTGTCCCGGGGATTCCGCTCCGGGACCTTCTCTCCTTCCTTTTCTGCCGGGTGCTTCCTGTGCCGCAGTCGCTGACCGGTTTCAACAAGTACGACCTCGACACTCCCGTGCTGTGCATCGATCTTGACCGGATGGAAGAAAACATCCGCAAGATGGGGCAGTTGTGCCGGGCGCATGGTGTGCAATGGCGTCCGCACGAAAAGTGTCACAAGACCCCCGCCATTGCCCAGATGGAAGTGGCTGCCGGTGCGATTGGGGTCACCTGTGCCAAGGTCAGTGAAGCCGAGGTGATGGCTGCGGGGGGCATCCGCGACATTCTCATCGCCAACATGGTGGTGGGGGAACGGAAGTGGGAGCGGGTCGCGTCGCTCTGCCGGCATGCCGACCCCATTGTGACGGTCGATCACTATGCCCAGGTGGAACCGCTGGCGGCGATCTGCCGGCGCGTGGGTGTGGCTCCCCGCGTGATCATCGAAGTGAACATCGGGCTGGACCGGGTGGGGACCCGCCCGGGGCGCGACACGCTCGAACTGGCCCAGGCGATCGACCAGCTCGACGGGGTGCGGTTCGCCGGGATCATGGGCTACGAAGGCCATCTGCTGAAGATTGCCGATCAGGCCGAGAAGACCGAGAAGATCCACTCGGCCATCACGGTCCTCACCGGGTGTGCCGACGCCATCCGTCAGTCGGGTGTCGCCTGCGACATTGTCAGTGCCGGGGGGACCGGTTCGTATCAGATCACTGTGAAGTGCCCGGGCATCACCGAACTGCAGGCGGGCGGGGGCATCTTTATGGACCCGTTCTACCGGAATGACTGCCAGGTAGCCGACCTGGAGTACGCCCTGACGGTGCTGGCCACCGTGGTCAGCCGGCCGACGCTCGAGCGGGCCGTGCTCGACTGTGGGCGCAAGACGATGAATCCCGATGTGGCCCTGCCGGTGGTCGTCGGCTATCCCGACGCCAAGATCAAACGTCTTTCGGCCGAGCATTGTGAGCTCGACCTCGGCCCCGGTGCGCAGGACCTCAAGATCGGCGACAAGGTCGAACTGGTCGTCGGGTATGGCGATTTCACCACCGTGCTCCACGACGAATTTCATGCCTTCCGGGGGAACCGGCTGGAAGTGGTCTGGCCGATTCTGGGCCGCGGCAAGCTGACCTGACTCCCCGCCGCCTCGCGCAGGACCGCGCATGCCTTCCGACCCTGTTCGCCAACCTCCCGCGGCAACGCCTGCCGTCTGGGTGAAGATCTGCGGCGTGCGCGACCTGGCCACACTGCGCGAGGTCATCACCGCCGGGGCCGACGCAGTGGGGCTCAACTTCTACACTCCCAGTCCGCGCTCGGTGACGGCCGATGTGGCCCGCGCGCTGTCGCGGGAGGGAGCGGGTGAGATCGAACGGGTTGGGCTGTTTGTGAACCACCCCGTCGAGTGGGTGTTGGCCACGGCCCGTGACTGCCAGCTCGACACGGTGCAGCTGCATGGCGATGAAACCGTCGCCGAGATCGCCGCTGTCGCGCGCGAATTTCCCATCATTCGCGCCTTCCGGGTGGGGCCGGCCGGATTGGGGCCGGTGGCGGATGAATTGGCCTGTCTGGACGCGGCGGGAGTCCGGCTGCGGGGCGCGTTGGTCGAGGCCCAGGTGGCGGGGGCCTATGGGGGGACCGGGCAGCGGGCCCCCTGGGATGTGTTGCGCACAGGCTGGAATCGCATCCATTGGCCCCCGTTGATTCTTGCCGGAGGGCTGACCTGCGAGAATGTGGCCGAGGCGGTTGCCGCGGTGCACCCCTGGGGGGTGGACGTGGCGGGCGGGGTCGAGTCGAGCAAGGCTTGCAAAGATCCGGCCCGGGTGCGAGAGTTCGTGGCGCGCGCCCGAGGCGCGCGCGGGCAGATCGGTGCCCGCTGACCGAGGGCTGTTGACGCGGTGGTGTCGGCGGTGTCTGGTCGAGCGTTTGCTGCCGGCGGTGTAGGGTCGACCAAATTGTCTCGACCGGTTGTTGTCGCCACTGTTTCCCGCGGCCCGATGGTCGGGCTGGCTGGAGGTGGCCGGTTTGTGTGCTTCTCGTGAGATTGACGTTCCCATGGCTCAGGTGTTTCCCTTTCGCGGATTGCGGTACGACGTGGCCCAGGTGGGTGATCTGTCGGACGTGA
>JBKDUK010000075.1:0-28295 GCA_046339535.1 Planctomycetaceae bacterium | reverse complement strand
GCCCAGCAGGGTGTCATTGCCGACTCCCTGCGACTGGTTGTCCCAGTCCCCACGCAGATCATCATTGCCGCCATTTCCCTCGATCCAGTCATCCCCGGCACCACCCAGCAGTGTGTCATTACCACTCCCAGAGATCAGGGTATCATTCCCGTCCCCGCCATTGAGTGTCATCCCCTTCGACAGGGCCGATGCATCGACCAGGTCATTCCCCCCTCCGGCATTCACCGTCAAAGAGCTCAGACTGTTGAAGGCCAGCGTTTGCTCGCCGGCCACGGTGGAATCGAGATCCACCGCACTGACGAGGTTCCCCGACAGCGGCAGGTTGTGGGTCAGCAGTCCAGTCCCTCCCACGGTCAAGGTGAGGGAATCGTTGGCGTTGTCGCCCGTGAAGGTGACCGAGGTGCTGGAGAGGGAGACCGAGAAGGCCAGCAACTGCCGGCTCTCCAGCGCCTGAACCACGCCCAGCCGACGGCTCCCCCGGCTCCGCCGCACCAACGGCCGCCGCACCACCCGCAGGTTGCTCAACGACTTCACAAACCGCCGCCACAGTCCCGTCGTCAGCATCGCGCCGCTCCCAGCCCAAAGTGGTGTGCCGGCCCTGATGGTGCGTCTCCTCAGCCCGACCGTACGGGTGATGGCGACGCCCAACTGCACCCCCGACACGGGACAATTCCCGGACTGAGGGGATGCGCGGACCTCTCTCCCCTTGGAATCACGGATTCGATTTTATTTTTTTCACTGAACGTAACACCACGTGCCCTGAGGTCAGTGTCGGTGACTCAGGCCAAAGGCTGCGACCGGCTCGTGCAAGCAGTGGTTCCCATTCCGTCAGACGCCGGCGGCGACCGCCAGATCCCCTTGGGCAATTGGCGCAACACGATTCCGGACAATGAGTTGCGAATCCGATCCCGACTCTTTCCTGAGAGCGGGATCCGGGGCAGTAACGTGTGGGACCAGTCGCGGCGGGGGCCAACCTGGGGGCGACGCCGGTTTCCACGGCCCAATCCCAGGTGCACTCAACGGTGGTTCGAGCCCGCAGGGTCGGGGCCTATCGCGCTCGAACGGCAGAGCCTGCCTCACGCGAAGCGCCCGGACTTACAGAACCGACCCCGGCTGCGAACCGGGGAAGACCTGCTCGAAACGCTCGAGGATCCGGTTCAGCTTGCGATAGACGCTGGTCTGGCTGATCTGCAGCTCGGCCTGGATCTCGGCAGGAGTCAGTCCCTGCAGCCACAACCTCGCGACCGGCGCCAGGTGAGGGCCCAGACAGGCCAGGAATCGCGCATGCAGCCCCGCCACTTCTTCGGCCAACAGCAGGGGCCGGTCCACCGCCACGTCCGGTGCGGGAAGCCGGTCAAACCCCCGGCTGTCTGGTTTCCGTCCGATCCCTCCGAAGACCGAATCTCCCCGGACCTTTCCCCCTCCCCGCTTCTGGCACTGTGCATCCCGCACGATGTTGCGGGCCCGCTGCTGCACCCGCACACAAAGCATGTTCAGGGCGTCCTCGCGCGACAGGAGGGGAGGCAGCACCCCCTCCCGTCCATCCATCAGAAACTCTCCCAAAACCTCCGCGAGCAGGTCGTCTTCGTCGGACACCCGCCGTTCGAACTGCCCCAGCGACGACTCGGCAATCCGCCGCAAATGATGCGCATAAAAATGAAACAGCCGGGCCAGGACCGCGTCCTCTCCGGTGTGCATTGCATTCAAGAGCCGCGTGATGGGCTCGGATTGGCTTGTCGCGGAGAGCATAAGACTGGCTGGACCCGTCAGGAGTGGCGACGCTCTGATGGAATGATCGGCAGTATCGAATCTGCGGTCGGTTTCGACAACCGTTGAGCCGCTGGACGAACTGTCAGGCAGGAAGACTTGTTGAACGGTTGCACCCCTTGGTAAATCGGGGGGCTGTTTGGTGATTCACAGAGTGTGAGTGCAAATCGTCGATCGAGGTCACCCCCGGAAGACTGGCAGCGGACCGGGACCAGCGAACCGCTGTTGGAAACGCAACGCAGAGAGAGACGTGTGATGACCGCAGGAGATGCGCCCTCCGACTGGGCGAAAATCGAAGCCGCGGAGTCATTGTTTGACCGGTTCGAACAGGGCTGGAACGGGCACGAGCGGCCCGACTGGAGGCAGTTCGCCGCCGAGGCCGCCTCGCTGGGAGCCGATGTCGGAGGGGAATTGCTGTGGCTCGATTTCTGCCAGCGGGCCGAATTGGGAGAGAATCCCCAGTTCGCAGACTACCGCGAGGCCCCCGAAGCCTGGCAGGCGTACCTGGCCCAGCGGTGGCAGGCCCCCCACGAACCGACCCGGCGGGAGTTGCCTCGTGAGGCCTCTGCTGCCGAGCCATTCGAGCTGCCCGACCTTCCCGCCGCGATTGGGCGTTACCAGGTGCAGTGTGAACTGGGGCGCGGGAGCTTTGGCCGGGTGTACCAGGCCCACGATCCCGAACTGCGGCGCGACGTCGCCATCAAGGCATTCACCCAGGTCACCGGGTCCCGGGCGGTCGAACACTGCCTGCGCGAGGCCCGCATCGTGGCGGATCTCGATCACCCCCACATCGTTCCCATTTACGACATCGGTTCGACCCCCGACATTCCGGTGTATCTGGTGTACCGGTTCGTGCCGGGAGGAAATCTCGCCCAGCGTCTGAAAGCCGGCCCCCTGCCGATCCCCGAGGTGCTGCGGTTGCTGATCCCGCTGACCGATGCTCTCGATTATGCCCATCGTCCCCCCCGGCACCTGGTCCACCGCGATCTGAAACCGGCCAACATCCTGGTCGATCCCGGGGGGCACCCGTTCCTCACCGACTTCGGCATCGCCCTGCGCGACTCGGATGAGGAGCGTGGGCCGCGATACGCGGGGAGCCCGTCTTACATGAGTCCTGAACAGGCCCGGGGAGAGGGGCACCGCGTCGATGGCCGGTCCGACATTTTCTCGCTGGGGATCATCCTCTACGAGATGCTGACGGGACGTCGTCCGTTCACCGCCGCCTCCGACGAGCAGTTGCTGCAGGAAATCGCCCGGCGCGAACCGCGGCCGCCGCGGCTGTATTCGTCGTCCATCCCTCCCGAACTCGAACGGATCTGCCTGAAGGCCCTCTCCAAGCGGCAGGTCGACCGCTATTCGACGGCGGCCGATCTGGGGGCCGACCTGCGCCGACTGCTGACCTTGCCGGGGCTGACGGCCCCCCGCGGACAACCGGTCCCCGGGGAGATCCCGACGGAGGGGACCACGCCCCCCGCGCCCGCTCCCGTGATCTTGCGCGGCCTGCGGGCGTTCGAAGAACAAGACAGCCGGTTCTTTCTGTCGCTGTTGCCGGGCCCCCGCGATCCCGAGGGGGTGCCGGAATCGATCCGGTTCTGGAAGACCCGGATTGAACAGTTCGATCCGGCGGCGACCTTTTCGGTGGGACTGCTCTACGGTCCGTCGGGATGTGGGAAATCGTCGCTGATCCGGGCGGGCCTGTTGCCGTGCCTGAATGACTCGGTGCGGACGGTGCTGGTGGAAGCCTCCTCCGACAGCACCGAACGCGATTTGCGGCAACGTCTCGAGGCCGTCTGCCCCCGGCTGGTGAGCGGCCAGTCCCTGAAAGACCATTGCCTGCGGCTCCGGCAGGGGCAGGGAATGGCCGGGGGCCAGAAGGTGTTGCTCATCCTGGATCAATTCGAGCAATGGCTGAGCACGCATCGGCAGCCGGAGCAATCGGACCTGGCCGAGGCGCTGCGGCAGTGCGACGGTGGCCACCTGCAGTGCCTGCTGCTGGTGCGGGATGACAATTCCTGGATGGATGTCACCCGGTTTTTGCAGGTGCTGGAATGTTCGCTGGTCGAGGGGGTGAACTGCGCGGCGGTCGACCTGTTTCCCATACCGCATGCCGGGCAGGTGCTGACCCGGTTTGGCCAGGCCTTGAACCGGCTCTCCCCCGAGCTGTCGCACGAACAACGGCGATTTGTTTCCAAGGGGGTCGAGAAACTCGCCGAAAACCAACTGGTCAGCCCGCTGCGGCTGGTGCTGTTTGCGGAGTTGTTCAAGACCCGCCCCTGGACGCTGGAAGCACTGGATCAGATTGGGGGGCTGGAAGACCTGGGGGTGCTGTTCCTGGAGGAGACCTTCAGTGCGGCGACGGCTCCCCTGCCGCATCGCCAGCACGCCGCAGGGGCCCAGAAACTGCTGGGGGCTCTGCTGCCCGAGCGGGGCGGCACGCTCAAAGGACATCGCCGGTCGCGCCAGGACCTGGCGGCGGCGGTCGGCGACACACCCGATTCGCGGTCGTTCGAAGAGCTGCTGACGCTGCTGGATCGGCAGTTGCGGCTGATCACGCCTGCCGATGGTGGGCTGGAACCCACCCCGGAGACCCGTGTTCCAAACGCAGAAGATTCCAGCTCACAGGCTTACCAGTTGTCGCACGATTTTCTGGTGGGCAGTCTGCGGAAGTGGCTGGAGCTCAAGGAGGGGCAGACGAAGGAGGGGCGGGCGCGGCGTGAATTGGAGCGATGGACCCAGTTGTGGCGGGCGAGTCCGAACCGGCCGCTGCTGCCGACTCTGGCGGAATACGCCTCGATGGCCTGGAATGTTTCCGCCAGGGATCGCCAGCCGCTGCAATCGCAGTTTCTGCGCGAGGCGGGTTGGCGTCATCTGCGGCGTCTGGGGGGCTGGCTGGGAATTGTGGGGGTCTTGGGATCGCTGGTCGTGTGGCTGCTCACTGTGCAGGCCCGGGAGTCCCGGGAACGGCTGCGTGCGCAGGAAATTCAGGGGTTGCTTACGGGTTTGCCGCGGATCCAGAGTGCGGCGGTCGAGGAGACTCTGGACCGACTGCAGCAGCTCGCCCCCGACCGGGCGCTGGAGTTGCTGCAGACCGAGGGAACAACCGCAGATCCGGTGGCCAACGTCCGGTTGCGGCTGGCCCAGGCGCACTTCACCGATGTTCCGACGGAAGAACTGCTCGCCCTGATGGACACGATCCACCCCGACGAGGTCGTCAACCTCGTGTCGGCACTGCGCAGCAATCGGGACTCGGCCTTGCAGAACCTCCGTGGGTCGTTTGCCTTGCTGAAGGATTCGCAGGACCGGCGGGAATTTTCCCGGATCGCGAGACTGGCGATTCTGGCGCATCATCTGGGAGACAGTTCGCTGCTGCAGCACGTCTCACATGTGCCAGCGATGACGGATCCGCTCCGGCGGACGGCGGCCATTTATGAAATCACCAATTGGCATGGTGCCCTGCTCGAGCTGGTTCCCGAGAGCCCCCGGCAGCTCGATTGGGAAACCCGCCATGTGCTGTTGCTCTGCCTGGGGGGCAACCAGCCGACATCGGCGGACCGTCTGTCAGTGGGGCCCCGCCTGCTGGCGCTGTATGAAAATGCCGAGGATGCGAGTACCCGGATGGCGGGCCGCTGGGCGCTGCAGCAATGGGGCTTGTCGATCCCTTCCCCCCGCATCGATCCCCGTCTCACGCAATCGCACGACTGGTACGATATCGCCTCAGACCTGACCATGGTCTCATTGGAGCCTGGCGACTTCATCTTCCCGGAACGGGATGACAAAACGTTGGTTGTCAGTTTATTGACGTCCACGATCAAGACTCCCATCGATGTGGGGGACCGGGAAGTTTCCCTGCGAATGTTCCAGGAATTCCTCGAAGATCGCGACTGTCCGCCTTCCGGGAAATGGGTCGGTCTGCCACTGGCGCCATGGACGGAAGGTCCATCCGGCAGCAAGCCGATGCAGTACCTGAATTGGTATGAGGCGGTGATGTTTTGCAACTGGCTGAGCCGTCGGTTTGGCCTGCCCCCTTGCTATCAGCGAACGGAAGCCAAAGAGGAGTGGGAGGGAACGAGGTATGACGTTTGGGAACTGGTCCCGGATGTCACGGGCTTCCGCTTGCCCACCGAAAACGAATGGGTGTTCGCCTGCCTCGCAGGTTCCTGGGGAGAATTCCATTTCGGGGGGAAACACTCGTTCCTCGCTGATTACGCGGTCTGTGATCAGTCCCGAACCACCGGACAGAGATCCTGCGGTTCGCTGCGTCCGAATGTCTGGGGGTTGTTTGACATGCATGGGAATGTCTTCGAGTGGTGCCAAGATCGGCGTTTTCCCAATGCGCAACCAGGTACGGTGGCTGCCCACTACGGGACTTCGCGGGGTGGAGGATCGGGACACGCAGCGGATTTTTGTGCGGCGTGGAGAAGAGGGGGAGACCCTTTCGCCGAACGCCGGGACTACCTCGGACTGCGGGTGGTGCGCAGCCGGCCCGATCGGCTGAAGCGTTGAGAGGAAAGTCCCCTCACACGGGGCGGAATTTGCACCGTCGGGCGAATCGGCTGCAGGCATCCCCGGTCACAGCCCGCTGGCTCTCAACAGGTGTCTCGCTCTCGTGGGTAAAAGGGTCGCGATCGCCGCTGAAAGAGAGCGACCCGCTGGATCGTTCCCAATGCCACACCGAACAACCCCCGTTTCGTGGAGGGCGGACCTCTGTGTCCGCTCCGCTGGGTGTTCGTCGGGAGACAATCGCTCCGAGGGGCAGTTTGGAGATTTGGATCGGTGGGAAATCCCGGTTCTCGAAACGGAACACGAAAACGGTTGGCGGGGTGTTCCTTTGGGCGATGGTCGATTGACTGGAAACTCGACGGGCCGGTGGGCGCTGGGGGCACCAGGCTGAAAACCGATCGTGCGGTCGGGGAAAGACCGGCTGACCCCGTCGTTCCCCGAAACGCTGCAGCCGGTTTTTGCGGCTGGTCGATATCTCTGTTTGTGAGTGTCTCCCGCGCGCGGCCGGACTGACGACCAACGGACGGTTTGGGGGATTTGGGCAAAGATTTCATGCAGCCTTCCGAGACCGTGCGAGCGACCGCGTCCGCCTTGGTGACGGTTCCCCGCGACCTGGAACTGATCCGCCTGGTGCATCGCGGTCCGGAGACCGAGATCTGGCAGACCCGCCAGCGCGAGACTGGGGCACTGATCTGTTGGAAAGGACTTCGCGAACCGTGGGGGCCTCAGTCCCCCCCGTGGCAGCGTCTCGCCCACGAGCGGCGTGTGCTGGCCGAGGTGAACAACCGCCACGTGATCGCCCTGGCGGATGGTCCCCGGGTCGCGGATCCTCCCGGACTGCGTCTGCGGTGGTTGCCGGGTGAGTCGCTCAACACCCGCCTGGCGCGAACCCCCCTGCTTCCCCTCGGACTCGCCGTCTGGATTCTGCGCCAGGTGGCGCAGGGGATGGAGGCGTTGCTCGCCAGCGGCTGGCTGCATGGCGCGATTGGGCCGCACCATGTGCGGGTCTCTCCCGCCGGTGAAGTGACGCTGCTCGATCTTGGGGCTGCGTTCCGGGACGAGCTGGAATCTCCCTGGCTCGAGACGACCGCGGGGGGACTGGAGCCGCTCTCGGCCCAGGGGACCGGCCGGCTGGCCCAGCGTCGCGAACACGACCTGCAGGCGTTAGGAAGGCTGATGTGGCGGCTGCTGGCGGGGACGACCGCGCCGGACAGTTCCCACGACCCGGCCACGTTGACTGGCGAGCTGCGTCGGCACGTTCCCGAGCTGCCCCGCGAATTGGCCGCGCTGACCGTCCGCCTGCTGACGGCGACCGACTGGCCGCGCGGGGCGGGGCTGCGCGACGTGATCCGGCCCCTGGTGGGGTGCGAACTGCGATGCCTGCGGGCGGAAGCGTCGGGAATGCCGACCGACCGGCCGCAATCGTCCCCCTCCGCCGCCTGAGTGGTGGAAGCCGCGGCGGCGCGCTACCTCATCTGCGCTGGACTTTTAGAGAACCACCGGCCACAACAGGGACCACGGGCCGGCGGTGATTCTCAGCCGGCCAGCGTGTCTTTGACTGAGGCCGAGGGTTCATGTCGCACCGGGTGTTGCTCGCGGGGCTGTTTCACGAGACCCACACGTTCCTCGACGGGATCACCCGGCTGGCCGACTGCCAGTGTCGGCGGGGGGCCGAACTGCTGGAGGCCGCGGGCGATGGCTCGCCGCTGGCGGGCATTCTCGAGATTGCCGCCCAGCGGAACTGGCAGTTGTTGCCCGCGATCGACCTGCGGGTCAGCCCGGGTCCCATTCTCGCGGACGAGGTGGTCGAAGAGTTCTGCCGGTCGGTCGACGCGGTGCTGGACCGGGAGTTGGCGCACGGTCTCGACGGGGTCTGCCTGGTGCTGCATGGGGCCGGGGCCGCGGTGAGCTTTCCCGATGTGGAGGCCGAGGTGATCGACCGCCTGCGGCGGCGGCTGGGGCCCACACTGCCGATTGGCGGCGTGCTGGACCTGCACGGGAACATCTCGCGGCGGTTTGCCGAGGGGACGCAGGCATTTGTGGCCTACCGGCAAAACCCGCATGCCGACGCCTGCGAGGCGGCCCGCGACGGAGCCCGGCTGCTGGCCGACATTCTGGAGCGGGGAACCGCCGTGCAGACGCTGTGGGGTCAGCCGGCGGTGATGTGGCCCCCCACGGGGACTGGCACCGCGTTTGAGCCGATGCGGTCGCTCGAAGCGCGGGCCCGCGAGATCGAGCGGACGGTCCCCGGGGTGTTGGCGGTGAATGTCTTCGGGGGGTTCTCGTTCGCCGATTTGCCCGAGACGGGCGTGAGCTTCACCCTGGTGGTGACGGGAGACCCGGCCCCCGCGCGGCAGGCGCTGCAGGATCTGTGTGACCTCGCCTGGCAGAAGCGGGCCGAGGGAAATGTGCGGGAAGAATCGCTGGAAGCGGTCCTGGGGCGGATTGAACGGGGCGAGCTTCCGCCGGGGGGCGTGGCGACGGGGCCAGTCATTCTGGCGGAACCCTCCGACAATATTGGCGGGGGGGCACCGGGGGATGGG
Source organism: Planctomycetaceae bacterium (assembly GCA_046339535.1). Taxonomy (GTDB): domain Bacteria; phylum Planctomycetota; class Planctomycetia; order Planctomycetales; family Planctomycetaceae; genus UBA10511. The sequence continues at coordinate 19,485 of JBKDUK010000075.1, read as the reverse complement.
ACGGTGCTGCTGGGCGCCCTGATCGACCACGCCTTCGACAACGCGGTGGTGGCGATTGACGATGCCCGGGCGGTCGATCGCCTGCAGGGGGTGGCGCTGGGGGGACGGTGCGTGCTGTCGCTGGGGGGACGGGGGAGCCAGTTGAGCGGGGGCCCCATCGACCTGGAAGTCCAACTGCTGTCGCGCGGACCGGGGCGGTTTGCACTCGAGGACCGGAACAGTCACCTCGCCTCGATGGCGGGCGATTCGTGGGACATGGGTCCGTGCGCGGTGGTGCGGGTGGTCCGGCGGGTGCAGGGGGCCGCGTTGCCGGAGGGGGGGGCGGGAATCCGGGTGTTGATCACCAGTCACAAGACGCCGCCGTTCGACCTGGGTCAGTGGCGCAGCCAAGGAATCGTTCCCGAGCAGGCACGGCTGATTGCCGTGAAGGCGGCTGTCGCCCATCGCCGCGTCTACGACCCCATTTTGCGGGCCCATTTCACGGTCGCGACTCCGGGGCCGTGCAGCAGTCACCTGGCCAGCTTCCCCTGGCGGCGGGTCCGGCGGCCGATTTATCCCCTCGATGGCGAGTAGGCCAGCGACGATGCCGGGGGGGTGGCTCCCGGGGCCCACTGCAGGACGGGTCGGGGGGAGAGATTGCCTCGCACCCTCCGGTGGCCCGACACCGCCACCGCCGTTGCCTCGGGGGATGAGGGCTGGCGCTGGCCGTCTTGGGCGAGTTGCGCTAGACTTCGGCCAAACCCGCCTTTCTCTCGTCCGCCCCTGAGGGGGCCCCTCCGACCATGAAGCTGCAACTGGGGACTGCCCGCTCGTCCGCGGGCAAACTGGCGTACGGCACCTGGGACCTGGTGGAACATCCAACCGGTGGCCTGGACCGTCTCCCCGTGATCATCGCCCAGGGAAACCCCCGGGGGAAGGTCTTCTGGCTCACGGCGGGAATCCACGGCAATGAGCATACCGGTTTGCAGGTCCTGCATCTGCTGCTGAATCGCGAACTGGTCAAGAAGTTGAAGGGGACGATTGTCTGCATCCCCGCCTTGAATCCGGCCGGTTTGAGGACCATGAAAAGGGAGGCGTATTACCATGCCGGCGATCCCAACCGGCTGTTTCCCGATGGTCGATCCCGCGACGCCGGCGACCCCGATCTCGACCCTCCCTCGGTGCTCGAGCAGGCCTATGGCCGGCTGTTCGACGAGCTGCGCCAATCGGCGAATTACTGGATTGATTTGCACAATACCTGGACCGGCTCGGTCTCGATGATCTATCGAGACCGCGTCTATTACCGCGATCAGGGGACCGCCGCGCAGGTCAAGGCCGCCCGGGCGGAAGCGAACGAGCTCGACCGGCAACTGGGTGAAATGTGCGAGGCGTACGGGCACAGCGTGCTGAACGAAATGGGCTGCGCCGCCTATTTCGACGACAAGCTGCACCGCTCGACCACCGGGGCCGCCGTGAACATCGCCCGCATTCCCGGTCTGACGATGGAGCTGGGGACCGGACACATGCCCGACCCGCACATTGTCCAGGCGTGCGTCACCGGATTGACCAATGTGCTGAAGTGGGCCGGGATGCTGGAGGGGGAGTACGAACCAATCACCGGCATCAAGGTGGTCAAGCCGGGCTATCCCTGCCGCCGCCGGGGGACCCCCCGCGTGAGTGTCCCCTGCGTCGTGCGGCACCTCGTGGAGCCGGGGGATGTGGTCCGCAAAGGGGACCCGATCGCCGAAGTCCGCGACATCTGGGGTCGGCCGATCGCCGAGAAAATCCTCGTGGCCGATACCGACGGCTGGATCATGGGCCGCACGCATGGCATCCTGCACTACCCGGGGACCGAAGTGACCGGCATGGGGGTTCCCGACGACCTGCCCACCGTCATGCCTTATCCCGCCGGGCATTGAACGCCGCTGTTTCACAACGGGCTGGCGGCCGGTGTTGGTCCCCGCAGTGTGAGAAGTGCGCCGTTCCCGCGGTCGGCTGGGGGTCCAAGCCAACCGGGGGGTGAACCGTCCAAGAACGACACCGGGCTGCCGCGACAGTCTGTCGACGGCAACCCGGTACGTGTGCCTGGCCGCTCCATTGCCACCGACGCGCGGGAGAGCCGGGAAGGGGCTCAGACCGTCAGGTCCTGCAGGGTGAAGTTGGTCAATTTGACCAGCGATGAATTGAAGCTGACGGTCCCGCGGTAGTAGTTCATCACGCCAGCCGGGGTTCCCCCCGTGAGGGTGATGTTCGACGCGAAGGTGACCATGGTCTGCAGCGCCCCGGCGAACGAGGTGTTGATGACCGAGTTCCCCCCGGCCATCAGGGCGCTGAAGGTCTTGTTGAACGATGTTCCCGCGAGGGTGTTGCCGAAGCGGTCGAGACGCCGGGTCCCCAGGTTGAGCAGGGAGTTGACCCCCCCGCTGGTGAACCCAAAGCTGGAATCGAACCGGGATCCATTGACGTCGGCTTGATCCCACTGGAACGGCACGCTGTTCCCCATGTCGATCGAGGTGGTTCCCTTGGACCACAGCCGGGTCAGAATCAGCCGGTCGGGTCCCAGGCCGGTGGTCACGGTGGTCGTCGTGGCGACCGTCAGGGGGGTGGCCCCCACGCCGGCCAGTTCCACCACGTCCCCCACATACGGGGACACCGAAGTCTTGACGTTGACCAGACCCCCGACCGAAGTGACACCATACTGGTTCGAGTTCGAGAGCAGTTCGAATCTGCTGCCCCCGAGGGTGTTCAGGCTGTTGTCGAACACGACATTTCCGGTCACCGCCACTCCCGCGTCGATGTGCAGTCCCGCCGCCCCATTGCCCGTGTCGGTCACCGTCACATTCCCCTTGATGCTCAACTGAGCCAGCAGGGCGTTGCTTCCCAGGGGGCCGGCCAGATTGACCTGCCGTTTCGCGTCTCCCGAACCCGTGACCTGCACCGAGCCCGTCACGGTGAGCGTGTTGCTGGTGGTCCCGGCACTGTAGATGTTGAGAGTACTCTCGGTGTTCCCGAGATTGGCGATGATCGATCCGCCGATCGTGGTGAACCGGGAATTCGCGTTGATGTCGATCACCGACCGGCCCGAGGCGGCCCCGTTGATCGTCAGGTTCCCGGTCAAGGCCAGCCCATCCACCAGCACCGTACTGCTGCCGGTTCCCAGATTGAGCGTCAGGCTCGCGGCGGAATTCAGCAGGATGGACTGCGAGTTGGCCGTGGAGGTGCCGTAGCTGATGGTGGTTCCATTCAACCCGGTGATCACCACCCGCGTTCCCGAGCGGGTGATCGTGAAGTTGGGATTCCAGTTGTTCGTGGCGGCCAGGGTCAGAGCCGAACCAACCAGCGTGGCCCGCACGTTCGGGGCGACCGCGGTGGGGGCGGCCGTGGAGAAGTTCGTCGCGGTGAATTTCGACCCGGTGTAGGTCACCGGCCCCTGCAGGTAATAGGTGCCGGCTGGGTTTCCCCCCGTGATTGACACATTCGAGTTGAAGAACACCCGGCTGGTCGAGGCGGCGGCGTTCGAGAGATAGATACTCGAGGTGTCGCCCGTCAGGTAGCCCGAGAAGGTCGACTTGAAGGTTGTGGGAGCATAGATCTGACCGGTGACTGTGTTGGTCAGATCGGTCCCCAGGTTCAGCCGGGCCCGGGGGCCGGTCGCCGTGAGGGTGACCCCCTGGTTGAAGGTCGACCCATTGATCGTCGCGAGGTCATTCACGTACGCCGGACTGCTTCCCAAACCGAGCGTCAGTGTCGACCCGAACAGCGTGTTGCCGATGTAAAGCGTGTCGGCTGCATTCCCCGAGGCAATCGAGGCGGCTCCGGTGATGGTCAGCGGGGTCGAACCGACGGCATCGAGCGTCACCGCATTGCCGGTATACACCGACGACGCCAGCTTCAGATCGAGTGTCCCGCCAATCGACGTGGGACCATACGACCCGGTGAGGGAGTTTGAGTACAGCTGAAAACTGCTCGACGTGCTGGTGTTCAGCGAGTTGTCGTAGGCGACATTCCCCGTAATGGTCACCCCGGCATCAATCCGCAGCCCCGAGGTCCCCTGGCCCTGATCAACAAAGTTCACGCTGCCGCCGATGGTCAGTTTGCCCCCGGTGGGGTTGTTGGCCAGTGGCCCGGCCAGGTTCACCTGCTTGGCTCCCGTCCCGTTCGCTGTCACGTTGACCGACCCGGTGACCGCCATGGCCCCGCCGAGATTCGTGCTGCCGTAGAGATTCACCGTTCCCCGGCTGCCGGCGAGATCGACCAGCAGCGAACCCCCGATGGTCGTGGTCGGCTGGCTGCTGAGCGCCGAGTTGTAGCGGGTGCCATGCACCGAGACGACGGTGTCACCCACCGTGGCCCCGACGATCTTCACATCCCCCGTGGTGCTGACTCCCTCCAGCTCCACCGAACTGACCCCCTGACCCAGATTGATCGTCAGGCCGGCAATCGCCCCCGTCGTCCCCACGGCAATCGTCTGGGTGGTACCGACGTTGGTGCCATAAGTGAGCTGGGTGTTGTTCAACGCCGTAAAGACGATGTTGCTGCCCGAACGGGTCACCTTGATCCCGGAGTTGTTGTTGTCGGTGGCGTTGACGGTGAAAGTCGTGCCATTCTTCAGGATGGTGTAGTTCCCCACCGCCAGCAGTTGCCGCGACTCAAGCGACTCGACGGCGGCCACCGGGGGAGCCCAGGGCCGGCGCCGACCTTGTGAGACGGAAAACAAACGCTTCCAGACAGGCTTGAGTCGCATGGCAGTGCCTCAGGGAAGAAAGATCGATCACCACGACCAGACAGCGCCAGGAATCTGGCGTGCGGGTCGGCTACAGGACAGGAATCAGCCGCCGGCTGATGCAAGCAGGAGAGTCGCAGATGCTCCCTCCGCCCGCCAGTCTGCGCCAGGGAAAGTGCTGTGCGGGAAACTCCCCGTCACTCGTTGCAGGAAACTTGCCAACGCGGCTTTGAAGGGAGAAGGCTGGACGACCGACCAGACCGGTGTTCTCCACCCTCAGGTTCCAACGGCTGCGGAATGACCGGTCAGGAAGGGACCGGTGGGCGAACAACGAGGGAATGCTGCCGTCTGGACATCAAACCGTCGCACAGCGGATAGCGCAAATCGGCACGCCCGTTCGCGGACCACTCTTCAGTCTCGCGACACACGTTCACTGTCTGCTTCTATTCTACGCCCAGTCGTGTGGCCGTGCAAATTCCCCTTGCCGAGGCCCCGGCACCGGGGGCCGTGGAACCAGAGGGACCGGGAGGTGACCGACTTATCCTCCCCTTGGGCGAGCCGCCGCAGGCGACGTCGCCAGTCGCTCCAGCACGGCGGCCAGCTCGACGGCGCTCTCACGCCAGGTCCGGCGGAAATGCCCTCCTGTGGTTGGCCGAGGCAACTCCAGCGATCGCAGCAGGCCAGCCGAAATTTCCTCCACCGTCGGTTCGACATACAGGCAATGCTCTCCTCCCGCTTCGCGCAGTGCGGGGAGATCGGTCGCGAGGACCCGTGTCCCGCAGGCCAGCGCCTCGGCGACCGGCATGCCATACCCTTCGTACAGCGAGGGGAAGGCGAAGACTTCCGCACCCGTGTAGAGCCCCGGCAGATCCTGTTGATCCACGTAACCCAGGGTCCGGATATCGTCGGCTTCCGAAGGCTGCAACAACCTGCGGACCTGGGGACTGTCCCGATCACCGTGCCCGACCAGCACAAGTTGGAAATCTCCCAGGTGACCCTGCTGCTTCAGGAGACGAAACCCCTCAATAAGCCGCGGAATATTCTTGCGCGGGTCCCACGCGGCCACCGACAGGATGTAGGGGCGCTGCAGGTGATGGCGGGCCCGTACCCGCTCGATCTCCGCGGCGGCCGAAACCCCAAAGCCATCATCCAGGCCCGGCAGAATCACCTGGGCGGGCCGTTGCAGATCGCGCTCGATCTGGGCCCGCACCGCCTGCGAAATCGTGATGATCTGGCTCGCCCGGCGGGCGTCCCGCGACAGAAACAGCTGGAAGGCGAGCCGATGCAGGGGATGAAACGACGCGGGGTATTCCCGAAAAACGAAGTCGTAGATGGTCAACAGCGTGGGGAGCCCCCGCGGTGTCGCGGGGAGGAACGAATACGGGCTCCAGAACACATCGAGCCGATCGGCGGCCAACTGCCGCGGCAACGAAACCTTCTGCCACACCAGGGGGGACACCCGCGCCGCCAGGCTGTCTTGCCGGCACTGTCGCCATCGCCCCGGCCAATCCACCTCGCGCACGGGGGCCGCCGAGTACAGCAGGAATTCGGCCTGGGGAAGCAGTTGGCCCAGCTCGCGGCACAGATGCCGGGCATAGACGGCATGCCCCCGGGGCTCCTCGGTGAACAGACTGCCTTCGATTCCAATTCGCATGAACGACCGACACCGCGCGTCAAGAGGGAAGTGCTGAGCGGGGCGAAATCGACACCACCGCAATGGGCCCCACGCCCCAGTCTCATCGATTGACAAAGGCCATACTCAGAACCACCGCAGCGGCCCCTGGGAGAGGGATCCCGCCTCGTCGCTGACTGACCCTTTCCGCCAGCATACAGTGGAGCGACGCGTAGTACCCCGCTCAGCGCCCGCCCCCCAGCGGAATCGTCAACAGCGGAGTGCTTCCCTGCCCCGAGCCCAATTCCAACTGCGAGAGCTCCATCAACAGGGCGAACGTCGCTTTGCTGTCGTGGTCCCGTTGATCGATGTAGAACCAATAATTCTGGTAGCGGACCGCCACATGCGCACAGGGAGGAGGGTGTCGTCCCGCCGCCGACTGGATCCGCAGCAGCCCCCCCAGCACCTCCTGCCAGTCGAAATCTCCCCTCGGTCCCCCCGAGGTGGTCCGGACAATTCCGCACTCGATGTGCTCGGCAGGCACTTCCACGGCATGCCCGGCGAAGAACAGAACCTGCAGCAGCGACCGGGTTTCGAGATCCAGAACATCGACCCCCGTGACAGGAGTTCCTTCGAGGAAGGGATCGAGTTTTTCGGTGGTCAACGGGTACCGCCGCAGCGTGGGATCCAGGCGAAACGCCTCGCAGAATTCCCTGAAATCGGGGTCATCGACTGGTGTGGGACCGATCCTCAAGACGGGAATGCGCTGTTTCTCAATCACGCTCCACTCCCCGCGCTCGTCGGACCGGTATTCATAACCCGCCCGCACGGCATCGACCGCCGCGGTTGCCGAGGCGCTCTCGGTTGGCAGGGCATCGGTCCGGCGTTGCTCCTGCTCTTCATGCACGATGTCGATCAGGCCCCGGTCCTGCAGCCGCTGCAGGGCGTCCACCCCGGCCCGGAACTGCGCATACACCGGAGGCTGCACCGGCGTCGGGCCGCTGCCTGTCTCGGCGTTTTCAACCCAGTTCAGGTTCTCCAGCCCCAGGCGAAACACCGTGGCGATCGGCCAGGTGGTCCGCACGAGGTACGCCATCCCCTCAATCGAGAGAGGAGTGAACAGCCTTCGGGCGAATTCCTGGTCGTCGTTCGGGGTATAGCTGAACGTGGGACGTTCGGCCCCCGAAAGCATCGCCTGCGGCAATAACGCCCCCCGATAGCTTCCCCAGTCTCCCGCTCCGGCCGAGGCGAAGAATGGGGTGGCCCCCAGGTTCGCACTCAGCTCGCGCTGGTCAGCAATGGTCGAGATCGAGAGGCTGCTGGGAGAGTCTCCATACCGCAGGCGAACAATGTTCAGCAGCAGTTGCTGCTCGGTCGTCTTCTTGACCGCCTCGTTGTAACGCAGCCGTCCCGACTCCATCGCGCGCGGCCCCAGCGCACACCCGCTCACTCCTCCCCAGAGTGCCAGCAGAATGGCCAGTCTCAGCCCCGGTGTCATGTTTGACCCTGGCACTCGCGCGGAAATCGAAGGGAATCGGACGACTCCCTTCTCCCATCGGCTGCGTGCTTTGGATCGATTGAATCCAATTTGCCGGTTTGGCGGGATTTTCCGCCCCCGGCCGAAGGCCATTTTCAGACCTCACCCGCCAGATCTCTCTGGGAGGGGTGGCCGAGAACGGCTGGGTGACCGACCGCGTTTCAGAACATTTCCCCGGGCCGCAGGTGACGCCATTCCCCCTCGGGCAGTTTCCCGAGGCGCACCTTGCCAATGCGGACCCGTTTCAGCCCGGTCACTTTCAGGCCGACCAGCTCGCACATGCGGCGAATCTGCCGTTTGCGCCCTTCACAAATCACAAACCGCAACTGATCCCGGTTGAGCCACTCGACCTGGGCCGGGCGCAGGGGACGCCCATCGAGCTCGAGCCCATGCCGCAGGCGGTTCAGCCCCTCGTCGTCGAGTGTCCCGGTCACCCGTACGAGATACTCCTTTTCAATCTCGCCATGGTCCCCCGTCAGCCGTCGGGCCAGCCGGCCATCCTGGGTGAACACCAACAGCCCGGTCGAGTCGATATCGAGCCGCCCCGCGGGGGCCAGCCCCACAAAACTCGCGGAGCCCAGCGGCAGTCCACCCGACTCGGCCATCTTCCGGTCGTTGGTCAGCAGTTCGGCGGCCGGGTGATAGCCCGGCTCGGGCTGGCCCGAGACATACCCCACCGGCTTGTTCAGCAGCAGGGTGACCAGCTCCCCCTGTTCCCCCAGCGCTTCCGCCGCCAGTTCGACCTGCTGCGTCGGCAGCACCTTCACTCCCAGCGTGTTCACCGGCTGGCCGTCGACCAGCACCAGCCCACGCTCGATGAACTCGTCGGCTTCACGCCGCGAGCACAACCCCCGCTGCGCCAGCAGCTTCGAGAGGCGAATGGGAGTGTGGGGATCGGACGATTCAGTCATCAAACACCACCCGGGCGTTGGGAAGACTCTCGAGGAACATCGACCCATACCGTTTGGTTCGCACCCGCGGATCGAGAATGACCACCTGCCCGGTGTCGGTGGTGGTGCGGATCAGCCGGCCGAATCCCTGCTTCAGGCGGATCACCGCCTCGGGAATCTGGTATTCCATGAACGGATTCCCTCCCCGGCGGCGAATCGCCTCGAGCCGGGCCTCCAGCAGCGGATGGTCGGGCACACTGAAGGGAAGCTTGGTGATGATCACGTTCTGCAGCGCGTCGCCCGGCACATCGACCCCCTGCCAGAAACTGTCGGCTCCGAACAGCACTCCCCGGGCATCATTGCGGAAACGTTCCAGCAGCAGCGTGCGGGGCAGCCCCTCCCCCTGGCTGTAGAGCGAGTACCCCTGGGCGCGAAACCACGACTGCAGCCGCCGGGCGCAGTTGTCGAGCATCTTGAAGCTGGTGAACAGCACGAAGGCCCGCCCCTGCGTCTGGTCGACGTACTTCTGGATGCGCTCGCAGACAGCCTGCTCGTATTCGAAGGGAGACTCGGTCGGGTCGGGCATCTGCGCGGGAAGCACCAGCCGGCAGTTCGCCTGGTAATCGAACGGGCTGTCGAGCTGGATCTCGGCCGAGTGCCCCACCCCCAGCCGGTGCCGGATGAAGTCAAAGCTCTGCCCCGCCACCGCCAGGGTGGCGCTGGTCAGCACCACCGTCGGCACCTTCGAAAACAGCTCGTCGCGCAGCACGCCCCCCACCTCGACCGGCGAGCAGCACAGCTCAACCCGCTCCTGCTGCCGCCCCGCCACCTCGATCCAATAGACCGAATCGGGCATCGCCTGCTGCAGCCACGTTTCCAGTCCCTGCGCCAACCCCAGACAGCGCTTCGCCGCCGATTCCAGCTCGATCCGTTCTTCCTCGCGGGCAATCGTCTCGGCGAACAGCGCGATTCCCCGCCCCAGTTCTCGCAGCGGTGCGGCAACGTCGTACGAAACACTCAACTGCTGGCCAACCCGCCCGTTCTTCGGGCAACTGGTCAACCGGGCGTGCCGCAGTTCGGCGAACAGATCATCCGCCAGGTACTGCAGGTCGACCACCTGCTTCTCCCCCTCGCGGAAACCGTAGTGCCGCAAGAGCCCTTTCTGCGTCACGCTGTTGTACAGCTTGCTGAAGAGATAGTTCAGCTGCCCGCTGGTGATTTTCAGTCCCAGGTGGTCGGCCGCCACCTGCTCGACCGTATGCGCCTCGTCAAAGATCACCACCTCGTAGTCGGGCAGCAGGCTGGCTCCTTCGCGGCGCAGCGCCAGGTCGGCGAAGAACAACGCGTGATTCACCACCAGCAGATCGGCGTTCCAGACCCGCCGCCGGGCCCGGTAATACAGACACTCTTCATGTGTCGGGCAGCGCTTCCCCAGGCAGTTGCCGTGATCGCTGCGCACCTCGTCCCAGACCTCGCTGGCGGGACGGAAATCGAGCGCGGCCAGGCTGCCGTCCGAATCCCCCTGGGCCCACCGCAGCAGATCTCCCACCTGCGACACGTGCTGCGGATCGGTGAACATCGAACCGGCCCGCTCGGCCGCCCCCTTCAGCCGCCGCAGACTCACGTAGTTCCCCCGCCCCTTGACCAGCACCGAAGAAAACTCCAGCGGCAGCACGGCATTCAGGAACGGGATGTCCTTGCCGATGAGCTGCTCCTGCAGCGCGATCGTGTGGGTCGAGATCACAATCCGCGTGCGGGGCGTCTTCTCGGTGCCGCTCCCCCCCGGACGGCGCGACTCTTCGGTCTGGCCCGCGGTCGCCGCCAGAATGGCCGGCACCAGGTACGCGAAACTCTTCCCGGTCCCGGTCCCGGCTTCGGCCACGAGGTGGGATTTGTTCTGGATCGCCTCGGCCACCGCCTCGGCCATCGCCAATTGCTGCCGGCGATTCTCGTACCGCTGCAGTTTCTGGGCGATCCGTCCATTGGGGCCGAGGATCGAAGCGGGGCTGAAGGTGGTGTCCATGCCGCGCGGTCAGTCCTGCAGAAGCCGCGTGAGACAGATCAGACAGATGTCGTCCGACTGCGGTTGTTCCCCACTGAACCCGTCGACGTCGTCGAGAATCGTCTCGATCACCTGTTCGACATCTCCGTGAGCCCCGGCGAATTGCTGGGAAAGACGTTCGGCTCCGTAGCACGAGCGCGCCTTGTTCATCGATTCGGTCACTCCATCGGTGTACAGCAGCAGTGCCGAACCTGGTTCCAGAGCGAGCGTTTGCTGGCTGTACTTCACCTCGGGATCAATCCCGAGCGGAATCCCCGCCGCCTCGATCCCCACCTGGCTCACGCGATGTCCGGGACTCCGCAGCAACGGAGGAAGATGACCGGCGGTGACCAGTGTGACGGTGTGCTTCCGGGGATCCAGCACCACCAGCCCCAGGGTGATGAAGCGGTGCCCCAACCCGCCTCCCGAGAGATGGCGGTTGAGCTGGGTGATGGCCTGCGCCGGGGTCGGCTGAGACAACAGCATCGAACGCACGTCGCTGTACATGCGGGCCATCAGCAGGGCGGCCGAGACCCCCTTTCCCGCGACATCCCCCACGGTAATCGCCAGCCTCCCGTTGGGCAGCGGCAGGTAGTCGAAGAAATCGCCCCCCACGCTCTGGGCCGGGGCGTAGTAGTCGCCGAAGTGATAGCCGGGAATCTGCGGCCGTTCGCTGGGAAGAAATCCCAACTGCACCTGGGTCGCCAGTTGCAGCTCGCGTTCCAGCCCCCGGCGTTCGCGGGCCGAGCGATGCAGCTGGGCATTGTCGAGGGCCAGCGCCGCCTGGACCGAGACCGCCGCCAGCAGATCGAGATCATCCTTCGAGAACAGCGCCCCCAGCCGGAACGAATCGAGCTGGATGGCCCCCCGCAATCCCTCCTGGCATGGAAGGGGGACACACATCACCGAACGGATCCGCAGGTTCGCCACGCTCTCGCTCAGAAACCGCGGGTCCTTCGGGGCGTTGTCGCTCAAGATCGCCCGCTGGTTGTCGATCGCCTCCCGCAGAATCGTGGTGCTGATCCGCGCCGAGTCGATCTCGGGCTCGTCCCGCCGCAGCTGGTACGCCTTGATCTGGTACTCGCGCGTCTCGGGGTCCTCCAGCACCACCACCCCGCGGTCCGCCTGCGGAAAAATCCGGAATAGAGATTCCAGCACCCGCGGCAGCATCGCCTCGACCTCCAGCGCCCCCCGCAGGCTCTCGGCAATGTCCAGAAACGCCTTCAGTTTCGCTTCCGGACGCACCTGCAGCTGCGGCAACGGCTGCGACCGAATGTCGAAACTGCTCGAGATGTTGCTGGGCGAACGGGTCTCTTCATCACCCAGCACCGGGACCTTGGGGGCCGATGGGGGGACCGCCGTCTCCGCGTTGGTCACGACCGTCCCCGCCGGCTCGGTCTTCGTGCCGGGATGCGAAGACCCCGGATCCCGACCCCCCTGCGGCTTGTTCAGAAACTGCAGTTCAATCTCGCAGATCCGGATGCGGTCTCCCGGGTGCAGCTCCACCCGACCCCGTCCCTGGATGGGCTTGCCGTTCAGTTCGGTCCCGTTCCGGCTGCGCAGATCCTCCAGGAAGTAAACGTCGTGGCTTCGCAGAATCTGCGCATGATTCCGGCTCACCGAAGGATTGTCGAGCACAATCTGGCAGCTCTGCAGCCGTCCCAGCGTACACCGGTCTCCGGGAATCTCCAGGATCTGTCCCGGGCAGCTCCCCTCCAGCACTTTCAGCACCGCCACGGATCAGTCCCTCCCCTCGGGCCGGGCCCCGCTTGCCGGCGGTCCCGCTTCGGCCGGTCGCCCTTGCTCAGACGGCCGCTGCTCGAGGATTGATTTGAGATTTGAATTCAGATCTTCCTGCAACTGCCGCCGGTTCCGCTGGATCGCATCCGCCACCTGCTCCTGCAGCCAGGGATCGAGACTCGAATAGGCCCCCGCCAATTTCGACAGCAGCTCCTGTGACGCCCGATGATCGTTCCGCACATGCTGCAGCAGAATCGCCTGCCCCGCCTGCCCCACCGCCCGCAGCTTCGTCTCCGAACCCGGCAAGGCCGCCAGTTGGTCGAAGCACCCCTGCGCCTCGTTGTAGTTCCCCTTCGACAGGTGCAACATCGCCAACTGCTTCAGGGCATAGTTCCGGAACAACTGCTTCTCGGGGTACAGGTCGATCACCGCCTGCCAGGCCGGAATGCTGTCGGCCAGCGTCATCGCGTGATAGTACTGCTTCTCGGCCGAACCCAGGTTGGGAACGTCGACCCGCCGTCCCGGCTCCGCCGCGAATGGATCGGGCGTCCGCATCAGCCAGCCCGCCCCCGCGGCCCCGCCCCCCACCAGCAGCGCCAAACCCAACACCCGCAACAAATAGCCCGGCCAACCCCGATCGGGCCCCCGCCAGATCGCTCCCGCCAGCCGTCGGGGCCACGAACCGGTCGGCACCGCCTTCGCGCGCCCCCGCCCCTCCCCACCTTCCGTCGCGTCGGTCTCGTCGGGCTCGTCGACCGTCTCGGGCCCGGCCCCCTCTTTCGCCGCTCCGCCGCGCGAACCCAGTTGTGAAAACCGGTTCAGATCCCGCAGCAGGTCGGCGGCCGACTGGTAGCGGTTCTTCGGATCCTTGGCCAGCAGCTTGTGCACAATCCGGCACAGCACAGGGGGCAGATCGTCGCGCTGTTCCAACAGGGGCTGAGGCTTTTGACGAACTTGCGCCATCGCCACCGCCATCGCCGTTTTGCCCGCGAAGGGTGGCTTCCCGGACAACAGGTGATAGGCGGTCACCCCCAGGGAATAGAGGTCGCTGCGGGCGTCGATCTGGCTGGCCGAGACCTGCTCGGGACTCATGTAGAGGGGTGTCCCCATCGTGACCCCCTCCTGCGTCAGGTTGACCCGCTCTCCTTCGTGCGTCAATTGGGCCAGGCCGAAGTCGGCGACCTTCACATCCCCCTGGGGAGTCAGCAGGATGTTCTCGGGTTTGATGTCGCGGTGGACAATCCCCTTGTCGTGGGCCGCCTGCAGCGCCGCGGCCGTCTGCTTCAGAATCTGGACGGCCTGATTCACATCAGGGGGACCTTTGCGGGTGATCAGTTCCCGCAGAGTCCCTCCCGAGACGTACTCCTGCACGATGTAGTTCCGCCCCTCGTGTTCCCCCAGCAGATACACGGCCACGATGTGCGGATGGCTGAGTGCGGCGGCGGCGGTCGCCTCGGTGAGGAACCGTTTGAGGTTGTTGGCCGTCTGCAGCCGCTCGGGACGCAGCACCTTGAGGGCGACCTTCCGCCCCAGGCTGGTCTGCTCGGCCAGATAGACCTGGGCCATCCCCCCCTGACCGAGCCGGCGGATCAGCTTGAACTCCCCCAGCATCTGGCTTTCGGCCGGAATCCCGTCCGCCCCAGACCGTTCGGCTGCCTCGTCGGCCGGGACGTGCGGCAGCAGTTCACCGGGTGGATCCGGGGAATCATTCGATTTCGAAGGATCGGACGGGGTGGCCATGCAGGACCGCAACACGAACAGAAGAACAGCAACCGGCCGCACCATCCGTCTTCAGACCACGGACGACCAACCCCGATTGTACTTCCGTCACTGGCTGGGGGGCAATCGGGGGAAATGAGCGGGAAAGTGACTCGTTCCCAACCTGCCGTTCCATCCCCTGTGGCGGCGTGGCCAGTGATGTGCGGGGCCTGGCGACCAGACAGGATCATCCATCGGGAGTCGCCCGCGACATGGAGTTCGCTGGATCAGCTCATCCGGAATTTTCCCAGCGTGCCCACTCACGCTGGGGCTCGGTCCAGGTCGGCGTTCAGGCCTGCTGCGAATGCGATCGAACCCACTCCCAGATCAGGAGCAGACGAAATCGATCGATTCGTTTCTTTTTTCTGTTTGTCTGAGGGAATAATCGACATAACGGACAGGCGTTGGCAAACTGGACCTGAAGTGGGCCATCCGATCACTACGAGACGCCCAACCGCTTGCAATCTCCTCCAGCCTGATCAAAATCAAGGTGCGACCGGCGTGCGTTGGCAGAGGAGAGAATTTTTCCAGCCAGAAACCTGTCCTCTGCCGCTGTTTTTGGGGCAGACTCTTCGCGGCTTCCTCCCTCCTTTCTCCAGTCTTCTTCGATGTTGGCATCTCCGTGGCTTTCTCCCTTTGCCGCCGGCACGAAACGGCTGATTGGCGTCTTGCCCGGCGAAGGGGTGGGACCGGAGGTCGTCGGAGGGGCCATGCGGGTCTTGCGGGCCGTTGAGTCGGCCGTCCCGGAAGTGCAGTTCGAGGTCCGGGAAGGGGGGCCGATTGGTGACATCTCCATCCAGCAGGCAGGCAAACCCCTGAGCCCATCCGTAGTAAACTTCTGCCGCGAAGTGTTCGCCGCGGGAGGAGCCATCCTCGCCGGGGCGGGGGGAGACCGGTTTGTCTACGACTGTCGCCGCGAATTCGGGCTCTACTGCAAGCTGAATCCGCTGAAACCCTCGCGCGTCCCGCTCAAAGCCAACCGCCTGCGGTCCGAGGTGCTCGAAGGCGTCGACGTGCTGGTGGTCCGCGAGAACCTGGGGGGGGTGTACCAGGGGGAATGGAGCGATTCGGCTCCCCAGGGGCAGCTCCGGTCTGCCGTGCAGCGATTCGAATACAACGAGCAGCAGGTTCGCGACATCGTCGAACGGGCGGCGGGACTCGCCCGTGAGCGACGGGGGCAGATGACGGTTGTCGTCAAGCCCAACGGCATCCCCGCCATCAGCCAGCTTTGGCTCGATGTCGCCGGCGAGATCGCTGCGCGGACCGGTGTCCAGCTCCGGGCCCTCGAAATCGATTACGCCACGTTTCATCTGCTGCAGGATCCCCAGCAGTTTGACGTGATTGTGGCCCCCAACCTGTTTGGGGATATTCTCTCGGATGTCGGAGGGGTGTTGCTCGGTTCCCGGGGGCTCTGCTTCGGAGCCAGCTATTCGCATTCGGGAGCCGCCATCTACCAGACCAACCATGGTGCCGCCCGCGACCTCGTCGGGTCCGACCGGGCCAATCCCGTGGGCCAGATTCACTCCCTGGCGATGCTGCTGCGGGAGAGTTTCGGGCTCGCCCGGGAAGCCCAACTGATCGAAACGGCGGTCGAACACGTCTGGAAGTCCGGGATTCGCACCGCTGACCTGGCCGAGCCCGGTGCCCGCCTCGTCGGCACGCGGGAAATGACCGAGCGGATCATCGCAGCCATTGGGGAATTGACCGAAGGAGCGTCCTGACATGCCCTCCGCCTTGCTGCTGATCGATCTGCAGCGGGATTTTCTCCAGGGACCGCGGCTGACCCCGCACCCGGCGGCACTCATCGACGCGGTCGCCTCCCTCCTGGAGCGGTTTCGCCGCTCCCGTGCCCCCATCTTCCACGTCATCACCTCCGTCACCACACAGCAGGCGGGGCTGCCCCACTGGCAGTCGCGGGGCCTCACCCGCTGCGTTCCGGGGACCGCCGGACATACGGCTCCCGAGCCCCTGACCCCCACCGGGACCGAGCCGGTGTTTCACAAACGCTGGTACAGCGGTTGTGAAGATCCCGGACTGGTGTCCGCCCTGCGCATGGCCCGGGTCGAGACCGTCTACCTCTGCGGAGTTCACTGGCGCGCCTGCCTGCGTTCGACCGCGATCGACCTCTCCCAGGCAGGTTTCCAGGTCGTGCTGGTCGACGAGGCGTGCGGCGATGATGACCCCGTCCACGGCATGATCGTCCGCGACTGGCTCCTCACCCGGTTCTGCCGTGCCGCCAGCCTCGCTCAGGTACTGCACGCGATCGAACCGGAAGACGCTGGGGCGGGCATCAACCAGCAAGAGAGTGTCCCCCTCCCGGCACCAAACCCTGCTCCGAACACCTCTCCGGCCAACTGGCACTACGCTCCCGCCACACAAGAGCCGTTGTACCCGGTGGACTCTCTGCGGACCGACGGGATTCAACAGGCGACCGCACTCTGCCGTTCGGCGGCTCTCCCCTGGTCGCACACCCCCATTTCCCGGCGGATTGAACACGTACGGAAGATCGCCGAGGGGGTCGAGCAGCAGTCCGAAGCGTTCGCCCGGCTGATCACCCGCGAGACCGGGAAGCCGGTCGTCGACGCGCGACTCGAAGTGGGCTTTGGTGTCGCCCTGGTCCGCGAGGTCTGTTCCCGCGCCGCAGAACGGCTGACGGCCGAGTCTGGTCCGGGCTGGCAAATGGTCCGTCGGCCCCACGGCACCGTGGCTGTTATCACCCCCTGGAATAACCCCCTCGCCATTCCGCTGGGGAAACTCGCCCCCGCCCTGGTCTATGGCAATGCCGTGGCCTGGAAACCGGCTCCCGCTGGTCTGGGCCTGGCCCGGGCGCTGGCGGCGTTGTGCAGCACTCAGGGGCTTCCCCACGGCCTGGTGACACTGATCCCCGGCGACCGGCAAACCGCGGAATTGCTCATTCGCGATCCCGCGGTTGATGCGGTCACCCTGACCGGTTCGGAGGCCGCGGGAATCTCCTGCCAGATCGAGTCGCTGCGGCGGGCCATTCCCTGCCAGGCCGAACTGGGAGGAAACAACGCAGCCGTTCTCTGGGATCCTGTCGACCGGGAAGCCGCTCTCCAGCAGACCGCCCGCGGGGCCTTCGGCGGAGCGGGACAGCGCTGCACCGCCAACCGCCGTCTGATTGTCCCCCGGATCGAACTGGCCCCGATCGTGGCCCGGCTCGTCGAGATCACCCGCACCCTTCCCTGGGGCGACCCCCACGATGAAGCCACGTTCTTGGGGCCGGTGATCAGCGCGATCGCGCGGGACCGGTTGACAGCCCTCACCGCACGGACCCGGCACGCCGGCCACACCGTCATCACGCCCCACCTGGAGGGGGAGTTCCAAGGGACAGCCGAACGTCGGGGCTGGTACGTTCCCCCCACCCTCGTGGTCTGTGACGACCCTCAGGCCGAGATTGTGCAGGAAGAGGCATTCGGGCCGTTGCTTGTCATCCAGCCTGCCGACGACTGGAACCAGGCCCTGCAACTCTGCGATCATGTCCGTCAGGGATTGGTGGCTTCCCTCTGGACCCGCGACTCCCGGCGACAGCACGAATTCCTGTCCCGGGTGAGGGTGGGTCTGGTGAAGTTCAATCAATCCACCGCGGGGGCCACTGCCGCCGCACCGTTTGGCGGCTGGAAGCACTCCGGCTTCGGTCCCCCCGAACATGGCTGTGCCGATGTCGAGTTCTACACCCGCATCCAATCCATCTACAGCACGGACGAAATCCCCAGACCCCCAACCGAGGTAAGCTCTTGACTGAGACAGCTCTTTCCCTGGCGGATCTGGACTTCCGGAAACTGCGCTCCGCACTTGGCCCCCATCCGGGTGTCTCGTACGCGGCGGCTCACGCCTACCCGGCGTCCGCCCCGAATTACACCCTCCACGAATGCGCTCCCCGCAATCCGGCACCCGCCGATGGACTGCGGCTGTATGTGCATGTCCCTTATTGCAACTACCGTTGTTCATTCTGCTTTTTTGCGGTGCGGGTCGGAGCGGCCCGGGACGAGATGCAGCGGTATGTCTCGGCACTCCATCGGGAACTGGAGTTCGCCCCGGCGAAGACTCCCCTCATCCAGATGTTCATGGGGGGCGGAACCCCCACGGTCCTTCCGCCCGACCTGCTCGACCACCTGCTGGGGGGAATTTTCGAACGCCTTCCGTCGCGGGGTGACCAGGTCCACGTCGTAGAGGCCTCTCCCGAATCGATCACTCCCGCCCATGTGCAGGCTCTGCTGAAACATGGCGTGGGACGCGTGAGCATGGGGACCCAGAGCCTCGAAGAAGAGGTCCTGGGAGAAGTCCGCCGCAAACACAGCGCCCAACAAACCCTCGATTCCTGCCGGCTGGTCGTCGACAACGGGCTGCTGCTGAATATCGACCTCATGTATGGTCTTCCCGGCCAGACACAGGAGAGTTTTCGGCGTGACTTCGCCACTCTGGCCGAGCAGGGCGTCCAGTCCCTCACTGTCTACGATCTGCGATTGAATGAGCAGACCCCCGTGGCGCGGGATCTCAGTGAGGCCGAGCGGCTCGAGCTCGAGCGGCTGGTGGACTGGCGGCTGTTCGTGCGCAAGACGGCGACCGACCTCGGTTACACGCAGACCCGGTGGCATACCTACAAGCGGCTCGACACCATTGCCGCGAAGCACCAGCGGGCCCCGCACCACGACCGCTCGGGTCGGGGCTTTCAACTGGGCATCGGGATGAGTGCCCGCTCACATCTCGGGACCACCGTGTACCGCAATCACGATCGCAGTCCCACCTATCTCGACCGGATTGAATCGGGCCAGAGCCCGGTGCAGCAGGTGATCGAACTCCGCGAGGACGACCGGCGCACGCAGTTCGTCACCTCGACCCTCGGCGATGGCCGGTCGCTCGACCTGGACGAGTACGCCCAGGTGTTCGGCAATCCGTTCGAACGCGATTTCGGCGAACCCCTGCATCGGTTGCTGGAGGGAGGCCTCATCGCCCAGGAGGGACGCGCTCTGCACTTCACCCCCGTCGGCCGGCTGTTGTACGACCGTGTGACGTTCAACTTTTATCCGCCACGGGTCCTGCAGTGGCTCTCCCGGCAAAAACCCGCCGCCGGAATGGGAATGATGTCCTGAACACAGACCCCCTTCTTCCCCGGCCCCCCCCCCCCCGCCGCCCCCCCCCCCGCCCCCCGGCGCCGCCCCGGGGCCCCCCCCGGCGCGGGCCCCC
>JBKDUK010000074.1:0-7461 GCA_046339535.1 Planctomycetaceae bacterium | reverse complement strand
TGTTTGAAAGCCCCATCCCGCATTCCGATGTGGCCGGGTACAAGTTCCTGCGGCAGCACACCCACGTACCGCTGTCGATGCACACGGCGTTTCACTTTGGGGAGACCCCCATCGAAACGGCGATCCGGGAAGAGATGGTCGACGGGTTTGTGCTGTGCGGAGGAGCGACGAAGATCCAGCGCGAGGCGCTGGTCTGCCAGGTCAACAACCGGTCGTTCTTTTTGCAGATTGTGGGAACCAGGATTGCCGCGGCGTTCGCGCTGCATCTGGGGGCGGTGCTCGAGAATGCCCGCTGGCCCTCGGTCAACTGCCATCAGCTGTATGAGCGGGACTGCGTGCGGACGCCGTTGCCGGTCATCAATGGGCTTGCTCCGGTGCCGACCGGGCCAGGACTGGGCCTGGAGCTCGATCAGGAAGCGATCGACCGCTTCCGCTGCCAGCCCAAAGACAAGCCGTTCCCCTACCCGGAACTGCTGCTGGCGGTGCGTTGGCCCTCGGGGTCGACCACCTATTACAACCATGCCTTCCAGTACTGGGCCGACTGGCAGGGGGGCAAGCTGCCGTTTTTTCCCCGGGGCGTGCATCTCGAGCGGATCCCCAACGACGGCACCCCGGCCTGGCGTGAATTGTTCGAACGGGCCCAGCAGGGGGCCGTGCATTCGACGGCCGCGCCGTTCTGAACGCCCCCCCGTTGTGACCCGGGCCGGTCCCCGGGCCCGTCTCCCGCCCGGGGGGAACGTGTTGGTTCCGGTCGCCGAGGGCCGGCAGGGCCAGGTTGACGGGTGTCTATTCAGGCGGGGAGACCCCGTGGACCGGCCAAGTGGGGGCATTTGATACCCCCGCAGCACGCGACGTGCTACCCTATCCGGACATTCCGGGAGTTCTTTCCCGACACCCGCGCCGGTGCGTGTGGGCGCGGCGGCAGACACTGTTCTGCCCTGTTCCACCCCGGCGGATTCTCTTGAAACCACCCCATGGCGAAGTCGTCTGAGTCCAAGTCGTCCCGCATTCTCATCGTCGATGACAACCAGCAGAACTGCGAGTTGCTGGACGCCTACCTGGCGGATGAGGGTTACCAGATCGAGATGGTCTACGACGGTCAGCAGACGCTGGATGCCGTCGCCCGGCAGCAGCCCGACCTGATCCTGCTGGACATCATGATGCCGCGGCTGAGCGGCTACGAAGTCTGTTCTCGTCTCAAGAGTTCGGCGGAGACCCGGACGATTCCCATTTTGATGATCACCGCGCTGGCCGAGATGAGTGACATCGAGAAGGGGATTGACGCCGGTGCCGACGACTTTCTCACCAAACCGATCAACAAGCTGGAACTGATCACCCGGGTGCGGTCGTTGCTGCGGGTGCGGCACCTGACCAACGACTACGAACGGTTGCTCGAACACGTGCGGAACGTCGAGTCGCAGCGGGACGAGCAGGCGACGCGTTGAGCAATTCGCGCGTGGAATCGACCCGAGTGGCCCCCCCGGCCGGGGTGCCGCAGGTGGTGCTGAAGCCTCGCCGGGCCCAGCCGTTTTTTGGCCGGCATCCGTGGGTGTTCGCCGGGGCGATCGCCAGGACCCCCGCCGGTCTGAATCCGGGGGATGAGGTGGCCCTCGTCTCGGACCAGGGGGAGTTCATCGCCCGGGGGTTGTTCAACCCGCATTCAGCGATTCGGGTGCGGCTTTCCAGTTGGCAGCCCGAGGTCGCGCTCGACGACGATTTCTGGCGCGTCAGGCTGGAACAGGCCATCACCCTGCGTCGCGACCGGTTGGGCTGGTGGGGGCCTCAGACGGGTTGTCGCCTGGTCTTCAGCGAAGCCGATGGACTGTCGGGGCTCATTGTCGACCGCTATGGCGACTGGCTGCTGTTGCAGTCTACGAGCCTGGCGCTGTACCAGCGCCGCGACCTGTTGGTGAATCTGCTGCGCGAGCTGGTGCAGCCCCGTGGCATCTGGCTGCGGACCGAGAAGGGAATTCGGGAAGCCGAGGGGCTGGAAACGGCCGATCAGCTGCTGTGGGGAGAACCGCCGCCGCGGCCCCTGTGGATCACCGAGAACTCGCTGAGTTTTGCCGTCGATGTGGTGGAGGGGCAGAAGACCGGGTTCTTTCTCGACCAGCGGGTCAACCGGCAGGCGTTTGTTCCCTGGCTGGTTCCCGGGCGGTTGCTGGATGTCTGCTGTTTCTCGGGGGGCTTCGCACTCAATGCCGCCCGCGATCCGCGGATTACCCAGGTGGTGGGGGTCGATGTCTCGGCTTCGGCTCTCGAGTTCGCCCGCCGGAACGCCGCCGAAAACCAGTTGTCCGACCGCATCGAGTTCCGCAAGGGAGACGCCTTCAAGACGCTCGAGTCGCTGGTCTCGGCCGGCGAACGGTTCGCCAACATCGTGCTCGATCCCCCCAAACTGGCCCGTCATGGAGCCGGGGTTGATGAGGCGTTGCGCGGCTACCACGGTCTCAATCGGATGGCACTGGAGCTGCTGGAGCCGGGCGGATTTCTGGTGACTTGCAGTTGCACCGGCCATGTCTCGCGGGCGCAGTTTGAGGAGGTGCTGGGGCGGGCCGCCCACAGTGCCCGGCGGCGCGTGCAGATTCTGGAGAGCCGGGGGCCGTCTCCCGACCATCCGGTCGACGTCAACTGCCCCGAGTCGGCCTATTTGAAGTGCGTCTTCGCACGGGTTCTTTAGCCGCGTCTGAAAGTCTTCATGGCCTCGCGAAAACGTCGGGAACAGCAGCAGTTGGAATGGGAGCAGCTTCGGCAGCAGCGCGGGCCCGAGCCGGAACAACTGCTGATTGAGGCTCTGGCCGGACTTCCCGCCCGTTCCTTCACTTCGGTGCTGTCGACCTCCCTGGGTCGGGGGCAGGCGGTGGCGGCGGCTGTACGGCAACTGGCCCCCGCCCGCGCGGTCTGCCACTTTCTCGATCTCTACCGCTGCCGTGAGACCGCCCGCGAATGCGCCGAGTCGCTCCCCACGCTGCAGTGCGAATGTGCGTCGGACTTGCCCGATCAGCCGGTCGATCTGGCCCTGTTGCCGGTCGATCCCCGGGGTGAGGCCGAGCTGACCCGCGACTGGCTGCAGCAGATGCACCAGCGCCTGCAGCCGGGGGGCATACTGCTGGCCGCGACCTCCAACCCCGACGATCAGTGGCTGCATGCCGAGATGCGCCGGCTGTTTGGCAAGACCACCCTCACGCCCCGCCGCAAGGGGGTGTGGTATCAGGCCGTGAAGGGGGAGCTGCACGACAAATACAAGAATTTCGACTGCGAGTTTGCGTTTCGCGATCAGGGGGAGCTGCTGAGGGTCTTCAGCCGACCGGGGGTGTTCAGTCATCGCAGCCTCGACGCGGGAGCCCGGGCACTGATCGAGTCGCTCGATCTGAAACCGGGGAGCCGGGTGGTCGACCTGGGGTGCGGCAGTGGGGCGGTGGCCCTCGCGGCGGCCCGCCGCTGTCCCGGGGTGCAGGTGCTGGCCCTCGATTCGAATCCCCGGGCGATCGAGTGCACCCTGCGGGGGATCGCCGCGAATGGCATCACCGGCGTTCAGGCGGTTCTGGACGATCAGGGAGAGGCGGGAGAGCGGGGCACCTACGACGTGGTGGCGGGGAATCCCCCGTACTTTTCGGAATACAAGATTGCCGAGTTGTTCCTGCGTACCGCCCGCCGCCTGCTGAAGCCCGGAGGCCAGGTGCTGATGGTCACCAAGACCCCCGCCTGGTTCGAAGAGCAGATGCCCCGCATGTTCGACGCCGTGGAGTCGCGACTTCAGCGGACCTATCATGTGGTGACGGGCGTGCAGCGCACCGTGTCGGCGGGCTGACACGGGCGGGTCTTTTCGGGAAACGGGGGGGCTGGTTTCCCACTCAGGGAGCGTCTCTTGGCAAAACGGCATGAATTCTGGCTGATTCCCCTGGTGCTGCTGCTGCCGGTCCTGGCGTGGTGGGGAATTCCGCGAATTCCTCCCCAGCGCAAACTGCCGGTCGAGGCCGTCCTGGGAGGAACCCGCTATGAGCCGACCCGGCTTCCCTTCGAGCGGCGGAGCCTGTCGGACCCGGCCGACGCCCGCCCCTTCATCGCGCACGTGCAGGTGCTCGACTTCGATGATGACGGCCGCGCCGACGTGCTGGTCTGCGACGCCAAGCAGAATTGCGTCAAGCTGTTGTCGGCCTCCACGGGCGGAACCTGGAGCGAGCGGATTCTGGCCGCCGACCTGGCCGCCCCGGCCCACGCCACTGTGCTCGATGTCGATGGCGATGGAGACCGCGATCTGGTGGTCAGCCTGCTGGGAGACATTCTGCCCAACGACGGCGTCATCGGGCGGGTGGTTTGGCTCGAGAACACCTCCACGGGTTTTGAGACGCACACCCTGCTCGACGATGTGCGGCGGGTGGCCGACTGCCAGGCGGGTGATCTGGATGGAGACGGAGACATCGATCTGGCGGTGGCGGTGTTTGGCTACGCTCGGGGCCAGGTGCTGTGGCTGGAGAACCGGGGTGATGGGCGCTACCGCGACCACGAATTGCTGAACGCCCCCGGAACCATTCACGTCCCCCTCGCCGACTACGACGGCGATGGCGATCTCGACATCGCCGCGATTGTCTCGCAGGAAGAGGAAGAACTGTGGGGGTTTGAGAATCTGGGCGGCGGCGAGTTTCGGTCGCGGCGGCTGTGGTTCACCATCAATGACGATCTGGGGAGTGCCGGTCTGGTCGCTGACGATCTCGATCAGGACGGCGACATCGATCTGCTGCTGCCTGCCGGAGACAACCTGGAAGTGGCCCATGCCCATCCGCAGGCATACCACGGGTGTTTGTGGTTTGAGAATCGGGGGAACTGGAAGTTCGACATGCGGCGGATTGCGGATCTGGGGACCACCTACGCCTGTGCGGTGGGAGACCTCGATGCCGACGGAGACCGGGATGTGGTGTTGGTGTCGCTGGTCAACAACTGGACGAATCCCGAGAACGCGAGCGTGGTCTGGCTCGAAAATGACGGGCAGCAGAACTTCACCCCAAGGCAGATCGACAACCAGCCGACGCATCGGGGGTCGGGGGCGGTGGGGGATCTCGATGGGGATGGCCGTCTGGATGTGGTGACCGGCGGCCTGCATCTGAATGGACCGTTTGATCGGGTCGGGGGCGTGGTGGCCTGGTTTCAGCAGAAGGGGCAGGTGTCGCCATGACCGGCCGACGAGGGATCTGGGTGGGAGTGCTGGTGGCCGAGTTGGCGGTGATCGGGACGCTGGCCTGGCGGCGCTGGAATTCACCGGCGGTTCCGCTGCCCGACTTGCGGCAGTACCACGATTCGCAAACGGCCGACGAGCTGCAGACGCTGTTGGAGAACCCGCCAGCGGAAGATCCGGCCGCGTGGCGCACGCTGGCCGATGCCTGTCTGGCGTATGGCCACTATGCCCAGGCCGACACCTGTCTGGAGCAGGCCTGGCGGCTGGATCCCTCGCGAGATACGGCGTATCAGCGGGGGTTGTGTGACAGCCGTCTGGGGCGTCTCGAAAAGGCCCGCGGCTGGTTTGAAAAAGTCGCCGATGACTCGGGGGGCTTGCTGTCGGCCCGGGCGTGGTACCAGTTGGGACGGTTGGCGCTGCGTCGCGAAGAGACTGATGCGGCTGCTGAGGCGTTCCGTAAAGCGGGGGAGTTTTACTGGCCCGCGGTCTACCAGCGGGCGAAGCTGCTGGTGCGCGGCGGCAAGGGGGCCGAGGCCGGACCACTGCTGGAACAACTGCTGGGTCAGCATCGGGATGACCTGCGGGTCTGGCAGTTGCGGGGACGGTATTTCGAAGCGCTGGGTGAGCAGGACCAGGCCGACCGCGCGTTCGACCGGTCGCTGCGGGGGTTTGTCTCGCTGGGCCTGGACGACACCGAGCTGTACTTGCGTCCGATCCGGAAGAAGTATGGTTTTGTGCGGGATTACGGTGTGGCGGCGGAAACGCAGCGGAAATCGAGCGACGGGGCCCCGGCCCGGGCTCTGGTCCGTCGCATGCTGGCCGACCCGCTCTGGCAGAACGCCTATCTCACGGTGAACCAGGATCTGGCCGAACTGGCGCTGCGGGCGGACGAAGTCGATTCGGCACGGAAGTTGATCGACCGGCAGTTCACCCAGCAGCGGTATCCCTCATCCAAGGCGTGGGAGTTGCGGGGTGATCTGGCGGCGCGGGCCAACGACTGGCAGGGGGCCCGGGAGGGGTATCTGCATGCGTTGGAGATCAGTCCGGCCAACGGTGGGCTGGAGACGCTGCTGGTCGAGACGGCCGAGAAGTTGCGGCAGCCCAAAGTGGCCGCCCTGGGCAAGCAGCGGTCGCTGTTGCAGGCGGGGATGGAGATGTACCGGCGGAACGAGATCACCGATGCGGGGGGATTGTTCAGCCAACTGCTTGACGACGCCCCCGATTGGTACCAGGCGTGGTACTACCTGGGAGAGTGCCATCGGTTGCGGGGGGACCAGGAGTCGGCAATTGAGGCGTTTGAGGCGTGCCTGGCGCGGAACCCAGACCATGGCCGCGCCCGCCGCTCTCTCGCCCGCGTGGTGGGGAACCGAACGAAACCGTCCCCCTGATCGCGGGGGGGGCGCTGATCTCGCGGTGCCCAGGTTGGCTGAGCCTGATTGGGCCGGTGGCGGTGGTCGCGCCGCGGTGTGCGAACGGACGCCCCGCGGGGCCAGCCGTGTTGGTCGATTTGCGGGATGCAACCCGCTGTGGCCGCGAGCTGCCGGATGGCGGGATCTCGCGGCCACAGGATCTTCCCGGAGGCCGAAGCCGACCGGGTCGTCTGACGCCCCAGCTTACTCCACCGCGTGCTGGGGATGTGCCTTGGGGGAATTGGCCTGGGCGATGGAGGCCTTGTTGAGGGCCTTCAGGTAGGCGCGGGCACTGGCCTCGATGATGTCGGTGCTGGTGGCGCGGCCATGGAACACCTGGTTCTGGTACTCGATCTCGACCAGCACCTCCCCCTGTGCCTCCTTGCCGACAGTCAGGCTGCGAACCTGGTAATTCTGCAGGCGGGCACGGATGTTCGTGAGCCGTTCGAGGGTTTTGAAGACCGCGTCGATCGGGCCGTCACCGGTTGCGGCATCGGGCTCCATGGGGTTCCCGTTTTCGGTCAGCTCGACGGTCGCCGTGGGGACCATGCCCGTGCCCGCCGAGGTGTGGAACCGCAGGATGTTCCAGCGGTCCTGGGTTTCACCGGTGCGGTTCTCGACAATCGCGACGATGTCGGCGTCGTAGACGTTTTTCTTCTTGTCGCACAGGATGGTGAAGTCCTGGTACGCCTGTTCGAGTTGCGTCTCGTCGAGAGCGAAGCCCAGTTGGCCGCAGCGGTCGCGAAAGGCGTGCCGTCCGCTGTGCTTGCCCAGCACGAGACTGGTCCCGGTGGAGCCGACATCCTCGGGACTCATGATCTCGTAGGTCGAGCGGTCCTGGAGCATGCCGTGCTGATGAATGCCCGCCTCGTGGGCGAA
>JBKDUK010000073.1:0-12922 GCA_046339535.1 Planctomycetaceae bacterium | reverse complement strand
CTCGGAACCGGGAGTGGTCGCCCGTCGCAGCAGGACGAACTCCCGACGGGGGATGACGGGATGAAACTCGACCCCTGCCCGGCAGGTTCCTTCCGCCAGCGTTTCCATGCGGACGACCTGGGCGAGGACATCAATGAGGTCGTGCTGGGCGGGAACGATATTGCCCCCATGCCCGTTGAGCAGCAGGATGCGCTGGAAGCCATGGGTCAACATGTTCTCGGCCAGGTCGATCAGCAGGTCGAGGTAGACCCGGGGGCTGGCCGACATCGTGCCTGGGAAGTCCATGTGGTGATGGGAGTTCCCCAGCCACATCAACGGGGTGAACAGGACCCGGTCATCCAGTGCGGCAACCGTCCGTCGAACCACCTCGCCCAACAGCATGCTGTCGGTGAAGACCGGCATGTGATGCCCGTGCTGCTCCAAAGCGGCGATTGGAATGACTACCGGGGTCGACTTGGGCAGTTGGGCCACCATGGGCCACGTCATGTCCTGCAATTGCACGATGAACTCCGACGATGTGGGCGGGATGAGAGACGCAGGGACACGGGTTTCGCTCCCGAACGGGCGCGTCGCCGGTCATTTCGCCAGGTGAGTGGCGTGAAACTTGGCGAAAGCGGGGCTATTGGGCCTTGGGGGTGGGCTTGGGTTCGGGCTCAGAGCGGAAGGCCTTGTCTTCGATGCCGTCCAGCAGCACATTGGCGATGACGGGCTCATTGCCGCGGACGGTCACCCAGACGAATTGATCAATCTCGCCCGCCTGTTTGCCACGAAGCTGGGAGCCGCCGCCGGTGGTGGCCAGCATGATGTAGTCGCGGCCCTGTCGGACAAAGCGTGCATAGCGGTGAATATGGCCGGCAAAGACGGTGTAGGGACGGTCGGACAGAGCCTGCTCGATGGCGTTCCAGCCGCTCGGCTCGAGGGCATCGGGATTCATCCAGACGGGCTTGTGGAGGAACACGAAGGTCCAGCGGACATCCTTGTTGCTGGCGAGCGTTTCGCGGACGTACTGCTGCTGTTCGGCACTGAACCGGTACGGTTCTCCCTTGGGAGGATCTTCGCTGTTCAGGGCCAGGAACAGCACATCGTTGTAGCGGAAGCTGTAGTAGGTGCGGCCGAATTTCTTCTGCCACGCCTCGAGCATCCTGGGATTGGCCAGGTCGTGGTTGCCCGGCACGTAGAAAAAGGGCATCTGCAGTTGCTGCACCTTCGACTGGAACTCGGACCACTCGATGGCGATCTGGGCGGGATCTTCGGAGTAGCCTTCAATCAGGTCTCCCACGGAGATGACGAATTCCGGCTGCAGCAGATTCAGCTTGCGGACCGCTTCGGTGAAGATCCCGGGACGACGGCCCCCGGTGCGGTCGGTCACAATCGCAAACTGGAAGTCGCGCGGTCCCCGGTTGAGGGGTTGGCTGGTCCAGGGGTTGCGGTCTTCGACCTGAATGGTCAGCGGAGAGGGCTCTGGAACGAAATTCACCGCCGGGAGCTGTCGGCCCGAGACAATTCCCACCAGCAAGGCGATTCCCAGGGCCACGGCCCCCAGCGGGAGGCGTTGCATGCGCAGTTCCCAAAGCACGAGACACGAACTCCGGTGCGGTCGATCCACCGGGCTGTTGTTCAACCGGACGTCAAAGTATCGGTTGATGGGTGGAGGTGCAACCCGTGTTCAGGCGAGCGGTTCCGGTCCCTTCCGGACCCCCTCGACATACACCGCCTCGACCGAGCCGGGAAAGGTCACCCCTTCAAACGGAGACCAGCCGCATTTGGTGCGCAGGTCTTCCCGGCGGATGGTGACCGGGCGGGACATGTTCAGCACGGTCAACGATCCGACGTAACCGGGCTCCAGCCGGCCAAACCGTTTGGGGGCCGTATAGGGGTTCACGAAATCTCCCGGATTTGCACAGCAGAACCGCGCCACCTGAGAGGGAGTGAATCCCTGGTTGGCGATGAGCCAGGTGACAAAGGGTGCGTAGGTGTCGAGGTGGGGTTGTCCCGAGATGCCCCGGTCATTTTCCTCGAGAGAATGGGGGGCATGATCGGTCGCGATGTAGTCGAGGGTTCCCTCACGCAGGGCCTCCAGCATCGCCAGTCGGTCCGCCTGGGCCCGCAAGGGGGGGTTCATCTGCATCCAGCCGCGGTTTTCCGGAGTGAGAACTCCGGTGTCGAAATACAAATGGTGGGGCGTCACTTCGCAGGTCACCCGCAGACCGCGGGCCCGGGCGGCGCGAATCAGGGGGAGGCCTTCCCCCACCGAGTAGTGGCACAGTTTCCCGGTGAGATCGTACTTTTCGATCATGTGCAGGGCGAAGCGGGTGGCCGAGACTTCGCACTCGGGCGGGCGCCGCTCTTCATGGGTGGGGGCGTTGCGATGCTCCTCCAGCAGGACAGGATCTTCGCAATGGAACGAGACAGACTGTCCGCGGTACTGCGACAGTGCGTGATCGAGTTGTTCGAGCGTGGTGAAGAACAGATCTCCCACGCTGTGTCCCATGTAGACCTTGTAGGGGACGGGGAATGACAGCGGATGGGTGTGTGGCCCGATGCCTGCATAGAGCGTGATCTGGATCGGCACATTGCGCCGTGCGAGATGGGCGGCCTTGGTACGCCAGCTCTCATCGTCGATCGGGGCCACCTTGTTGTTGGGCATGTCGGCCACATGGACCACCCCCCCATGCAGGGCTGCCGCCGACGCGGTTGTGAAGTCCTCCTTGTAGGTTTCCGCCCCGCTGACATCGTCGCGGGCGTGGATGTGAATGTCCCCCATGCCGGCGAAGATGAGGCATTCAGGGCCGAACTGCACATCGGGAGCGCCCAGTCCGGATCCCACTTCGGTAATCACCCCGTTCTCGATGCGGATCTGCCCCCGCGTCACGCTCTCGGTGGAAACCAGCTGGCCGGCAACAATCATGATGTCAATCTGAAAAACGAGCGTGATTCGGAAGCGGAAATAAAGTCATTGTTATGAAGATACGGGAACCGCGAATTCACACCGGTTTGGGCCTGGTGAAGAGTTGGGGATCAAGCTTCTCGGAACGCTGGATGTCGCTGATCTCGATCTCCATGAACAGCTCTCCGTCGCGCACGATCCGCACACGCGTCGGGACCCGGGTTCCGGCGACTTTCTCAAACTTCGAGTAGAAGCTTTCGATGTTGGCCAGTTCCCCTGCGTCTCCCAGGCCGCGGGACCTGGTTTCGGTCTTCACGACGTCATGGGTTTCCTTGTCGAACAGGAAGACCACGTCGCGATGGCCACTGGAACTGACCCGCACTCCCACAGTCTCGCGTCCATCGACCTCGATCGGGGGGACACTCTGGTAGCGGATTCCCTTGGCCCGCAGGGGGGCCAGAGTCCGCAGCCAATTCACATGCATGTCTTCCTTGAGGAACAGCAGTTGATCGGTCGTGAGATCCTGCAGGGTCTTCCCCTGGGAGAGCCAACCTTCATCTCCGTTGCGGACCATGGTGTACGAGCCCATCACGTCGCTGCGGAGCTTGTCGGGCCACTGCACGGCATACCGGGCGTCGACGGTTCGCAACTGGCCCGCTTCGTGGATCTTCATTTTGGCCCGCCAGGTCTGGGCCGTCAGGCGGCTCAGTTTTTCCGCCCCTCCCGCCGCCTGGATCGCCTGATCGATCACCTCGCCCAAATCAACCGGTTGTTGGGCCGGCAGACTCCCGGCACACGCCAGCCAGCCGATTCCCATGCTTAACCAGAGCCCCAGGCTCAGACGCTTCGTGGTTGTCCGTCGCTCCATCTGTCGCTCCCTATGCAGGTCGGTTTCCACCGACGGGTCAGTCCAGGTAGGTGAATTCATTGAGGTTGAGCAGCACCAGGCACCAGGCGCTCCAGGCGCGCTGATTCACGAGGTTGTTGGTCACCCCCTCGGCATGCAGCAACTCGCGCTGGCGGATCAGAAAACGCTGGCCCGCTTCCAATTCTTCGGTCTCGGGCATCCGGCCCAGAACGAGGCGGTGTGCCTCACGAAGGGGGTTGACGTCGGTCTGTTCCCCGGCGGTGCTTGAAGGAACCCTCCGCGCCAAACGGTCAGCCAGGAAAGCCGCCTGGCTGTTGAAGAATTCGCCATTGATCAGAGTGAGTGCCTGGGTGGGAATGGTCGAGACCACGCGCTGTTCGCAGGATGAGGTGGTGTCGGGCAGATCCAACAATTCCAGCTCGGGCACCAGAAGTGAGCGTTTCACGTAGACAAAGGCGGACCGCCGGAACATCTGCGCCGGGGAACTGGTGCCCCAGCCCTCGCCGGGACGGGACTGCCCCTCCAGGACAGCACGATGGATGCGGGGGTAAACACTGGGGCCTCCCATCTCGTGGTTGAGCTGGCCGCTCGCCTGCAGGACGCAGTCACGCAGCACTTCGGCCTCGAGGCGTCGGTAGGGATAGCGCCACAGGAGCCGGTTGTCAGGATCGGCGGCGAGCCCCTCCGCATGAGCGGTGCTGGACTGCCCATAGACCTGGCTCAAGACAATCTGCCGATGCAGGTTCTTCAGGCTCCATCCCGAATCGATCAGGAACTGGGCCAGCCAGTCGAGCAATTCGGGATGCGATGGGGGTGTTCCCATCACACCGAAGTCGTTCTCGGTGCTGACCAGCCCGTCGCCGAAGTGTCCCTGCCAGATCCGGTTCACACTCACCCGGGCGACCAAGGGATTGCGGGGATTGGTCATCCACTTCGCGAGGGCCAGCCTGCGCCCCGAGGTGGCAATCGGCATTCCCGCTTCCCGGGGAGCGTCGGGCGGGGACCCGGTGGAGAACGCCACGGGAATGGCGAGCTGCGACAAGACCTCGGGGAAGCCGGGCGAAACCGTTCCGGCGGGTGTCTGGGGATTCCCCCGTCGGAAGACCTGGGTCGGTTTCCAGGGAGCTGGTGTCTCGCGAAAGATGTAGGCGCGGGGCAGGGGATCGGGAGCTGTTTGCTGCAATGCCTCGCGGGCCCGGTCGAAACCCTCGCGCTGGCGGCGTTCGTCGGTTGTTTCGAGGTCTTTGAGGTCGACCGCCAGATCGCCCGCTGTGGTTTCGGCCAGCTTTTTCTGCTCGGCCGAACGCTGGTCCGCAGGCAGCTGGTGGGCGGCGAATGCCTCGGCTGTCAACCGCCGCGGAGCGCCGGCGAAATAGCGGTTCCGAACCTGGGCCGCCAATTGTTCGGCCTGCTGCTGAACAGTCTGCAGCGCGGCCTGCTGCCGGGCGACTGCCGCACGATGATCGGCCAGTTCCTGAGGGGTGCCCACCTCGACATCGAACTCGGTGCGATCCCGGCGGGGGCGTTCCAGTGGATCGAAGATCGCCAGCATGCGGCCATAATCGATCTGCGAGAGCGGTTCGAATTTGTGGTTGTGGCAGCGGGCACAGCGCAGGGTCATCCCCAGGAAGGCCGTGCTCACGGTGCCCACCACATCGTCGAGCTGGTCGTAGCGGTCGACCAGCGGATCGGCCGGTTCGTCGTCCCAGGTTCCCAGCCGGAGAAAGGTGGTGGCGATAAGAGTCTCTGCAGTCACTTGAGGAAGCTCGTCGCCAGCCAGCTGCTCTGTGAGGAACTGGTCGAAGGGCTTGTCGCGATTCAGCGAGTCGATCACCCAGTCGCGATACCGCCAGGCATTGGGTTTTGCGCCGTCGCGTTCGTAGCCGTTGGTCTCGGCGTAGCGGGCCACATCCAGCCACCGGCGGCCCCAACGCAGTCCATATCCGGGGTCGGCCAACAGGCGATCGACCGCCCGCTCCCGCCGCAGTCCAGACAAATCATTCCGAAAATCCTGGAGCGCCGAGGCTGTGGGGGGGCGAACCACGAGGTCCAGCCAGACCCGTCGCAACCAGACTTCATCATCGGCCGTGGGAGCGAACGGCAGGCCGCGGGTTTCCAATGCGGCGGCTACGAAGCGATCGATGGCATTCGGGGATTGGCCATCCCGGCAGGTGGGGATGACCGCCGGTTGAACCGGGCGGAAGGACCAGTGGTCGCGATGAAAGGACTCGATCTGGATTCCATAGACCGAGGAATCGGCCGCCTCGGGAGACTCGGCATGTGAGCTGGGGGTGACCGGACCAAGAATCCCGACGAGCGTCAGCCAGCCCCACAGGTGACGGAAGAGGGGCGTACGGGAGACAGATCGCCTGTCAGCAGCAGGAGGCATGAGAATGGTTTCCTGGCGAGAGGAGCATCATGGACTCCGTCAAAATGCCCCTTGCGTTCCGCTAGACATCTGGCCCGGCTCTTTGGGGAGCACCAGTTGGGGCTGCGCGATTCTCAGGCTTTCCAGACACAGCGGCCGTCGCACCGACATCTTCTCGCTGGTCTCCAGGTCGCGGGGCAACACCCACAGCACGATCACCTGCACGTCGCCATCCGAGTGGCTGTAGAGCGAAAACCGGGTTGCCACCCCAAACTCGCGTGCCATCTCGTCCGGTTGCTCTTGAGGTTCCAGCTCGACCTCGGTGTACGTGATCGGCTTCTGGAAGGCATCGGGACGCTGGGGCAGTGTGATGTCGCGCGCGCTGTCGGGCTGAAGACTGACATCCAGAGCCGCTGACAGTTCACTGAGGGTGTCCGCATGGAAGCGGGCTGCGAGATCGGGATTCCCGGCCAGATGATGATTGGTCAGGAGATACAGGTACCCGGCACCGGTCGCGGAGCGGCCGTTTTCACCGACCACCGAGACCGGGGCCCGAAAGGCTCCGCGCAATCCCGGCAGAGGAATCGTGAGGAAGCCCGGCTGGCGGGGATCGGGTTGTTCGTCGGCAGCCTCATTCCCCGCTCCCTCGGTATCCGTCCCGTTCTCTTCCGAGGTCGTCTGAGGATTGAGGGAACCCTCCGCAGGCTGCTGTGCGGGGCCGGGTAGTTCGGCAAATTGCTTGGGTACCCGCAGCGAGACCGTGGTCGCGGGATCGGTCCAGGCACCGTGCAGGTTGTTGTCCTGCAATTCGAGAGAGGCAAAGTAACGGGAGGTGGTGTCCAGCCGATCCTGGTAATCCTCACTGCCGCAACCGGTTCCCAACACAACCAGCATCGCAGCCCAGGGAACTCCCCAGGGGCGAACAGGGGCCCGGAGGTCTGCTCCTGCCATCACTCGACCCTCTGCCTTTCGCGAACATTCAACGGGAACCAGACCAGGTCCGAAGGTCACTGGACCAGTCAGCATAACCGACGGTCCCGTGGTTGTCAGCCAGATCGGCAGGTACGAAACAGGGGGAATCGTCCAGCGGCGATCCCCCCGTCTCGATCACAAATCCCACTTTTGGGCTGGATGATCGGATCCGGAAAAACTTTCAACAGGCTCAACCGTTCTCAGGGAGATCCGGAGGAGCGGGTTGCTGCGGCTCTGTGTCTGCAGCCGCCGGCTGGTCCGGAGGCGGGGACTGATCCGCACCGGGGGCCGGCTCTTCCGGCCTGGAGGGGGAGTCCGGCTTCGGGGCCTCCTCCTGGGGGACCGGCTCCTGCGTGGGCTTTGGCGGCGTCGCGTCACTGGGAGATTGGACTTCTTCGGGGGCCTCCTCGTCCGGCACCTCATTCGCGGGATCGGGGACTCCGGCGTTTTGCGAGGCGGGTTGTCCCGGGAGGATTCCCCCCGGCAGACCGCCCGGAAGTCCGAGGCCGGGTGGCAGACCTCCCCCCGCCGCATCCGCTCCCCCAGAAGCCGACTTCGCCTTGATGAGCTGATCTCGGGTCAGCCGCAGTTTCTGGATCACATCCGCCGAGATGACATAGTACCAGGTCCCGAACCGACGATTGAGCTCCTCGGAACGTTCCTTCCCCGCCTTGGCTTTGGACTCCCAGTCCTTCAGATCCGCCTCGTATTTCGTCAGCTTGGCTTCGTACTCCTGCTTCAATCTCGCCTTGTCGGCGGCCGGATCGGGTTGCGCTGCAGGGGAGTTGGGGGTGGGATTGTCCTGGGCTGCGGCCGCGGGTTGGTCGCCCGGGGGGGGTTGTTGATCGCCGACTGGCGGATTGGTCTCCTGGCCACAATTCCCCTGGTTGTCTTCCTTGGGGGGATCCCCCTGGTCCGGGGCCGTGGCGGACTTCTCCGAAGTGGTCTCTGTGGCCGGCTTCGCGGACTCGGTCCCGAGGTCCGCGGGAGGTTCGGGTTTCTCGGGCTTGGGGCCGAGCAACGATTCATCAAAGGCGACCGAGACCAGCAGGTAACGGCTGCTCTTGGGTTCCTCCGACTTGGGCTGTTCCCCTTCCTTGGTCTCTTTTTTGTCCTCGACCCCCGACTCAATCTCCGATTCGGAGCCGTTGAAGACCTCGCCAAACCGGAGTGTGTAGGCGAGCCCCTTGTTGGAGGCGAGACGGACTTCGCCCAGTTTGCTGTAGAGGCGGTCTGGATCTTCCTCGGTCTTGCCCGGCCCGGGAACGAACCCCTTGGAAGACATTTCGTTCGCCAGCAGGGTGAGCTGCGCCTTTTGTTTGACGATCTTCCGGTCGATGGTCAAATCGGCATTGAGTCCCGGGGGTTTGGGACGGACGCCTGTCAGTTTCAAATCGACCAGGGCGTTGACCAGTTCATTGGTCTTGGTGGAATCGACCTCTTTCTCGGGATCATCAAGTCCATCCAGCTTCCAGGGGTCAAACGACTTTTCATGGCTGAGGCGGACGACATCTCCCGGCACGATCCGGGCCAGACCGTCGTTTCCTTCTTCAATCGAGTAGTTGTCGATCTCGACCGAGGTCAATTCGTCGCGCGACAGCTTCAGAAGATTGGTTTCCACCCAGTCGGCAAACTTCGTCGACAGGTCGGGATTGATTTTGGCAACATAGACCGACTTTTCGTCGGGACGCCGCAAGTAGCGGTGACCTGGACGTTCGCGGACCTGTTTGCCGATGATCAGATCCAGCAGGACGCCGCCATCTTTGGCGAGGGTGACCCGCTGTCCGCGCCCCTTGAGCTTGGTCGAATCCTTTTCGAGCGGATCCACCACACCGAAGACTTCATGCTGGGTTTCTCCTCCGGGAATGAATTCCTCACGGACGACACCGATCAGAGAGGTGGCGGTTTTCGCGAGACGGTCGGCACCGTCGGCGGGATAATTGTTGTAAGACGGTAATCGCCAGAGACCATCCTTCAATTCCACTGCGAAGATCCGGGACACCGCCTGTTCTTCGTTGAACCCCACGACCTGGATGGAGGTGGGTTCGTTCGGATCTTTGAAATCGGGGTAGAACGGAGTGTTCAGCTTGGCACTCCGCATCTCCTCCGGGGTGAGATTGTCGGGGGGACGGACAAACCAGGCGACCCCCGCCATGGCGAGAGCGGCAACGACAAAAGACAGGCTGCGAGCGGTTTCAGACATGCTGCAGTTCCTCTGCGAATGATCAGGCCGTCGGGGAGACGGAATGTAGGTGAGATCTGGAACAAGACCACGTATGGTGGCCGATCGTTGGAGTGATGGGGCTGGCTACCGCCCCACCAGTCGGTCAGGATTCATTCCCTGGCGCTCATCGAGCATCCGCCGCAGGTAGACAAACAGTCCCAGCAGCAGAGGGGGAATCGGCGGAAGGAAGAACGCCAGCGCCCGGAAGAAACCGGTGATCCGGTTGACTTCCCGCTGGGTCTGGTCCTTCAGTCCCTTGATGGTCTTGTTTTTCTCGTTCTCGATGACCGCCTTCCGCACATCGTTTTCGCGAATCTTGTCTTCTTCGGCGATCCGCTTCTGGATCTGCTTCTGCCGGGGATCCAGGTCGGTCCGCTCTTCGATCTCGTCGATCTTTTTCTGCAGGGCGGCCGCGACCGAATCCAACTCCTTCTTGGCGTCCCGCTCGGCCTTCTCGGAGGCCTTGGCTTCCTGATCCTTGAACTCCCTGACACTCGATTCGACGGTGGTCAGTGTGCGGTGCTGGGGGCGACGCCCGCGCAGGTCGATGAAGGCGTCATCGCCCGCCAGGTCATCAATCGCATTCAGAATGAAGGCGATATTGTCCAGCTTCAGGTCCTGCCACTCCTTGTCGCGGATGAAGAAGAACTCATTCGAGATCATGTCCATGTCGGCCACGAACACGACATTCAGAGGCTTGCCGGCCCCCTCCTTGCCCCCACCCTTGATGTGGGCCGCGATCACCGGGGCCTTGATATCGTCCGCGGGATCCTTGTCGGGTGGGCTGAGGATTTCCATCATCCCCATGAATCCACCCCGGACATACTCGTCCCACTCATACGAACGGCACTGGGGACTCGCCCTCAGCAGCGGCTCGAAACTGGCTTTCATTCCCGCCCGGGGCTGAATCTTCCCCGGGTAGAAGAGCATCATCTCCTGCAGGCCCGTCGTGATCTTGTCATTCCGGCTGAATGCATCGCGAGCCTGATTCGACGGGGTGATGTAGACGACGTTGTACAACTGCCAGGCATCGAAGAGGTCTTTCAGTTCGGGATGGGCGTCGTAGCGGTCCCAGATCGATTCTCCCGAATTCCAGGCAATCTCCAGCACGTTGGTCAATCGGCTGATGTCGGCTTTCGGCTGCGGCGGCGGGCCGCCTCCGAAGGGATTGTTCCCTCCCGGTTTGGGTTTGGGATTCCGCGGAGCCAATTGCGGATGAAACCGGGGGAACGGATCATCCACTATCAGGGTGGGACGCCCCTCCTCCACATAGCTCACCAGGCTGTCGAGTTCCTGATCGGTCAGCGAGGAGGGCATGACCGCCAGCAACACGTCGAGATCCTTGCGGCTGGCTAGTTCATCTGGTCCGACGGCGACAACCTCATATTGCTTCTTGAGATCCTGCACGATGCGCCATTCGGGCAGTTGCCGGAAGGCCTGCATGTCGAAGCCCCCGGTCAGTTGGGCATCGGTCTTCAGGATGCCGACCTTCTTCCGGCTGCCAGCCGCCACAGTCCGGACGGCCCGTGTCAGCTCGTACTCAACGGGAGTTCCCTTGTCGAAGAAGGGAATGATCACCTGGTCGTCGACGGAACCGGTCACCACCGTGCCGAGGAAGACGTCGTCGCGGGTCCATTTCCCGCCGACCATCGTCTGCACTTCCTGGGGTTCGACCCCATAACGCTTCGCTTCATCAGCTGAAGCGGTGTACTTCTCGGTGCTGACCATTCGGACGCGGACATTATCCCCACCCAACTGGTCGAGCTGCCGCAGCAAGCCCACCAGCGACGTGCGGGATTGAGCCAGCTCGCGGGGAACCTCGGGACTGATGAACGCCTGGATGAGAATGGGCCGATCTTTGGGGACCGACTCGATCACCTTCCGGGTGGCTGGGGCCAGCGTGTAGAGCTTCTCACTGGTCAGATCGACCCGCGTTGTGGCGCGGGCGAAGGCCGCATTCAAGCCAATCAGACCGATCGCCAGAGCGGCCGAGCGGATCAGGAAATGCGTTCCCATCTGGGTGCCATGCGGTCCACCCTTCCAGTGCCGTCGGCTGACCAGAACCATGTTCAGATAGAGCATGAAGATCGTCAGCGACAGGAAATACAGGATCCCCGACAGGGGCAGCATTCCCAGGCCAAAATCACGGAACTGTTCCTGGACCGACAAGCCCTGCAGCAGGCGGTTGCCCGGTGCGATGCGGTCGATCATCACGGGAATCGCACACAAAATGACCCCCAGAATGTAGGCCACCGTGGCGCTGCTGGTGAGGATCGAAGCGACCATCCCGGCACTCAGCAGGGCCGCCCCCATCAGCCAGTAGCCAATGTAGGTCGCCAGCATCTGGCCAGCGTCAAAGCCACCGAGGAACGTCAGGACCACCAGATGCGACAGCGAGAATGCCAGCGCGACGGTATACACTCCAAGGACCGCCAGATATTTGCCGAGGACGATCTCGAGGTCTGTCGCGGGGAGCGTGAACAGCAACTCGTCGGTGCCCTGTTTCCGTTCTTCGGACCAGGCGGTCATGCTGATCGCCGGGATAAACAGCAACAGCAACAGCGGGAACACTTCATTCAATTGGCTGAGGTTCGCCAGATTGTTGGCGAAAAAGTCGCTGTTGAATGCGAAAAACGAGCCAATCGCCACGAAGAAGACGATGAACACATACCCCAGCGGGCCGGAAAAGTAGCTGAGGAAATTGCGTTTGAACACGGCCCAAATGACATGCGTGCGCAGTTTCATGGGTCAGTTCTCCGAGAGATGGGGACGACAACAAAGTGGGGGGAGAAGTACTCGTCTCGCCGACAGGGGACTGGCGGCGGGGGGGCCGGCCGGCGGAACCGGCGGCTCAGGCGACTTTGCGCCGGGTCAAATGACGGAAACGGGCTTCCATTTCCTCCTCGTTCGGGCCGAGGTCAGACACCGTCCCGTCCAGCACCAACCGGCCTTCATTGACCAGAATGACGCGATTCGCGACGGCCCGCACCTCCTGCAGAATGTGGGTCGAAAGCAGGATTGTTTTCGATTTGCCCAGATCGCGGATCAGTTCGCGGACATCATGCACCTGGTTGGGATCGAGACCCGCCGTCGGTTCGTCCAGAATGAGGATGCGGGGATCGTGCAGCAACGCCTGGGCCATCCCCACCCGCTGGCGATAGCCGCGCGAGAGCTTTCCGATCGCCTTCCCCCAGACCTGTGTCAAAGAGCAGCGTTCGGCGACGTAATTCAGCCGCTCACGCAAGTGGGCTCCGGAAAGGTCTCGCGCCGCCCCGAGGTAGTTCAGCAGGGCCTTGGGCGTCATCTCGAGGTAGAGCGGGCCATTCTCCGGCAGATAGCCGATCAATTGGGCGGCCGCGATCCGGTCCCGATAGACATCAAAACCACCGATGCGGGCGGTTCCTTTGGTTGCCGACAAAAACCCGGTCAGGATCTTCATGGTGGTCGACTTGCCGGCACCATTGGGCCCGAGAAAGGCCGTCACCTGCCCGGCGGGAATCGAGAACGAGACGTTGTCGATGGCCGCAAACTGCCCGTAGTACTTGCACAGCCCCTGGGCCTCAATCATCAGCTCAGTGCCTGCTGGACTCATGACTACTGAAC
>JBKDUK010000072.1:0-4321 GCA_046339535.1 Planctomycetaceae bacterium | reverse complement strand
GGGTTTGGAAAGCAATCCTTACACGATAGGGCGCTCGGTGGGGATGGCGACCTGGGGTCGTCGCGTGCGCGACAACCCCAGGCTGAGGGAAGTATCCCCTACGGGGAAGTTTTTAGGGTAGGCGAGGTGGTTGCCGTTGGGCACTCGCGGCAGTATCAATCGATCGATCATTTCCTTGTTCAGAT
This sequence comes from Planctomycetaceae bacterium, assembly GCA_046339535.1. GTDB lineage: Bacteria > Planctomycetota > Planctomycetia > Planctomycetales > Planctomycetaceae > UBA10511. The sequence continues at coordinate 4,136 of JBKDUK010000072.1, read as the reverse complement.
GAGCAATCGCGCTCAAGATCCTGAAACGCATGTGAATGATTTCGGCGGGCCCCCTCAGCGATCCTCCTCGCGGCACTCTGCCGCTACACACCATCTTCTTCCTCGAAAAAGTCGTTCGAGACCTCTTTGAGCTTGTACGTCCCGATGGTGGAAACGCCGACGTCGTAGTCGATCATCAGTTGCGCAAGGCGTTGGCCGTTGATGAGCACGACCCGCTTCCCTTCGATGCGATCGATGAATTCGATCGCGTCGCGGGAGAAGTTGGCGGTCGTGATGACCAACCCTTTCTTGGCGCGAATCATGTCCATGCTGCCGACAAACGCCTGGACGGTCGGGCGGCTCACCGTCCCCTGCCAGCGTTTCGCCTGGATGCAGACCACATCGAGCCCCAGCTTGTCTTCATTGATGACCCCGTCGATTCCACCGTCGTGGAAATAATTCGTCACCCGCCCCTCGCCATAGCCCATCGCCTGCAGCAGCTTGACGACGATGTGCTCGAAGAACTCGGGCGAACTCTCCTGCAGACGCCCCAGCAACTCCTCGGCGAGGGCTTTTTGCAGGGACTCGAAAGAGGTTTCAAATTGTTCGCGGGGGGTGACGGCGACTGGGAGCAACGTCCTGTCAGGGAGGGGTTTCACCGATCCATCGTCGACGATTTTCCCGATGAACTTCTGGTAACCCTCGAACTGCTCGAGAAAGCGGTTGTCGATCGCGGTCGGTTTCCGAGCCAGAACCTCCTTGCCGACCTTGGAAATGCGGACGCGACCACGCGTTGGATTGTCGATCAGTCCGGCATTCTTGAGGTACGTCTTCGCCCACCCGACCCGATTGCGAAACACGGTGGACTGACCACTGGGAAGCATCTGGTTCTGCTCCTCCTCCGTCAGCCCCAGTCGTAAAGCCAGCAGCTCGACCAACTCCCGTATCGACCGCTCCTGGCCATCAGCCAACACTTCCAGCAGGGGGAGCATGACAACCTGGTAGTCGGGAATGGGCATGACGGTCGGCTTTGGCCTTGGTTCCAGCGGGAGACACCCTTCGGACAACACATTGGATCCGAGCGGTTTCGCCAAATTCTACCGACTGGGGCTGCGTCTGCACTCCGTGTCAGCCCTGCCCGAAGCCATGGGGTACCAGCTCCCACGGAATCAGTCCACCATAACGTTGCTGGTGGCCATCCCTCACGGCAGCCGACTCAATCGCTGTGTCTCCGCTTTTGCATGATCTCACCCGCCGGGCCTGCCCCATCTTCGGACTCGACGATTCTTTCCCAAGGCAGAACAGTCCTGGGAGTGACACCGAACTTCGCCGGATTCCCCTGTGGCAGACCCGCAGTGATCTTGCCGCCCCCCTCGGGCCGGGCCATCCCCCACCATCTCCAGACTCATCCGAATGCGATCCAGGGACCGGACGGCGGCCCGTCCGGATCTCCGCCTGTTCACACCCGGCGGAGTATGCCGGCGAAACCGGTTGTAACGCGGCATCACGATTTTATGCACTGGGAGAGCCCGCGGATGTCAGCCATGTCTTGCGGGTAAAGAGCCTTCTGATCCATAGTCAGAATCCAAAAGCCGACGGCTGTCTCGGAAAGGGATGCGCCGAAAACGGATTTGGCTACCACCTTGCGCGAAGCCGAAAGGTGGCAGTCTCCCTCCCCGGACTGTTGCGACTGGGACTGTCATGAATATCCCCTCGTTGATTGAAGCGCTCTATCACGCCCTCCAATCGCTCGGGCGTCTGGCCTGGGACAACAGCCAAAAGGCTCTCAATCTGATCACCTTGGCTCTGGCTTTTGCCGTCTTGTGGGGAGGCTGGCTCTCGTTTGGGCAGCAGCAGGTCGTGCTGTTCGTGGGCCCTCCCGGTTCGAGTACCGCCCGGGTCGGGCAGGACCTGGTTGAGCGGTTTGCGGCCACCCGCAATGCCAACGGCGTGAACTACCGGGTCAGCCTCGAGCCCACCGCCGGGACCTTCAGCGTCCGCGAGAGAATGGCCCTCGAGTCGACCAGAATTCCTCTGGGGTTTGTCGAGGATGGACAAGTGACCGGTCCGCAATCCACCAATCTCCGGGCCCTGGTGCCCATGGACTGGGATTACCTGTTTGTCTTGTGTAGCCGTGAATGGCTGCAGGAACATTCGATTTCCAAAGCCAAGACTCTGTTTGACATCCTCACCCCGCTGAAGAGTCTGCAGTCTGGCAGGATCTTTATCGGCCCAGAGAAATCGGGGACCGCCGAAATGGCCCGTACCGTGCTCGGCAAATTCGAAGAGGTTCGGGAAGAGCAATACTCCAAGGGGATTGGAGACTGGAAGGAAATGCGGATGGCCTTGAAGTCGGATGAAATCGACCTCGCCTTCTACAGTGGCCCCATCGGATCGGAAACATTGACCGAGTTGGCCAGCGATGGAACCTGCGTCTTGCTGGGCCTGGGGCCGATCACCGACGCCATCGAGCAAGAGACGGGAGCCAAGTACCTCGCCTCGCAGTTGCCGCCGCACCTGGCGGTTGCCCAGTCTTTTCCCTCTCCCAAAGTCGATCTCCAAAAGTCTTCTTCAGGAGTTTCAGAGGGATCCCAGGCCGAGTTGCCTGCTACGGACAAGCAGCCGATTCCTTTCTGCCAACCAGATCTGCACACCATCGCCAGTCGGCGGGTGCTGGCTTGCCCCGCATCATTGACCGCGGGAGACGCGTATCAGCTCGGCAGCACCGCAGTCGAATTGCTGAGGAACAAAGGATACGAGATCAACCTGGCGGCGGATGATCTGCCATACCGCTCTCAGCGCAAGGCGGGCATCAGCCTGCGGATGCAGCCGCACGAGGCCCTGGTGGCCATGCGGCAGGGAACGGCTCCCTTCGTCTGGCGACAGATCTCCACCTGGCCTTCGTGGCTGCAGTCGATTGCCGCGTTATTGCTCGGCCTGCTCGGGCTCGACCTGCTGCGTACGCTGAGTGGCCGGCTTGACGCCGCGATGAAAGACAATCGCGACACCTCTCTCAAGAATGAGGGCATGGCCATAACGGATCCAAAATTGCCGGTCGGCGCAGAGCCCCGTCCGGCCTATCAGCGGCTGTTGGAACAACTCGACCAGGCCGAGCAGGAAGTCGACGACAAGCCGCACGTTGATCTGGCTGCCGAACTGCCGCAGTGGGATGAACGCCTGAAATCCCTGCGGCGTTCAATCCGCTCTGCCGAGCTGGAGGAAAGCCAGCGTGAACTGCTGCTGAAGCGGGTGGCGACACTCAAATACGAAGTGAACCTGTCGGCCTACTGCCTGTCCAAATCCTCCACAAAGAAAGCCCGCACCGGCCGGACCGACCCACCAACCCCGAACTTGGAACCAGCCCCGCCTGGAGAGTGATGCAATCCGACCACAGCCCCGATCCGTCTCTCTCGGTATCGGCCACTCGCTGGACTCTTCCCCGGCAAACACGACGAACAAACGGTTTTTGTTTTGGCATCCGCGTATTTGAAAGTCGGCTGATGCATCAGGCAGCCCGCCGAAATTGCTGATCTGGACGAGACTCGGTGTCTGGTTCCATTTCCGACGAAGGTTCGCCAGTCCCTGCGGCCGAATCACGTCAGTTGGCGAGCAATCCAACACGATTCGGCCGCACTCCACTATGCGCAACATAGACCCCGCCGCGACACGCCCTTGTCGCAATACCATGGTCTTTCCGTGGACAACCAGCAAGACTAAAACCTTGCGACCGACATCAGCTTTATCAAAATCGCTCAACCCCGCGTGATGAGGGGTGCCGCACCCCGCCCGAGTGGGGGCAAACCCCAGAAATTGATGCAGGACAGCAACCCCCTCGGGCAGAGGGATGGACCGTGTTGCCCCGTTCCTGGTTCCTCAGGCAGGGCTACTTAGTCTGACCCGACTAAGACACCCCGGCAACCTCGCTACCCGACGGGCACAACGCTGTGGGCCGATTTTGTACGAGGCCCCTGAGAGAGAGGTTCGCCGGGCCAAGTCCGGCACGCCGTTGGTAAGACCGCCGGCCTGCCCATCGAAAACGGCACGCCGGAGGATCGACCGTCCCCGTTACCGACCCAGCGCGTGTCCCGGCCCAACCGCACCCTTCCCCCCACGCAGCGAAGTGGCGGCCGGCGCTGTCTTGACCGGCGATTGGCTCG
>JBKDUK010000071.1:0-12171 GCA_046339535.1 Planctomycetaceae bacterium | reverse complement strand
AATCCCTTGACCGGCGGCGGCTCGACATCGATCGACAGCCGTTTCATGCGGATATCAGCCTCGACCAGCATGCGCGCGAAGTGCGATTCGGCGGGGACCCCCGAGACCGAGATGGTCTGCAGCCCCAGAATCTCACCCAGTTTCGCAAATTTGGCCTTGGCCTGGTCAGGAGGCAGAGCACCGCTGGTCGCCGCCAGGAAGCGCTGCAGGCGGGCGAGCGATTCGGGAGTCGGATCGATCGAACAGCGAATCTGACCACTTCCCTGTTGTTGGGACCGCAGGGCGACCAGCAGATCATCCAGCCGCAGGGTGGGGCGCTTGGAAACCGCCCCCAGGGCGCGCCCGGTGGGGTCAACCAGGAAACCCTCGGCCGGACCGGCGATGACCAGATCGTGCCCTTCGGGATCGGCAAAGACGTAATCGATGCGCTGCAGCCCGGCCAGGAACTGCATCTCGGCGGGGACGCGTTGTTTTTTCTCGGCGTATTCGGCACACGCCTGTTCGAGTTTGACCAGCGAGACTTTGCGAAGGGGGGTGGTGCGGACCACTTCGGGGTTGAGGTCGCGGGCCGCCAGTTCTTCGCGTCGCTTGGCGTTGAGTCTGCCGCTGGGGTCACGCAGAAAAACCGGTTTGACCACTCCCTGGGCATCCACCAGGATCCCCCCCGCTCCTTGCTGTCCCCCCTGTTGCCCCCCTTGCTGGCCTCCCTGCTGGCCGCCGCCCAACCCCCCCCCTTGTCCGCCCCCAAACTGGGCGCCTGCCGGTGAGACCAGTCCCAGGAGCAACAGCAGACCGCTGGCCACGATCGGCAGATGCCGCATCCTCCGACTCTGGATCAACAACCGCAGGGGAGTCATCAGAGCACTCTCAGGGGGAAATCACTGGCAGGGGGAAATCACTGGGCGTGGAGGATGTTCCTGCGAGTCTTGCAACCCGCACCCTCCTTCCCGATCTTTCTGGCCGCTGCTGCTGGAACAGGCCGACGGGCTATTATACCCCCGCTTGTCCGGAATCGACTACCGCCTCAATCCGGTTCAGCAGCTTGTGCAGCAATCGCACGTCGCGGGTTTCGAGCGCCATCCGGCTGAGAACCCGCCGGAAGCGGGCGAGATAACTCTCCATCGAGGTCGCGGGGCGGGTATCGAGCAGCACGAGGATCTCTTCCAGCCGGCGGTAAAAATTCTCCATTTCCGCATGGCTGACCAGGTTCCACTGGAACTCCCGCTGGTCGGGCCGCAGCGACGCGTCGTGCAGGGTTGTGGCGTACACCAGCACCGCCTGGGCGAGATTCAGCGAATGATTCTCGCGGGCGCAGGGAATGGTCGACTGGATCGAGCAGAGCGCCAGTTCCGAATTCGTCAGGCCGGACGATTCGCGGCCGAACACAATCGCCGCGGGCTGCTGGAGGGCCCGCGCGCGGATCTGGCTGACCGCCTCCCCGGGCAGAAAGACCGGATAGGCCACCCGCCGATGCCGGCGCGTGGTGCCGACGGAGAAGACCGTTCCGGCCAGCGCCTGCTCCAGAGTGTCGACCACCTGCAGGTTGTCGATCACCGTCGAGGCGGCATGGGCCAGCCAGTAGGCTTCTTCAGCGCGGGGGTCGCAGGCGGGTTTGACCACCACCAGTTGCTGCATCCCCATGGTCCACAGCGCCCGGGCCGCGGATCCCACGTTTCCCGGGTGCTCGGGCTCCACGAGGACCATCCGCACATTGGCGGGAAACTGGGTTGTCGCCGGGTCCTGGTCCATCACACGGATTTCTTGAGCAGCTTCGTCAGCCGGGAATGCCGATGGTCAAACGCCTCTTCGAGCTGATCGAGAACGCGGTCTTTGGTGACCAGCAGGCCGAGGATTCCCCCCGGGGTTTCGAAATCGATCTGGTCGATGATGACCGTTTCTCCCTGACTGTTGGTCTCGAACAGGTGGTCGTGGACCCAGCTCTTGAAGAGTCCCACCACCTGCCGCTCGGTCACCTGGGAATGTTCGACCACACGGGTGATTTCGTGTTCCCCCTCGCGGACCTGGCCAAATCCCTGGATCCGAAACCGCAGCCGGCTTCCCGGGACCACAATCTCGGGGGCCTCGATGAAGTGCAATCCCATTTGGGGAGGGCTGATCAAGGCCACGTTGGCGGGGCGGAGCAGAAAATCGAACGCCTCCCGCTGCGAACAGGGAAGGGTGAAGCGGGCTTCAAATACGGCCATGGCCAGCCAGCCATTCGGAGAAGGGGAATCGACCGTGTCCGGAGCCCCAACCGGCTGCCGACTGCCACGGTTTTCAACCCCGAATCCTAGCGGGAACTCCCGAAACTTGCGACGATTGCGGCATGCCCGATTTTCCCCCGGACCTGTTGACGAAGTGCTGGTTTCTGGCTGGCCCGACCGCCTCAGGAAAATCGGCCACGGCGCTGGAATTGGCCGAGCGCCTCCAGGCCGAAATTCTGGCCCTCGACTCGATGACCCTCTACCGGGGGATGGACATTGGGACGGCCAAGCCTTCGGCGGCCGAGCGGGCCCGGGTTCCGCACCACTTGCTCGACCTGCTGGAACCGCATGTCGAGTTCAGCCTGGCCGAGTATGTGGCGGTCGCCACCGAGGCGGTCCGGCAGATCCTGGGACGGGGCAAGGTGCCGTTGTTCGTCGGGGGGACGGGACTGTATCTGAAGGGATTGCTGCGCGGGGTCTTCGAGGGGCCCGCGGCCGACTGGGCACTGCGGCGGGAACTGGAGCAGTTCGTACGCGACTCGGGAGAGCTGGCGCTGCATGCCCGGTTGGCGGCGGTCGACCCTCCGCTGGCGGCCCGGCTGCCCCCTGCCGATGTCCGCCGTGTCATCCGCGGCATCGAGGTGTTCGTGCAGACGGGGCAGCCCCTGTCTGCGAAGCAACAGCAAGGGCCGCGTCCGGAAGCCGAGCGGCCGGTCGCCACGCTGTGGCTGCACCCCCCCCGCGAGTGGCTCAACCAGCAGATCAACACCCGGGTCGATGCGATGTTCGCCGCCGGACTGGTGGCGGAAGTGCGGAGTCTGGCCGCGCGGCCGGAGGGACTGGGGCGCACCGCCCGCCAGGCGCTGGGCTACCACGAGGTGCTCGAGGCGCTGGAAACGGGGGCTGACCCCGAACAGACCCGCGAACAGATCCAGTTGCGGACCCGGCAGTTTGCCAAACGGCAGCACACCTGGTTCCGCAACCTGGAGGAATGTCGCGAGGTCACTTACGTCGGCACCGAATCTCCCGCCGAACTGGCCGACCGCTGCCTGTCCGTCGCCCGCGGGTGAGTTGACCGCGGGTGAGTTGACCGCGGGTGAGGTGACCGCGGGTGAGGTGACCGGGTTCGACTCGAGAACTCAGCCGGCGGGCTGCTTGGCGGGGTCGAGGTAGATGAAGTTCTTGCCGAGACGGCCGCCGTAATTCCCGGCGGAGATGCGGATCAGGCCGGGAGTGTCAACGGAGGCGCGGATCGCAGCCTGAGTGGCCTGGGCGATGGTGGGGAGGTCGCGGCCATTGATGATGATTTCCATCACCGATTTCACACCAGCCGGCAGCCCCGCCTGGTCGCCCAGCCGGTCTTGCAGCGTGGGGCAGTATTTCTCGTACGTGCTGGCGATCGAGAACTTGTACTTGCTGCCCGCCTTGGACCCACTCGAGGCGATGCCTCCCGGAAACGGGAGAATGACCCCGGGGACCTTCGACGCGGCGGCGGCACCCTGTTCGGCGGCCAACAGGGCCGAGTCGACGCTGTCGCCGAAGAACCACAGGTTGCCCCCCATCAACCCTTCGCGGAATCCGAACCGGCGGTCGAGGATGAACTCGCCCCCCAGGATGGGTATGACCCACACCTTGCGGCCGTGACGCACGTCGCGGGTCTGCCAGCCATCGCCGAAGAAGGCGATCTTGCGGCCCAATTTGAAGTACGGGTCCGAGTCGATGAGGTTGAAGACCGAACAGGTGGCGCAGGTCAGCACGTTCTGGCTGATGCGCACCAGCAGCGAACGCTCGAGGGCCGGTTCCCGGTCTTTGCGGAACCGGGGGACATGAATCTGCACGATCGCGCCCGGGCGGCCATCGGGGGTGGCGAACGATTCATCGCCGCCGGGCCCGACGTACCGGTCGAGACCCGCCTCACAGTCGCACAGGATCGTGCTGGAGGCGTTGCCGGTGCAGGCCCGCACCGCATGGTCGAGCCAGCGGCGATCGCGGGCGGTGATCAGAAACTCGGCGTGGATGCTGCGGAACGCCTCGGCGTACGTGTCGTCGACTCGCGGACTGATCAGGGTCATGTGCGGGACCGCCCTTTCCCGGTGTAGACCCCCTTCTCGGTGATGATCTTGTCCATGAAGACGTCGTGCGACTGGGTGGGAATCTCGGGAAACAACTGGCACTCAAACGCCAGTGCCACCAGAGGCGCGTCGGGACGGGCGTGCTCGAGCAGCTTGTCGTAATAGCCCTTGCCATGCCCCATGCGGGCCCCCTCGCGGGTGAAGGCGACTCCGGGAACCATCACGATGTCGAGCGTCTTCACGTCCACCTGGCGCTCGGGCAGATGCCGCAACTCGGGCTTCGGCTCGAGAATCTTGTACATGCCGAGGGCGAGGTCATCCATCGATTCCAGCCGGAACAGCTCGAGTTCCCCCTGGTCATTGCACCAGGGAACGACGATGGTCTTGCCATGGGCGAGGGCGGTGGCCAGATCCTGCCGGGTGCGCACCTCGGTCCGCACATCGACATAGAACATGGCGGTCCGGGCCCGCTGGTACTCGGGCAGCGCCATGAACCGGGCGCAGATCTCGCGGCTCAGTTCATCCTTGTTTTCCTGATCCTTGCGGTTGGCGTGGGCCTGTTCGCGGATGGCCTTCTTCTTCTCCTGGATCTCGGTCAAGGGAGTGTTCGCTTCAGCGGAATTCATGAGGGGTTCCAACGCAGGATGGGTTGCCGGGCCGCCCGCACGTCGTCGGGCCGGCTGACGGGAGTCGAATGAGGCGCCTGATGCAGCTGCGCGGGGTCATCGCGGACGATGGTCCGGAGGGCCTCCACAAACGCATCGAGGGTTTCCTTCGACTCGGTCTCCGTCGGCTCGATCATCAGGGCCTCGGCCACCACCAGCGGAAAGTACACCGTGGGGGCGTGGAACCCATGATCGAGCAGACGCTTGGCCACATCCATGGCCGAAATGCCCCGCGACTCCTTCAACTCTTTCGCGGACGCGACAAACTCGTGCATGCACCGGTTCCCCTGGGGAACGGGCAGAATATCTTTGAGGCAGGCCAACAGGTAATTGGCGTTGAGCACGGCATTTTCGCTCATGGCCCGAACCCCCGCCGGCCCCAATGTGCGGAGGTAGCAGTAGCCCCGCACCAGAATTCCGACGTTGCCGAAGAAGCTGCGGACCCGTCCGATCGAGTGGGGGGGATTCACCAGCCGGTAGACGGCGGACCCTTCGGCGTTCGGTTGCCGCTCGATGATGGGGCCCGGCAGGAACGGCCCGAGGAAGTCGCGGACCGCGATGGGGCCTGACCCCGGGCCTCCCGCGCCATGCGGGCCGGTGAAGGTCTTGTGCACGTTGTAATGCATCATGTCGCCCCCGAAGTCTCCGGGACGGGTGATGCCGCAGATGGCGTTCATGTTGGCCCCGTCGATGTAGACCAAGCCACCCACTTCGTGCACCAGCCGCGCCACCTCGGCAATGTCCTTCTCGAACATTCCCAGGGTGTTGGGATTGGTGACCATGAAGACCGCGGTCCGCGAATCGAGCTGGGCCTTCAGTTCGGCCAGATCGACGAATCCATCGGCTCCACCCTTCAACTGCACGCACTCGAACCCGGCCAGCGCGGCACTGGCGGGATTGGTGCCATGGGCACTGGCGGGGAACAGGACCCGGGTGCGGGTCTCGCCCCGGCTGCGGAAGTACGCACTGGCGGTGAGCAGGGCGGTGAATTCGCCCTGGGCGCCAGCGGCCGGCTGCAGGCTGACGGCGGGCAGGCCGGCAATCTCCCCCAGCATCTGCTGCATTGAGTAGAGCAGTTCCAGCAGCCCCTGGGACAGTTCGGGGACCTGGTGGGGATGCAGGTCCACAATCCCCGGCAGGCTGGCCAGACGTTCGTTCCGCTTGGGGTTGTACTTCATCGTACAGCTCCCCAAGGGGTAGAAGTGGGTGTCGACCGACATGTTTTTGGTCGACAGGTTGATGAAGTGCCGGATGATGTCGGGTTCGCTCAGCTCGGGGAGCGGAGGGGGGGCGGACGACAGCAGTTCGGCCGGCAGCAACTGCTCCACCGGAACCTCGGGAACGTCGCACGGCGGCAGTCGGGCCGCCCGGCGGCCGGGGCTCGACAACTCGCTGAGGAGTTGGGTCGCCTGCATGTTGCGCATGATGAGTACGTCCTGAAAGAGTGGGGGGAGTCTAGCGCGCCAACACGTCGACCAGGCGGTCGATCTGGGCTTTGGTCCGTTGTTCGGTGACGGCCACCAGCAGGCAATTCTGCGGGGCGGCCAGTCCGGGGGCGTCTTCCGGAGTGAGGGCCGGGCCCAGATCGAAGCCGGCTTCCCGGGCGCGGCTCAACAGGGGACCCGCCCCACCGCGGCACCGCAGGACGAACTCGTGGAAGAAGGGAGCCCGTGTCGCCAGTTCGACCCCCGGCAGGGTGGCCAGTCTTTGGGCCGCGTAATGGGCTTTCTGCAGACAGAGGTTCGCCGTCTCACGCAGCCCCTCAGGCCCGAGCAGCGACAGAAAGACCGTGGCCCGCAGGGCCATCAATCCCTGGTTGGTGCAGATATTGCTGGTGGCTTTGTCGCGGCGGATGTGCTGTTCGCGCGCCTGCAGGTTCAGCACGAAGGTCCGGCGGCCCAGCCGGTCGATGGTCTCCCCAATCAAACGGCCGGGCATCTTCCGCACAAACTCTTCGCGGCAGGCAAGCACTCCCAGATAGGGGCCCCCATACTGCAGGGGGATGCCCAGGCTCTGGCCTTCGGCCACGGCGATATCGGCCCCGACATCCCCGGGACGATTCAGCAGACCGAGCGACAGCGGATGAGAGCTGACGATGGCCAGCGCACCCACCTTGTGGGCCGCCGCACACAGTTCCCGGGTTTGCTCGAGGCATCCCAGGTAGTTTGGTGACTGCACCACGAGGCAGGCGGTGTTGTCGTCCAGCACCCGGGCGACCTCGGCCAGATCGGCGACACCGTCTGGGGTGGGAATGGTCACCAGTTCGCAGTCAATCTGCCTCAGATAGGTCTGGCAGACCTGACGGGCATGGGGGTGTACAGAGCCCAAGACGACCACCCGACGGTGGCGGTCTGTGACCCGCATCGCCATGAACACCGCTTCGCTGACGGCGGTACCTCCCTCGTAGAGGCTGGCGTTCGCCACTTCGAGTCCCATCAGCTGACAGATCAGCGACTGATACTCGAAGAAGGCCTGCAGGCTCCCCTGGCTCGCCTCGGCCTGATAGGGGGTGTAGGCGGTGTAGAACTCGCTGCGTGACGCAACGGCATCGACCGCCGAGGGGATGAAGTGGTCGTAGGCCCCGCCGCCGAGGAAACAGACGCGCGACCCCACCGCTCCGTTGCGCGACGCCAGGTCGCGGAGGTGGGCTTCGAGTTCCAGCTCGGTCAGCGCGGGAGGAATATCCAGTGGACGTTCCATCCTCAACGGGGCCGGAATCTGTTCAAACAACTCGGCGACCGACGCGGCCCCGATCACGTCCAGCATTTGCTGCTGTTCGCTGGGGGTGTTCACTATATAGGCCACACGGAGTCTCCGCGCAGAGGATGGGGAACGACTGGCTTTTGAGAGAGCAAGCGAACGGAGGCCCGCGGGCCGGAACCCGCCGACGACGATCGACAGAGGGATTATTTGACTCCCTACCCGAATTTTCAAACCATGAGGCGTACGGATTTTTGTTACGATGGAATTTGCGCTCTCTGGTACCGCCCATTTCTCTCGCTGTTGTCCCCCGCCGTCCTCGAAGAAACGTGCCTGCATGCGATCGCTCTCCCTCACCAGCCTGGCGTGGCTATTGACGGCCGCCCTCACCCTTCCGACCTGTCAGGCTGGCACCCGGCTGACGCATCAATACGAGGCGGGCGAAACCTTCACTTATGAGCTGATTACCGACATCCACACCACGGCGACCGAGAGTGGAGCCGCGGGGGGTGGGAAGGCGAAGGGGAAAGGGAAGCCGCCCGCCGAGGCCCGGCAGGTCGATGAAAATCAGATTCAGGTGCTGACGCTGTTGGTGGCGGTGGACAAGGTGACTCCGGAGGGGACTGCGGAGTTGAAACTGACCATTCGCCGGGTCCGCTCGGCCATGGATACCCCCACGCATGGCCGGGTCAGTTATGACACCGAGCAGACCGACACGGTCATCGATTCCAAAAACATTCCTGCGCAACGCAACGCCGAGAACTGCCGGCAGATGGTGGGGATCAGCTGGAGCCTGCAGCTGGATCGACTGGGAAAAATAACCGGTTTGAAGCCCGTTTCAGGCAAGGAGGGCAAACCGGGTCCCAATGGTCAGCCCCTCTTGGGGCCGGATGGGATGCGGGAGATCTCCAGTCAGTTTTTCACCCCGTTGACCGAAGCTGAGGTGGAATCCGGAACCGAGTGGGTCCGCAAAACCGCCACCAAAACCCCCTATGGCAGCCTGCGGGTCACTCAGACCCTCAGTTGCGACAAGGTCGACGCCCAGGGGCGGTGTCGGCTGACCACCAAGGATCATTTTGAACCGCAGGTGGGCCCCCAGATCCCCCTGACCGTCGAAATGCCGGATGGAGAGGGGGAAATCACCTTCGACGTCACGCGGGGACGGGCGGTGCAGGGGATCAGTTCCCAGGAACTGTCGATGCGGATCGAGCTGGGAGAGAAGAAACTGGATCAAAAGGTCCGCTCGAAGCGGACCTTCCGCTGGGTCGAGCAGACTGGGGGAGAAAAAGATCTGGAAATCGAATTGACTCCGTCCAAGCCGGATCCCGCCGGACAATAGGTCATCTCCCTGCGGGATTCGCGGGGCAGCATGGACAGAATGTCAGCGGCGGGGGCGTGCATTCCCCGCGAAACTCTCACAGTTGAGAGACCGAAATGGTCCGGGTTGTTCCATTTTCCCGGGCCCTTTAGAATTCTGGGTAAGTCGCCTGTCCACAAGAGCGACTCAGCCTGTTTTTTCCAGTCTCTGCCGACAACGATCGACCATGGCCAAAGCCGGTTCACGCAAGAAGCTGCCCAAGGAAGTCGCCGTCATCAACGCCGACAACTGCACGGGGTGCGAAGCCTGTCTGCAAGTCTGTCCTGTCGACTGTATTTCGAAGGTTGCGGGAGAATCGATCTCGGTTCTGCAGTCGTGGTGTGAGATCGACGTCGAGCGGTGTGTCGGCTGCGAAGTCTGTGTCCACATTCCGGGCAAGAAGAGCGATCCGTACGAGTTGACGGTCTGTCCGTGGAACGCCATCGAACTGGTTCCCACGGTGATGGTGGCCCAGGCGGTCGCCGCGAAGGGGGGGCCTCCCGAGTATCTCGAGCAGCACTGGGATCGGCTGGTGGTACCGGCCCAACGCATGGCGGAATTGGCCGCCTCCAGCTGACTTCCCGCCGGATTGTCGACGGCGCGGCTTCCGGATTCGAACGCATTCCTCGCATTCGCGGTCTCCCTGGAAAAACCACGATGTTGCCGCGGTGGCGGGTGCTGGTGACGGATCGGGCCTGGCCCGATTTGCAACTCGAGCAGGCGATCCTGGCACCCTTGGGGGTCGAGCTGTTTGAGCCGGGCGGAGTTTCGGAAGAGCAGTTGGTTGCGGCTGCGGCAAACGCCGATGCGATCGTCTGCAATTGGGCTCCGGTCACTTCTGGGGTGATTGAGGCGGCGACCAACTGTCGGGTCGTCTGTCGGTCCGGAATCGGGCTCGACAACATCGACATTGCAGCGGCCAGCGCCCGGGGCATTCCCGTCACCAACGTGCCCGACTACTGCGTGACCGAAGTGGCCGATCACACCCTGGCCCTGCTGTTGGCTGCCGCCCGCCGGGTTGCCTTCTTTCATGTGCGGACCAAGCAGGGGGAATACCGGTTGGGGGCCGCATCTCCCCCCGATCGTCTGGCCGGCAAGACCCTGGGTTTGGTGGGGTTGGGACGGATTGGTGCCGCCGTGGCCCAAAGGGCGCGGGCTTTTGGCATGACCATTCTGGGGTGTACCCGCTCGGGGAGTGATGCCGGGGTTGGCTGCCCCGTGGTCCCGTTGGCGGAATTGCTGTCGCAGTCCGATTTTGTCTCCCTGCATCTCCCGGCGACCGCGGCCAACCGGCATCTTGTGGGGCCGCAGCAGTTCGCCCAGATGCGTCCCACGGCCTGGCTGATCAACACGTCCCGGGGCTCCCTGGTCGATGAACAGGCCTTGTGGCAGGCCCTGCAGGAAAACCGGCTGGCCGGGGCGGCCCTCGATGTGTTCGATCCCGAGCCCCCCGACCTCACCCGGCCACTGTTTCGGGACGAGCGAGTCATCGTCACGCCGCATGCGGCGTTTGTCTCTCCCGAGTCATTGGTCGAACTGCGGACCCGGGTGGCGCGGCAGTTGGCGGCCGTGCTGTCCGGCAACCGTCCCGAGAACATTGTCAATCTCCAGGCCCTGCGTGGCTGATCCTCATCCCGGCTTGTGATTGGAGTTGTTCTTGCTTCCCCTATTTTCGACAGCTAACATCCCAAACTGACCGGTCTGCCCGGTCTGAAGACCCTCCCGGCTCTGCGCTGTTCCCCATGCCCAAGTCGACCGATATCACCATCCTCGAGGCTCGTTGCACGTTCGAGCCCACTCCGTTCCGTTCCCCGCTGAAGTTCGGCGGGCGGGTCATGGATCGGGGTACACTCATCAACATTGAGTTGACGGTGGAGACCCGCAACAAGCGGACAGAAGGGGGGTTCGGCAGCATGCCGGTGGCTCCCGTCTGGGCGTGGCCCTCCAGCTCGGTCACGGCGGAACAGGCGGAAGAGGCGATGAAAAAATTCGCCGAGGAAATCGCCGAACTGGCGGTCGATTTCCCCGATCATGCCCATCCCATCGACATCGCCGAGATGTTCGCGGGAGAGTATGAGCATCTGGCGAAGCAGCTGCAGCAGCGGTTGAAGCTGGCCGAACCGATGCCTTACCTGGCACAGCTGGTGGCCGCGAGTCCGCTCGATGCCGCCCTCCACGACGCCTACGGGCGGGTGCATGGCGAGAACAGCTACAACCTGCTGTCGTCGAAGTACATGAATCACGACCTGTCTGAGTATCTCGACAAGTCGTTCAAGGGGGAGTATCTCGACAAGTACACGCTGCGCGAGCCGAAGGCGCGGATGCCTCTGTATCACCTCGTTGGGGCTCTCGATCCCCTGACCCCCGCCGATGTTCAGAAGAAGATCGGCGACGGGCTGCCCGAGACCCTGGCTGAGTGGATCAAGTACAACGGTCTGACGCACCTCAAGATCAAGCTGAATGGCGATGACCTCGCGTGGGATGTCGACCGCGTGCTGACTGTGGACCGTGTGGCCTGTGAGGCGCAGGGGGCCCGGGGTTGCGCGGAATGGGTGTATTCACTCGATTTCAACGAGAAGTGCGCGAACGTGGCGTACGTGCTTGATTTCCTGAATCGCATCCGTGAACAGAACCCGGCGGCCTACGACCGCATCCAGTACATCGAGCAGCCCACGCATCGCGATCTGGCCGCCCATCCCGACAACAAGATGCACGAGGCCGCCAAGCTCAAGCCCGTTGTGATCGACGAATCGCTGGTCGACTACGACGCTCTGCTGATGGCCCGCGACCTGGGTTACACCGGGGTGGCTCTGAAGGTTGGAAAGGGACACAGCGAGTCGCTGCTGATGGCGGCGGCGGCCCAGAAATTCGGCATGTTCCGGTGCGTGCAGGATCTGACCTGTCCGGGCTATTCGTTCCTGCATTCGGCCAGCCTCGCCGCCCGCATCCCGGGAGTGGCCGGGATCGAGGGGAATGGGCGCCAGTATTGCCCCGCGGCCAACCGCAAGTGGAAACCGCAGTTTCCGGGCATGTTTGAAATCAAGGACGGCACGGTCGCCACGGGAACTCTCTCGGGCGTCGGACTGGGTTTCTAGCCGCGACCCGAACGGCGGGCGCTCCCTCGCAGGGGAGACGCCGCCGCCTTGGCCACCGCGGCTGGCTGTCGTCCGCGG
>JBKDUK010000070.1:0-14089 GCA_046339535.1 Planctomycetaceae bacterium | reverse complement strand
TTGAGGGAGCCGCTTTCGAGGGCCAGCCGGTGAAGGGGGACGTGGTGTTCGCCCGCCGGAAGGACATGAAGAGCGAGCACACCGGGACCTTCTGGGTCGGCAGCTTCGAGAACAACGCGGGAGATGGCCCCACCGGGACCCTGACTTCAGTCCCGTTTGAAGTGACGCATCCCTGGGCGGCCTTCCTGATCGCGGGGGGATCCACCGACGAGAGTTGTGTCGAGATCGTCCGCGCAGACACCCGGGAGGTGATCCACCGGGCGGTGGGCACCCAGACCGAGAATCTGCGACGGGCGGTGGTCGACTTGCAGAAGCACCAGGACAAGCAGATCTTCATCCGCCTGGTCGATCGCGGGACCGGGCCCTGGGGGCATCTCAACTTCGATGACTTTCGGTTCTTCCAGGACAAGCCCTGGGTCCCCCCGCAGCGCCCTGCCGACCTGTTGGAATTCGCCGGACTCTCCCCCGAAGATGCCGCGCGGGCGATGACCGTCCCTCAGGGCTTCAAAGTCACCGCTTTCGCCGGGGAACCCGACGTCCAGCAGCCCATCGCCATGACGATCGACCCCCGGGGCCGGTTGTGGGTGGCCGAGGCCTACGCCTATCCGGTGCGGGTCAAACCCGAAGAGGCCCGCGACCGCATCCTGATCTTCGAAGACGTCGACGGCGACGGAAAGTTCGACAAGCGGACGGTCTTCGCCGACAAGCTCAATCTCGTCAGCGGCATCGAGGTGGGTTTTGGAGGCGTCTGGGTGGGAGCGGCTCCCGAGTTCCTCTTTATTCCTGACCGGGATGGCGACGATGTGCCGGATGGTCCCCCCGAAGTTCTGCTTGATGGCTGGGGTTACCAGGATACCCACGAAACCCTCAACTCGTTCATCTGGGGGCCCGATGGCTGGCTCTATGGCTGTCACGGCGTCTTCACCCATTCCAACGTCGGCAAGCCCGGAGCGGGAAATGACCAGCGCACCCGCCTCAACGCCGGTATCTGGCGCTATCACCCCACCCGGCATCAGTTCGAGGTGTTCGCCTACGGCACCAGCAATCCCTGGGGGGTCGATTTCAACGACCAGGGGCAGTGCTTTCTGACCTGTTGTGTCATTCCGCACCTGTTTCACATGGTGCAGGGAGCCCGGTACCTGCGGCAGGGGGGCGAGCACTTCCAGAAACACACCTATGCCGACATTGGCACCATCGCCAACCACCGGCACTGGGTGGGAAACCAATGGAACGAGGCGGACCGCGCCCGGTCAGATACCAACGGTGGAGGGCATGCCCATGCCGGGGCGATGATCTACCTGGGGGGCACCTGGCCGGCGGAATACCGCAATCAGCTTTTCATGAACAACATCCACGGGGCGCGGTTGAACCTCGACCAGCTGACGCCGCGCGGTTCTGGCTATGAAGGGGACGGACTCCCCGATTTCTGCCGGACGAATGATCTGTGGTCGCAGATTCTCTATCTGCGTTACGGACCGGATGGGCAGGTCTACATGATCGACTGGTACGACCGGAACCAGTGTCATCATGGCAATGTGCCGGGGCACGATCGTTCGAATGGCCGGATCTTCAAGATCAGCTATGGCACATCGCGCGCCGAGCCGGTGGATCTGGCCCGCGCGACCGACGACCAGCTGGTGCAGTATCAGCTGCACGAAAATGACTGGTACGTCCGCACGGCCCGGCGGCTGCTGCAGGAGCGGACGGCGGCGGGGAAGCTCTCGGCGAGTGCCCGGGAAGGGCTGGTCAAGATCGCCACCACGCACCCCGAACCAACCCGCCGTCTGCGGGCTCAGTGGGCCTTGCATGTGACCGGGGGGATCCCCGCGAATGTGGCGGGTCAGCTCCTGGCCGATGCCGATTCGTACGTGCGCGGCTGGATGGTGCAGCTGTTGTGTGAACAGGCTCCCGGCGCCGACGTTCCCGGCCGTCTCGCGCAACTGGCGGCCCACGATGCGTCGCCGGTGGTGCGGTTGTATGTGGCCTCCGCCCTGCAGCGGCTGCCGCTCGAACAGCGGTGGGACGCGGTGCAGGGACTGCTCTCGCAGGCTGCGGATATCGACGATCACAACCTGCCACTGATGAACTGGTACGCGGCCGAGCCGCTGGCTGAGGTCGATGCCTCGCGGGCGCTGGCCCTCACGGCCCAGGGGAAGTTTCCGCTGGTGCATGAATTCATGATCCGGCGGATCGGCTCGCTCGGGACCCCGGAATCTCTTGATCAGCTCGTCGCCGCCTTGGGCAAGGCGACCGACAACGAGACCCGTCGCCGCTACCTCTCGGGGCTGCAGGCGGCGTTGAAGGGACGCCGCCGCGTGGAAATGCCCGCCGGCTGGGGCCAGGTGCGGGCCGGTCTCGAGGCCAGTCCGGTGGCCGAATTGCGTAATCTCGCGTTTGGTCTGTCAGCGAAGTTTGGGGATCCCGCTGTCTTCGGCAAGATGCGGGGGGCGGTGGCGGATCGCCAGGTTCCCCTGGCCGAGCGGCAGAGTTATCTCGAGTCCCTGCTGGGGGCGAAGGATCCGCAACTGGCACCGGTGTTGAGGCAACTGCTCGATGACGATGCGCTGCGGAGTGCGGCGATTCGGGGGCTGGCGGGTTACGAAGATGGCCCCACCCCCGCGCTGCTGCTCGAGCGGTACGGGAAGCTGCCTCCCCAGGAGAAACGCGATGTTCTGTCGACACTGACCGCCCGGCCGGGATACGCCGTCGCGTTGCTGGATGCAATTGGTGACAAGCGGTTGCCCGCGACCGATCTGACGGCCGATTTCGTGCGGCAATTGCGCAACCTCAAGAATGACACCCTCAATGCCAAGATCGAGCAGCACTGGGGGGTGGTCCGCGACACGCCGGAAGAAAAGGCGAAGTTGATCAGCCATTACAAGGAATTGATCAGTGCCGAACCCGCGAAGGAGGAAGACCTTCCACGTGGGCGGGCGGTCTTCGCGAAGGTCTGCCAGCAGTGTCATACGCTGTTCGGCAGTGGTGGGAAGGTGGGCCCCGAGTTGACCGGATCGAATCGTGCCAATCTCGACTACCTGCTCTCGAACGTGGTCGATCCGTCAGCGGTCCTGGCCCGCGAATACACCCCCCGTATCATCGTCACCCAAGGGGGGCGGGTGATCACGGGGCTGGTGAAGGAGGAATCGCCACAGGCGGTGACGGTGGTGACCGCCAACGAAACCATTGTGCTCCCCAAGGACGAAATCGAAGAGATGAAGCCGTCGGACAAGTCGATGATGCCCGACGATCTGCTCAAGCCTCTCTCCGAGGACGACGTGCGGGCCCTGGCCGGCTATCTGGCCAGTCCCCGGCAGGTCGCGCTCCTCGCGACAGCCGACACGCTGGCGTCGTTCTTCAATGGCAAGACGCTCGACGGCTGGCTGGGGAATCCCGAGCTGTGGTCGGTCGAGAATGGCGAGATCGTGGGACGCAGCCCGGGACTGAAACGGAATGAATTCCTCATCAGCCAGATGCTGGTGGGAGACTTCAGCCTCGCCTTTGAGGTGAAACTGACCCCCAACAGCGAGAACAGCGGCGTGCAGTTCCGCAGTCAGCCGTTGGCTGAGGGGGAAGTGAAGGGTTACCAGGCCGATATCGGTGCCGGTTGGTGGGGGAAGCTCTATGAAGAGCACGGCCGGGCCCTGCTGTGGGACAAGCCGGGTGACGCGCACGTGCGGCCGGGCGACTGGAACCGCTACCGCATTGAGGCCCGCGGCAGCCGGATCAGGACGTTCATCAATGATCAGCTCTGCGTCGATCTGGACGATCCCGAGGGGGCCCGGCGGGGCATCATCGCCCTGCAGCTCCATTCGGGAGGCAAACTGGAAGTCCGCTTCCGCGCCCTGGAGCTCAAGCTGGAGTAGTCGTGTTCGAGACCACGGGTGGGTCTGGACTCCTCCGCGACGAGGGGCCGTTACTCACCCGTGTCTGCGGGCTGTCTGATGGTCCTTCCCTCTGCGCGCGGATCGGTCTCTGCTGACAACTCCGCGGGCTCCAAACGAGAGTGGGTGTGCTGATGGGTGCTTCCCGGTTTTTGCGAATGGGTCGGCGGCTGGCCGGCGGCCTGGGCTGCCTCATGGTCTCGGCGGCAACGCTCTGGGCCGACGAGGCGGAACGGGGCTGGAAGAAACACACGCTGAATGACCAGTCTCCTTACGAAGCGTGCGGAGTGGCCGATTTCAACGGCGACGGCAAGCTCGATGTCTTCTGTGGAGATTCGTGGTACGAGGCACCAAAGTGGACCCGGCATCGCGTGCGGTCTGTTCCGGCCGCCGAGCAGAATCCGCATTACCACGAAGACTTTTGCGATGCTCCGCTCGATGTGAATGGCGACGGCCGTCCCGACATCGTCACCTGCAATTACTTTGGCCGTCGGGTGGGGTGGGTCGAGAACCCCGGCGGGACCGCCACCGGTCCCTGGACCGAGCATGAGATCGACCTGCCAGGCTCCATGGAGACTGGCGAGTTGCTCGATCTCACGGGAGATGGTCAGCCCGAGTTTCTCCCCAACGTGGGGGGACGGGTGGTGTTTTACAAGTTGCAGCAGAAGCAACCCGCCGTGGCCTGGAAGAAACACGATCTCGGGGCTGATGGTGCCGGGCACGGCGTCGGTGCGGGTGACATCAACGGGGATGGGCGGACGGATGTGATTACCCCCAGGGGATGGTACGAGCAGCCAGCGGAGGGAGAGGCCTGGACGTTCCATCCCGAGTTCGATCTGGGGACCGCCAGCGTGCTGATTCCGGGGCGAGACATCGATGGGGATGGGCTGACCGATGTGGTGTGGGGCATGGGGCATGCCTTTGGTCTGCATTGGCTGCGTCAGTCTCGCGGTGCCGACGGTTCCCGGTCCTGGAAGAAGGAACTGATCGACGACACCTTTTCGCAGGTCCACACCGTGTTGTTCGCCGATCTCGATGGTGAAGGGGAGCCGGAGTTGATCACCGGCAAGCGGGTGTATGCGCATGAGGTCGAGCCAGGAGACGTTGCCGCTCCCGAGGTTCTTGCCTATCGGTACGACCGGTCAGCCCGGAAGTGGAACAAGCAGACGATTTACCGGGGGAGTCCGGCGGAAAACGCCCCGCCCCAGGCGAAGGACCGCTGGGCGCTCAAGGATTTTCCCCGCGGTACGGCCGGCACGGGACTGCAGATGGCGGCCCGGGATATTGATGGCGATGGGGACATCGACCTGGTCTGCCCGGGAAAATCGGGCCTGTACATGTTTGAAAACCTGAGGCGGTGATCCTGAGCGACGCCTTCCACGTTCTGGAGAATGCGGGGCGGGCGTCGTGGTCCAGCAGCGGCGCGCAGGCACGGGTTCTGCCCGGGAAACCGGCAGCCTGCACCCGTTCGCCGGTCGTTGGGTGCTCGTTCCGCCCCGGACCATTGCGCCGGTCAAAGTCCATAGCGCAGTGCGTTTTGGTTCATGGTTGTGAAGTCAGGGATTCCGGCCGGCGGAGTCCGGGTTCCGACACATTCCGTTGGCTCGAAGGGGACTGCCATGTCGACGCGGTCATTGGACTACGAAATCCTGGGGGCGGAGTTGCAGATCGTCGAGATCACGCTCGATCCCGGGCAGACGGTCATGGCAGAAGCGGGATGCATGAATTACATGGAGGCCGACATCGAATTCGAATCCCGACTCGGAGATGGTTCGGATTCGGAGGCGGGGTTCTTTTCGCAGATGGCCACCGCCGGCAAGCGGATGCTGGCGGGCGAGTCGCTGTTCCTGACGCACTTCACCAATCACTCGGCGGACCGGCGCATGGTCGCCTTCGCGGCTCCCTATGCCGGCCAGATTCTGGCCATCGACCTGGCCGAGTATCCGGAGGGTTTGCTGTGTCAGCGAGAGTCGTTTTTGTGCGCGGAACTGGGTACCAAACTGGGAATCGCCTTCCAGAAGAAGCTGGGGGCCGGATTGTTTGGAGGTGAGGGGTTCGTTCTCGAAAAGCTTGAGGGAGCCGGCCTCGCTTTTCTGCATGCCGGCGGCCATGTGGTTCGGAAGGAACTCAACGGAGACACCCTGCGGGTCGACACCGGCTCGGTGGTGGCTTTCAGCAACGGCATCGAGTTCGACATCCAGCGAACAGGGGGGTTGAAGTCGATGCTTTTCGGGGGGGAAGGGATGTTTCTGACCACGTTGTCGGGAACCGGGACGGTTCTGCTGCAGAGTCTGCCGTTCAATCGTTTGGCGCAGGAGATTGCGGCCCGCATTCCCCGATCGCCTCACGCCGGCTAGTCAGATTGAGACCGTGCGAGTTCCGGCATGCCGCGCAGTTCCCTGACATGACGAACCTGCGGACCGCCCTCTCCGCCACACGCGGTTGTGACCCCGGAACGTCGCCGCGAATGTATTCTTCATACCACGTGTCCAGGAGCCGATCTCATGTCTGAAGTTTCGTCCTTCCCTCGTCGTGGTTGGTTGCAATCGCTGGGTGCTGCCGCGGTCGGATGGTCGCTGGTGGATCAGGCGGCAGCCCAGGATCAGGCACCGGGAAACCAGGTGGTCGACCGGGCTTCCAGCATTCGGATTACCGGTCTGAAGACGTATTGGGTGGGCCCGATCGTCTATGTGAAGCTCGAGACGAACCACGGCATTGTGGGTTGGGGAGACCTCAAGGGGACCGACGTCCGTGTGGGGCGGGTGTTGGTCGAATCGTTGTTCGAACTGCTGGACGGAGAAAATCCCACCCGCATCGAGCATTTGTGGCAGAAGATGTTTCGGGCTCACCGCGACATCCGCGGCGGAGCCATCCTGATTCATGCGATGGCGGCGATCGACATTGCCTTGTGGGACATCGCCGGCAAACTCTGGAACACGCCCGTGTACCGATTGCTGGGTGGGCCCACCCGCGACCGAATCCGGGTCTATCACACGCCCCAGGCGGTCAAGGTTCCACCGCATGGCATCTACGAGCATTCGGGAACTCCCGCCGACATTGACCGCATGGTCGCCGCGATTCGCGCCGCCCGTGAGAAGGTCGGTCCCTCGGGAGCGGTCATGTTCGACGCCCATTCGGCGGTTCCCCCCGCCACCCTCATCCAACTGGCGTCAGCCCTCAAGCCCTACGATCTGCTCTTCATCGAGGAACCGGGCGTTCCGGGCAACATTGAGATCTTCAAACGGCTGAAAGAGAAGATCGACATTCCGCTCGCGACCGGCGAACGTGACCGCACGATCTACGAGATGATTCCCTATCTCCACGAGCGGTGCATCGACATCCTGCAGCCGGATTGCTGCCACACCGGGGGCATCAGCCAGATGAAGAAGATCGCCAACCTCGCCGAAGCCTACTACGTCCCCCTCGCTCCGCACTGCACGGCGACCTTTCTGGGAATTGCCGCCAGTCTGCATGTGGTGGCGGCTATTCCCCTGTTCCTGATCCACGAGTTCTATCCGGAGAATGCCGGGTTCAACCTGCCGGGAGTCACCCGCATGCCGTACGAACTTGATGCCGAGGGTTACATCGGGCTTCCCCCCGGTCCCGGCCTCGGGGTTGAAGTTGATGAGCCGCGGCTGATCGAAGAGGCGAAAAAGCCCCAGAGCTACAAATGGCCCACGATGAAGCTCAAGGATGGCTCCATTGCCGATTATTGAACTGGGCTGGCAAGGCAAAAAGTGAGCAGGGGAGACGGGCCGCCTCGCGCTCTCACGCGGATCGGTTCCCCGGACCCAGATTCGCCCGCTGCACAGTCCCCAGACCAGTTTTTCGATTGCCCATCCCCCTGTCAGACTGGTAGGATAAGTTTGTGCAGGTTGTGGTTCATTCCAGAGAGAACCCTGTTCTTCAGCGCCGGGTCGGAGACATGATCTTGGTTTTTCACGCGAGTGAATGTCAGACAACGCGGGCCGTGCGGAGTCTGGTTGTGGCGTTGGTCGCCTGTCTGGCGGTGGCCAGCAGCGCGGCGGCAGCGGAGCCGGGTACTTCGGCCGAACCTGAGCACTGGGCCTTTCGACCAGTGGCCCGCGGTGAGGTTCCCGTGGTTCGCCAGGCCCACCAGGTGCGGTCGCCCGTCGACGCGTTTCTCGTGAGCCGGCTGGAAGCCCAGCAACTGCAATTCGCCCCCGAGGCGGCGCGTCGGGAGCAGATTCGCCGTCTCAAGTTCGATCTCACCGGGCTGCCCCCAACGCCGGCTGAGATCGCCGAATTCCTCCACGACCCGGCTCCCGACGCCTATGAGCAACTGGTTGAACGGTTGCTCGCCAGCCCGCAGTATGGCGAACACTGGGGCCGGTTCTGGCTGGATGTGGTCCGCTATGCGGAAACCGCAGGGTTCAACGCCGATCCGGTGCGTCCCCTGGCGTGGAAGTACCGGGATTGGGTGATTCAGGCACTCAATCGCGATCTCCCCTTCAACTCGTTCGTCGAGCAGCAGATTGCCGGGGATGAATTGTTCCCTGACGATCCAGAGGCCCTGCTGGCCACCGGCTACATCCTGATGTGGCCCGATGAGAGCAATGCCTCGAATATTCTGCAGGCGCGGCAGGAATCACTGAATGATCTGACCGGGAATGTGGCGGCGGTCTTCCTGGGGGTTTCCCTGGGATGTGCGCAGTGCCACGATCACAAATTCGATCCGATTCCCCAGCGTGATTTCTACAGGTTTCAGGCGTTCTTCAGCGGCTTGGTCCGTTGCGACTCGGCCACGGTGGCCCCGCTGCCGCAACTGGTCGCCTGGCAGCAGCAGTACGACCAGTGGCTGGCCGACTCTCAATCAACCCGCCTGGAATTGCAGCGACTTGAGGCCGAGGCCAGGGTCAAAGCCGCCGGCGATCGGCGGATGAAGTTTCCGGCCGAGGTGCTCGCGGCGATTGATACCCCCCCCGAGTTGCGGACCACCATCCAGCGGCAACTGGCGTTCTGGGGTGAGCGACAGATGGGGATCACCGAAGAGGGGATTCACACCAATCTCTCCGCGGAAGAGAAAAACCGCCGCAAGCAACTGTTGGACCAGATGCAGGAGTGGCGGAAACGGCTGCCGCCTCCTCCGGCGGAAGTGCAGGGGATGGTGGCCGGTGAGGTCGACTGCACGCCTCCCCCCACGCATCGTCTCGCGGCGGGAAGCTACAACAAGCCCCTCGAAGAGGTTCAGCCTGGGTTCCCCTCGTTCGTGGCCACCGGCAGCACGGCCGATCTGGCGGTCACTCCCCCTCACCCGAAGTCTTCGGGACGCCGCAGTGTGCTGGCCCGCTGGCTTTCGGATCCGGCCAACCCGCTTGTTCCCAGGGTTATCGTCAACCGGGTCTGGCAGCAGCACTTTGGCCGGGGGCTCGTCGACAACGGCAATGATTTCGGTCGGCAGACCAGCCCTCCGCTCCAACCCGAACTGCTTGATTGGCTGGCGGCCCAGTTTGTGACTCCCGAGACCCAAGTGGTCCAGGGGCGGCCAGGGCTGGGATGGAGCCTCAAGAATCTCCACCGGTTGTTGCTCAACTCGACTGCGTATCGACAGGGGGGTGTTGACCGGGTACCGGCCGAGCAGTTGTCGGCGGCGCTGGAAGCCGATGAGTTGAACCAGTGGTACTGGCATTTTGGCCGACGTCGTCTGTCGGCCGAGTCGGTGCGGGATTCGCTGCTGGCGGTTTCGGGTGATCTCAATATCACGCAGTTGGGCCCCAGTGTGTGGCCTGAGCTGCCGCAGGGATTCAACACCCGCGAGGCGTGGAAAGTCTCCGCTTCGAAGGCCGATCGCCATCGTCGCAGTGTCTACATCCACGCCAAGCGGAATCTGCCGTACCCGCTGCTCGAGGCGTTCGATCTGCCCGACATGCACGAGAGTTGCGCCCGGCGCTCGCAGACCACCGTGGCTCCGCAGGCGTTGATGTTGCTCAACAGCGATCTGGTGCTGCGCCTTGCCCGACAGTTGGCAGGCGAACTCTTACTGGACAATCCCGAGGCAGACAGTGTGCGGGTGATTGGGGAACTCTACCCCCGGGTGCTGGGACGATCGCCGGATGCCGACGAATTGCCCGCCGCAGCCAGTTTCCTCGACCGGCAAACCCTGCTGCTGGCGGAACGGGGGCGCACGGGAGCGAACCTGCTGCTCCCCCAGGGGATGCCGAAATTCCTCGATCCCGCCCGGGCGGCGGCGGTGGTTGATCTCTGCCACGCCCTGCTGAACTCGAATGAGTTCCTGTACGTCGACTGATCCGCCCGACCGCTGATGTCCTGGGGAATTCAGGGGCATCGAAGACAGATCGTTGCCACGCGTTGACGTTGGGGAGAACCGGTCCACTCCAATCCGATTCCCGGATGACGGGACGCTGTCAAAAGACCGGTATCGGTTCACCCGTCGGCTGGATTGCGACCGGCCGGTTCTGCCGGTCCGGGATCATCGTATGCGGATCGACTCCCACGGCCTTGTAGACCGTCGCGACCGCATCCGCGGGGGAAAAGGTACGGGTGCGACAGTAGCCACCGATGGTGTCGGTCACTCCCAGCACCTGACCTCCCTGTACCCCCCCACCGGCATAGAAGATCGAACCCGAGTAGCCCCAGTGATCGCGGCCTCCATTGCTGTTGATTTGAGGCGTGCGACCGAATTCGGTCAGGTAGACCACCAGGGGCCGTTCCAATCGTCCCGAGAGTGACAAATCGTCGCGCAGCGCGGCGTTCGCCTGATGGACCGCCGGACGGTGATAGGGAACCTTTCACATCTTCCACATGTGCGGCTGGTTCTGCCCGGGAGCACAATGATTGTCCCAGAGGTTGTTGTAGTCCCCCCAGTCGTAGCCGTAGTCCATCATCACGAATCGTGCCCCGGCATCAATCAGCCGCCGGACCAGCAGGCAACGCTGGCCCACTTTCGACCGCCCGTACTTGTCGCGGGCCGCCTCAGGTTCCAACGACACATCAAAGGCCTCGCGGATCTTGGGCGACGTCATCAGATCGAGGGCCCGACCGTAGAGCTGCTGCATCCCCTCCATCGAGCCCCCCCGCTCGACTTCCCGCAGGCGGTCTTCCACGACGGTGCGCAGTGACTGGCGACGTTCAAGCCGATCCGTTGAGACCCCCTCGACCAGTCCGAGATCGCGAACTTTAAAGTCAGCCTCCCGCGGTTCCCCCATCGTGCAGAACGGGGCATAGGTTTGCCCCAGCCAGGCGGGAACAAACATGTCGGTGTTGGGGGGGCCGGGGCGGGTCGAACCGGGGACGGCGATGTAGCCCGGCAAACCTCCAGAGGCTCCCCGTTGATGGTGAATGAAACTGCCGAAATTGGGCTCGCTGAGAATGCCGTTCGGCAGGATGTTGCGGCCCGACAGCGCGTAGGCCTGTCCGTCGAAGTGGTCGTTGGTGCCGGCCGCGAAACTGCGGACCACCGCCAGTTTGTCGGCCTGCTGGGCCAGATGGGGCAGGGTCTCGGCGAACTGGATGCCCGGCACATTCGTATCGATCGGTCGAATGGGCCCCCGGATCTCTTCGGGGGCTTCGGGCTTGGGATCGAAAGACTCGTGGTGGGTTACCCCTCCGGGGAGCCACAGAAACACGACCTGGTCCGCCGTGGCGATCTGGTCGGAAACAGGAGCGGCGGCCGCCGCTGGCCCCCGCAGCAGCTGGTGGGCGGAACTGGCCAGGGTCACGCCGGCACAACGCAGCAGACTGCGGCGATGGAGGTGGAGGGCAGCAAGGGGTTGGTGGGCCATGCGAAAACTCCGCCAGAAGGGTTGCGGGGCCGTGCAACCACAGCCGCTCCCCGAGGGTATCGGCAGGCTGGGGCATCGACAAGCAGGCGTTGATCGGAGGAGCATCCACGCCCCGAGGGTGGTCTCTCGGGGCAGGGGGGGATTGTGGCGTTCGGAAACTCTCCGATGGGGCGGGTAATTGTCCGGGGATGGATGTGGTCCGGAAGTCGGAGTCGAGCTTCGTGACTCAATCGGACTCGGTTTTCCCCCCCGCAGCCTCGGAGGGGCGGTCATCCTGGGAGGGATCGAACGCAATCGGGGGCGGGGGAAGCCAGTTGAGGGCGTTTGTCAGCTCTTCGGGTTGCAGCCCACCGTCGCGATTGGTGTCGAAGCGTTGCAGCAGTTGCGCGGTCACCTCGGGCCAGATCGTGGCGGGCAGGGTGTCCTCGGGCGATCCTGCCAGAAACCGGGCATATCCCGCCAGCAGCATGCCCGCCCCAAAACCGGGAGGTTGGGGACGAGGGGCGGGGCCCAATCGGGCAAACAGACTCCCTGGCCGGGGGAAAATCCTGACGATTTCAGCCGCCAGGGATTGCTCGGTCAGCGGGTTCGATGTTGCGGCGGTTCCCCGCTCGTGCAATGCGACCAGAGCGGCGGTCATTTCCTCGCCCGAGAGCTGCTTGTCCTGATTGCGGTCAACGGCCCGAAAGAGAGGTTTGGTGATCTGCCGCGCGAGGGCATCCCGCTGGACCGGCCCTCCCAGCGAAATCGTCAGGGTTTTGCCCGGACGGTTCTCCTCGAGTTGAGACCGCAGTGCGGCATGGCGGCGGGTGATGAAATCAAGGGGCTCAGGAGGCTTTTCCCCCAGCTTCATCAGCATCTTCCACATGCCGGGGAGTTCGGGAGGGGGGAGTTGAGCCTCGCGGGCCATTGTCTCCCGGGCAGTCTGCTGCAAGGTTTCGATTTGGGGACGCAGTACATCGGGGTGACTGGCCTTGTCGAGAATCTCCCGCAAGCGGGCACGATACATGTCGAGCGAGGCCGGGATCGCCAGGACCCGTTCCACGAGACGGTTGTAGCCGGTCGCGGGGGTGTCCGCTCCCCACTCGATCTGGCGATCGACCGGCCCAGCCAGTCCCAGGGCCCCGAATGTGCCATTGAGATCCCAGGGCAGAAAGACCCAGCGATTGTCGGCGGGATCGAGATACAGGTAGTAGTTGTGGCCGATGCCGACAAAGCTGTCGAGATTGACGATGGCCGAGCAGACGGCGATGTAGCGGGTGAAGTTGTCGAGGTTGAGCAGCGAGTCGATCTGGGCCGCGAATTGTTCGTCGGTGGCGAAGTTGATCAGTCGGGTCAGATCCATGAGGCGTTGTTTCTGTGCCTCCGTCGCTTCGGTTTTGGGACGGTAGAATTCCTCGTAGGGTTGCCAATCGGTTCCCAGATAGGGCAATCCCTGGAGCCCCTCGGGTTTCAGCAGCAGCCCCTTCGCGCTTCCAAAATGCCGCTTGAGAAAACTCTTGTCGACCTGTTCAACCAGGGTGTAGAGCCCAATGAACTGGTGGTCGAATTTTGTGGGAACCGACAGCGAGACCTCTCCGAGGGCGGTGCGGGCGGCGGGAATTCCTGCCGCCCGGAACGTGGCGAAGGCGAGCGATTCTCTCAGTTGCGACGGCTCAAACGCGTTGTTCGTGAGATTGAGCATTTTCAGACCATGGAAGGTCTGTCCTTCGACCTGGCGATCGAAGTCGATCTTGAACGGCCGCTTCGGGGAATTTCCGACCATTCCATACGACGAATTCCCCTTGAAGCGGACCGCCACCTGCTCGAATCTTTCTCCATTGAGTTCCACGCTGGCAGGAACATAGCGAAAGTCGAACTTGAAGCCTCCCCGGCGTTCGGCCGGTTCCCGTCTTTCCCCCCCTTCCGGAGTTTTCCCAGACTCGCCGCCAAACTCAGGGGCCCCGAAGAAACGCAGTCCGCGGGTGGGGAGCATCGCCTGCCAGTTCTCGGCCGAGATCTGCAGGTGCAGCTTCCAAAGCTTGTCGGGACCGAACACAATCTCGGAGGGTTCGGTCGCTTCCACCCCGACAGCCAGCCGAGTCCACAAGATTCCGCCTAACAGCAGCATTTTTCGGAAGGCCGTTTGCCGCACGGAACGCTTGTGAGATCGTGAAGTTTTCATGAAGTCTTGCGCCGGGTCAGGTCAGGTGCCAGAATCTTCAGGAGAGTATCGCAAGGTTTCGCGAGGATTTCGACAGGAATGTCGCTTCTCCGGAGACTCGACTGTGCTCCACCGAAGTTTCACCCCCGGTTTTGAGGTTTTCCGTTCACCATGCAACCCGAGACACACGTTGAGCTGACATCCCAGGAAAACGGGATCTTCCGGATTCGATTCTCCAGTGAGAAGGGGGTCCAGATCCTGTCCGAGGAAGTCTGTCGTCAACTGGGCCAACTGCTGAAGGG
>JBKDUK010000069.1:0-24195 GCA_046339535.1 Planctomycetaceae bacterium | reverse complement strand
AACGAAGATGGCAGCCTGGGAACCCGGACTGAATTCCAGCAGCACCAGGGAAGCGGCCCCAACAAGGAACGCCAGGAGGCCCCTCACGCCCACTGCTCGCAATTCCTCACCATCGAGGGAGTGGAATATGCCTACGTGGTGGATCTTGGACTCGACCAGGTGCTGTCTTATCGCCTGGACCCCAAGACCGGTTCCCTCGCCGCCACCCTCCCCGGAAGCGTGAAACTGCCCGCCTCCAGCGGTCCCCGGCACATCGCGTTTCATCCGGCGCTGGGGCGGGCCTACGTCTGCGGCGAGATGGATTCAACCTGCATCACCCTGCAGTTCCGCAAGCAGAAAGATGGCGTTCTGGAATTGTTCCCCGCACCGACACCCGAGGGGAATCACCTGTCGACCTTGCCAAAAGATGTTCCAGCGGACGTCCGTCAACGCAATTCCACTGCGGAAATCGTGGTCCATCCCGGGGGCCAACATGTGCTGGTTTCCAATCGTGGTCACGACAGCGTCGCCCTGTTTGCCATCAATCGCGAGGGAACAACCCCCCTGGGTCACATCACCAGTGCGGCCGGTCGTGAAATCAAGACCCCCCGCAATTTCAATGTCGATCCCACCGGACAGTGGGTCGTGATCGCGAGCCAGGATGGGGACACCGTACGGACCGCGCAGTGGAAGGGGCCGGGGACCGAGTTGTCTCCCCACAGCATCGCCGTCGGCTCCCCGTGCTGCGTGAAGTTTCTGCCGAAACCGTGACCTCGGTCCGCGACCGGAATCCGGGAGGGGACATCCTTGACAGCCCCCATTCCCAGAAACCAACAGCCCCCGTCACAGCGAAGTGACGGGGGCTGTTGTATTGAGATCAGTCTGGCGGAACGATCGCGATGGTGACGGCACGGGCGTCGGCCGCGAATCGCCCTGATCAACCGGCCGACAGGGCGTCTTTACCCAGCCGGGCACAGAAATCTCCAAACGTTTCTCCCAGGGTGCGTTCCGCACGGAACCGCGAGAAGACCGGTCCGAGCGTCTGCAGGATCTCGGTCTTCGGGACATAGTCCTTGAAGACGTAACCCAACCGGGTTCCCTGGACATTGCCCCCCAGATAGATCGTGTACTTCTCGCCGGCGGCCCGACCGACAAACCCAATATCGGGCGTGTAGGGGCGGGCGCAGCCGTTGGGGCAGCCGGTCATGTGAATTGCGATCCGTTCGTCGGCCAGCCCCAACCGGGACAGCTCGGCTTCGAGTTCATCGATCACCCCGGGCAGGGCCCGTTCAGACTCCGTGACCGCGAGGCCGCAGGTGGGCCACGCCGGGCAAGCGGCCGAATACCGCCGCAGCAGGCTCAGCTCTTCGGCGGCCGCCATGCCATGCTCGCGCATCAGGCGGTCGATTTCCGGACGATCGGCCGGAGCAATGTCGCAGAGAATCACCGCCTGCAGGGCGGTGAGCCGGACCGGTACGGGAAACTTCGCCAGAATCGCCCGGAATCCGGTCTTAAGCCGCAGCTTCCCCTCATCCTTGATCCGGCCGTTCTCGACATTGATGCCCAGGAAGAGCTTGCCGTCTCCCTGCTCATGCCAGCCGATGTGGTCATCGACATCGGTGATTTCCAGCGGCACCGGAGGAGTCAGCTTGAAACCGCAGTACTTCTCGACTTCGGCGGTGAACTTCTCCATCCCCCAGTTGGCGATCAGGTACTTGAGCCGGGCGAGCTTGCGGTCGCTGCGGTTGCCGTAGTCGCGCTGGACTTTGACCACCGCCTCTCCCACGGCAATCGCCTGATCGGGGGTGACAAACGCGAGGGGCTTGGCGAGAGCAGGAAAGGTCTTCTTGGCGCTGGGAGTCTGGCCCATCCCCCCGCCCACCACGATGTTGTACCCCTTGATCCGCTTGTTCTCGACGATGGCAATAAAGCCCATGTCGTTCGCCAGCACATCGACGCAGTTGTCGTCGGGGAGTGCGACCGCCATCTTGAACTTGCGGGGCAGATAGGTGGCACCGTAGATCGGTTCTTCGACCGGCTGGAATTCGTCGACTTTCTGCTGCTCGCCGTTGTCGTCAGTCATCCAGATTTCCCAGTACCCCGTGGTGCGGGGACGGAAATGCTCGGCCAGGCGGTCGGCAAACGCCTGCATTTCGTCGAAGACCGCGTTGTTCTTGTAGGGAGCCGGGCAGCACATGACATTCCGGTTCACGTCGCCGCACGCCGCGATGGTGGTCAGCTTGATCTCGTTGATCTCGCGGATCGTCGACTTGAGATCCTTCATCAAGACCCCGTGCAGCTGCAATCCCTGCCGGGTGGTAACGCGCAAAGTGCCGTTGCCACACCGGTCACACAGCTCCAGCTCCGACAGAAACTGGGCGGCGGTCAGTTTCCCGCCGGGAATCCGCGACCGAACCATGAACGACGTCTGCCGCTCCACAGGCGTTCCGTCGGCGTTTTTCTGATGCCGGGCGTCGCGGTCTTCCTGCTGATAGAAGCCATGGAACTTGATCAGCTGTTCCATATCTGCGGAAAAGCCCTCGGAACCAGAACGCATTTCCTCAGCCAAGGTCCCCCGCAGCTGGCGGCTCTGCTCCTTGATCGATTCGTTCTTGTGCAGCTTGACCTCGTCCGACATCTCAACCTTCCTGAACGGGAAACCCTCGCGACTGGTCTGAGTATATCGACTGCTGGCGGAGTGTGGCGAGATGAAGGGCTTCTCAATTCAGGGGAAACGGTCTGTGTCTGTTGGGCCCGGTTCTCCTCTCATGCACTCTGACCGAACACAAAGCTATGATCGAGTCTTCACCTGCAACCCTCAGTTCGCCCGTCACCGCGTCCGATCCCAAAACCATGTCCGCCCCTCATTCTCGAACAGGTCTCTGGGATCGACTGACGGTGGCTTTGGCCACGGGTTTGGGCACCGGCAGACTTCCCTGGTTCCCCGGGACCTGGGGATCTGTTTTGGGAGTGGGCATTTATGCCGCCTTGGCTGTGGCGGGTATCCCCCTGGAGGCGATTGCCTTGCTGGCGATCGTCGCTTTCGTAGTGGGTATTCCTCTGTGCACCAAGGCAGCGCAAGTGCTGGGTGCAGGGGAGGACCCCGGAGTCATCGTCTACGATGAGATTGTGGGGATGATGTTCACGTTGCTGTTCGTTCCTTTGAACTGGCAGTCGGCTCTGGTGGGATTCTGTCTGTTTCGGCTGTTTGATACCCGCAAGCCCTGGCCAGTGCACCGGTTTGAAGCCTTGCACGGGGGGCTGGGAATCATGGCCGACGATTTCGCCGCCGGTTTGGCGGCAGGCGGTGCCCTGTGGGCGGCCCGGTGGGCCCTCCTGTCGAGCATGGCTGGCTGACGGTTCACCCAGGCCACGGCTTCGCAAGCCGGCCCCCCCCGTTTCTGATTCACTGTCAACCGTTACGCAAGAAGGTGTTTTGGATGAGTGGCCGGCTGATCGATGGGAAGCAGATTGCGGCCGCCTTTCGCGGCGATGTGGCCCACCGCGTGCAGGAGTTTCGTGACGCCACCGGGGTCACTCCCCGGCTGGCGGCGGTCCTCACGGGGGATGACCCCGCGAGTGCCGTGTACGTCAAGAATAAGCACACCGCGTGTGAAGCCGCCGGCCTGGGGACGGAAGTCATCCGGCTGCCCCATCAGACGACGGAAGCGGAACTGCTGCGGGAGGTCCACCGGCTGAATGCGGACCCCACGGTGCACGGGATTCTGGTTCAGTTGCCGGTTCCCCCGCAAATCAATCCGCAGCGCGTGCTGGACTCCGTCGCCCCCCTCAAGGACGTCGACTGCTTTCACCCCGAAAATGTCGGGCTTCTTGTTCAGGGACGTCCCCGGTTTCTGCCCTGCACTCCCGCGGGAGTGCAGCGCATGCTGATTCACGAACAGATTCCCACGGCGGGACGGCATATCGTGGTGTTGGGCCGCAGCGACATTGTGGGCAAACCGCTGGCCCTGATGCTGATGCAGAAGGGGACCGGCGCGAACGCCACGGTCACCGTCTGCAACAGCCAGACCCGCGATCTGGCGGCGATTACCCGCTCGGCCGACATCCTGGTGGCGGCGATTGGGGTTCCGCGGTTCGTCACAGCCGAGATGGTGCGTCCGGGGGCCGTGGTGATCGATGTCGGGATCAACCGGGTCGATGGCCGGTTGTGCGGAGATGTCGATTTCGAACCGGTGCGGGAGGTGGCGGAGGCGATCACCCCGGTCCCGGGTGGTGTGGGGCCGATGACGATCGCGCTGTTGCTGGAAAACACCCTGACCGCCGCCCGGCTGCAGGCGTTGCCGTAGTCCCCGGGCGCCGCATGGTCAGCCGGTGAGCCGAACATTTCGGGCGATTTCTGTGTCCCCCCTCTGTCCCGGGAGGCTCCTCAGTTGATCGTCCCGGGACACACGATATACTCTTATTCATCGCACGGGGCTGATTCCGGTCAGCCGGCGACTGTTGGGAAGTGCCAAAGCCCAAGTGGCGAAATGGCAGACGCGCCAGGTTGAGGGCCTGGTGGGGGTTTACCCCATGGAGGTTCGAGTCCTCTCTTGGGCACTTTCCCACGGTGAAACCGGTTTCCGCAAGAGACCTGTGCGATTTGAAGGCGTGCCGACCGCAGCGGACAGTTCGCGGTCGAGCACGCTTTGTTCTTTTTGCTGCCACCCCGCGGGTTCCAAAAACACTCCGGGGCCCCGTCCCGCTCCCTCGGGGTGAATTCCCCGGTTGATCCGGGCTCTCTCAAAGCCGCCTGTTCCAAATCTGCCATGTCCCCAGCCCCGGCCCCCTCTGCGAAGCCCCAGACTGCCACGGCGATGGATTCCACCGCGGTCGCCTCCCCGGCCGAGCGGATCCTGGTGCTCGATTTCGGTTCGCAAACAGCTCAACTGATTGCCCGGCGGGTCCGCGAACAGAATGTCTTTTCGCAGCTCGTGCGGCACGATCTGCCCATCGAGCGGATCCGGGAACTGGCCCCCCGCGGGCTGATTCTCTCCGGAGGCCCCGCCAGCGTGTATGAGCAGGGAGCCCCCGCCCCCGATCCCCGGATTTTTGAACTGGGTATTCCCATCCTGGGAATCTGCTACGGCATGCAGGCCACCTGCAAGGCCTTGGGCACGGAAGTCTCTCCGGGGACCCACCGAGAATTCGGCCGGACCGAATGCCAGGTAGTGGCCGATTCCCCACTGTTCGAAGGAGTCGACCGGTCGACCACCGTCTGGATGAGCCATGGCGACCAGGTCAAGAACCCGACCGCCAACTGGAAAATCCTCGCGTCCACCAGCGACTGCCCGGCGGCCGCCGTCCAGCACAAGACCGCCCCCATCTACGGTCTGCAGTTTCATCCTGAAGTGACCCACACAGTGCTCGGGGGCCGCCTGTTGGGAAATTTCGTCAAGAACATCTGCGGCTGCCGCGGCTCGTGGCAGATGAGCTCGTTCATTCACCAGCAAATCGACCTGATCCGCGAGCGGGTGGGGCACCGCCGGGTCATCTGCGGTCTGTCGGGAGGGGTCGACTCTTCGGTGGTCGCGGCCCTGCTTTACCGGGCGATCGGCGACCGGCTGTCGTGCATTTTTGTCGACAACGGCCTGCTGCGCAGCGGCGAACAGGACGAAGTGCGGCACCGGTTTGGTGAGCATTTCCGCACCGACCTGCACATGGTGGATGCCTCGGAGCGGTTTCTGGGTGAACTGGCCGGGGTGACCGATCCCCAACAAAAGCGGAAGATCATCGGCAAGGTCTTCATCGACGTGTTTCGGGCTGAGGCGAAGTCGATTCCCGACGCCCACTTCCTCGCCCAGGGAACCCTGTACCCGGACGTGATCGAGAGCGGCGCCAACACCGACGGTCCCGCGGCGACCATCAAGCACCACCACAACGTGGGGGGGCTGCCCAAGGAGCTGGGTTTCGAACTGATTGAGCCGCTGCGGGATCTGTTCAAGGACGAGGTGCGGGCCCTGGGGCTCGAATTGGGCCTCCCCGACGACATGATCTGGCGACATCCGTTCCCCGGTCCCGGCCTGGCGGTCCGGTGTCTCGGCGAGGTGCGTCGCGAACGGCTGGAGGTGCTCCGCAAAGCCGACACCATTGTACTCGACGAACTGCGCAAGGCCGGCCTGTACCGCCAGGTCCAACAGGCGTTCGCCGTGCTCTTGCCCGTGCAGAGCGTGGGGGTGATGGGAGACTTCCGCACCTACGAAGAAACCGTCGCCGTGCGGGCGGTCACCACCGAAGATTTCATGACCGCCGACTGGGCCCATCTGCCCCATTCGGTGCTGCAGGCGATCTCGACCCGAATCACCAACTCGGTGCGTGGCATCAATCGGGTGGTCTACGACATCAGCAGCAAACCCCCCAGCACAATCGAGTGGGAATAGCCGCGTCTCGAACATCTTGAGCCCGAACCCCCAAACGGCTCCCGCGATGCGGGAGCCGTTTTTTTTGCCCCCCCTGCTCTCTTTAAAAAAGAGAACCCATCCTGCCGACAATTCGACAGGATGGATTCGAGAGCCGCGTCTCTGACGTTCACTGCCGTCAGGGAGTCGCGACTTTCGCCGGCAAGGCATCGCAGTGCGACAGCGCCAACAGCGGCAGAGCCGTCCCGCTGTAGGTGATGAAGTGCCAGGAGTCGGTGTTCAAAGAGCGGGTCCACCAGCGTCCCGAGGACCGCTGATTCCCCTTCAGCCACGACACCCCACGCTGAATCCGCGGATCATTCGCCTCGATTCCCGACTCCCGCAACACCACAATCGCCAACCCAGTCTGGTGACCATCACTTGGCGGTGTGACGAATTCCGGCTCGGCCCGCAGCTTCTCGGCCCGATTGCCCGCCCCCCATTCCTCAGGGGCTCCAAACGTGCGGATCGACCAGCCGCCGTCCGCCTGCTGTTTCGACAGCACCAGCTCGACCAGTTCTTTCTGCCGCTCCGCGGTCAGCACGCCCGGCAATCGGGTCGAAGCCCACAGCAGTAGAGTGCGATCGTAGTCCTGGCGGGGTTTTTCGGTCGCCAGGTATTTCTGGAGACGCTCCACCCGGGCTTTCAGGGCATCGTCCTGCAATCCCGCGAGCCAGCCGGGGGCGGTCCCCACCGCCATCGCTGCCGTGGTGGCCAGGTGAAAAGCGCTCGATTCATACGGAGGCCAGCAGTCGAGCGAACCCCAGGTCCCGCTGTCTTGCTGCAATTGCAACATCAACTTCAGCGCCCGGCTGGTCTCGGGCGACAGGCTCTTCGTCACGTGCGCGTCCCATTCCGCCAGACCGGCGGCCAGGTAGATCGCCTGGGCGGGGGCGACACTGGTTTGCTGCTCTTCGGCGGTCTTCTTCTCGAACGCGTCCAGGCTGGCGACGAAATGCTCGCGGATGGCGGGACTGGGCTTTCCCAACCGGGCCGAGAGAGCGGGCCGGAACTGCATGTACGCGCCGTTGGTGTGACAGCTGACACACTTGCGATGCCCGTTCCAGGCCAGGCTGCCCTGCTCGAGATAGGTCTCGGCCAGCTCGACCGAGACACTCTCACGCCGCGGCTCGTCGGCGGTGGCCGCGGGAATGAGAATCCCCTCGAACTTGTACTGGAACGGCGTCTCCGCAGGATCGGCACCAAACGCGGTCCCCCCCACCCCGAAGGCCACCGCGCACCAAGCCGCCAGCATCACACGTCGCATGAAGTCTCTCCGGTTGGACCACTGAAAGGGAGACACATCCGGCCTCAACCCATGAAGCCGCACTGATGCGTAACCATAACGTCTCTCCCCGCCGCTGCAAACCGGGGGCGTCGTCTGAAGAGCCGGTTCGCTGTTCCGCGCCGATTCAAAATCGTGGGGTCTGCGAGAGGTGGCCTAGGTGGCCGATTCCTGCGAAGTCAGCGGTTTGGGTCGGATTTCGAAACCGGAAATCGACGTTTTGATGGTTTTTACCTCGTCCCCCAGGAACAGTCGGCCCGTTGGGCCTGACGGGATGTGTTGGGAATGTCCGCCACCAGGACCTGCGACCCTGGCTGGGCCGCGCTTCCCCGGGTCACCCCAACCACGTCCGATTGCAAACCCACGCGTTCACGCACCCCTTTCGGGGTGCCGCGCCCCTTTCGGGGTGCCGCGCCCCTTTGGGGCCGGGCAACCGGAGGTGTCGCTTCGCTCAACCTCCGGCTAATTTCACCGACCCCTATCGGGGTCGACGTACCGCGACTTCGTCGCTTGGCACGCCGAATGACCGATTGGTTTCTCGATGAATCAGACAATCGCCGTGGAGGGAAATATCGCCGCATGGTAAGCAACAGGCCATCGACACGGGACGACACCAAGCCGCAGTAAACACGACAACGAACGGCTCATGGAAGAAGGCACCAATCGGCGGCGGTCAACGCACCCGACACGGTCCCCGCGCACAGAGCCACCGTTTCGCGCATCGACCGCCCGATCCCGGCACGACCCACCCCGGTAGGGGTGACAGAAATTAGCCGGGGGTCGAGCGCAGCGACCACCCCCGGTCCCCGCCCCACACACATCGCCAGCACCTTGGAGGGGTGCCAGAAAGCGCGGGTGAACACAACCGACGCCGGCAAAAAACCAACCCCCCGGGGCCCCCACGCACTGCCTCCAACAGGTCGGCCCAGCGGGCCAGCCATTCCGCCAGCCCGGCCCAACGGGCTGGGCAGCGTGGCCCCACCACGGATTGGTCGATCTACGGTTTGGATCGTAACCCGTTATTCGGCAGGGTGTTGGAGCCCAGTGTGGGATTCTCAGAGATTCAGGAAGGCCGCGTGCTCATTTCAACGCCCGATGACAAGTTAACTTGGATTGGGGTTGTCAGTTGCCCTGTCGGCGAGGAAAATGTTTGATGAGCGGTCTTGGATTGACCATTCGAGGGATTGATGCAGCCCACCACGGCGCGTGATTTTCTGCGGGTTGCACGACAGCGACTGGATGTCGCAGCCGAAATCATGCACTACCTGCGACGGAACTTGGAGGCCCAGTACATTGGGGGTTACTCGGTGGAGTGTTCGCTGAAGTCGCTGATTCTGGAAAAAACTCCATCGGAGAGCCTGGATCAGACTTTGCAGAAGCTCACCCGTGGAGCACAGTGCCATCGTCCGGAAGTGCTTCTTGGTCG
Source organism: Planctomycetaceae bacterium (assembly GCA_046339535.1). Classification (GTDB taxonomy): domain Bacteria; phylum Planctomycetota; class Planctomycetia; order Planctomycetales; family Planctomycetaceae; genus UBA10511. The sequence goes on along the minus strand of JBKDUK010000069.1, from coordinate 15,107 downwards.
ATTGCGTGATTTGGGGGTGTCACTGAACCTGCAACTCGCCAGGCGAATGCGTCGGTTTGACTGGACAACAGATCTGCGTTACGAGATCGGACGAAGAGACACAGGCGAGACCAAGGCCCTGTTGAAAACAGCCGAGGCAATCTACCGTTGGGTGGAGTCACAAATCACATGACCGCTCCTGCAGCGATTCGAAACTGGGAATCCAAACGGACTTCCGAAACCAAAGAAGTCGAAAAACTCCTGAGAAAGAAGTTCCAGAGAGTTGACTGTTACCGGTACAATTCGGCCTCGATTCGCGTGCGTGTCATCGATGAATCCTTCGAAGGGTTGCCGCGCGAGAAGAGAGATTCGCTGGTAGAAAAGCTGCTCCAACTTTTGCCATCGGAAACCCAACGTGACATTGTCACCTTGTTGACATTCGCTCCTTCGGAACTCATCAAAACTTCCAAGTCCTTCCGTGAATTCATGCTCAACACAGAGTTCGAAGATCCGAGTCCTTCGCTACTCTGACTGGCCCATGGTGTTTCCCGGGGGCAATCCCCGGCACGACTGATCCCGGCCCCCCCCGAACCCGGTCGGGGTGTCAGAAATTAGCCGGGGGTCGAGCGCAGCGACCACCCCCGGTCCCCGCCCCCCCACAGCGCCTGCACCCCGAAGGGGGTGCCAGAAAGCGCGGGTCAATACAACCGACGCTGGCAATCAATCACCCCCCGGTTCCCTCCACACACCGCCCACCAACGGATAGGCCCAACGGGCCGGTGGTTCCCCCAGCCCGGCCCAGCGGGCCGGGAAAGGTCCCCCCACCACGTCGTTCGTCGGCCCAACGGGCCAACAATTCCTCTTCGTCGCCCCAGGGTTTTCGGAAAACGGTTGTCATGGGGCGCTGAAAGAGGACCAAAAGCGCCCACCAGTTCGGACGAATCAAACGGGGCCAAAAGCGCCCACCGGGTCGGCACACAAAGGAGAGGCAACTTGCTGAGCACGTCGGCCGCGTGGCTGCCGGGCGGCGGAAAACACCTCACGCAAGGCCGGCCCGAAGCCCAGGGCCCGCTGCCCGACCGCCAGTTGTAGAGCGATCGGCAGCCGCCCCGGGACAAAGTCCCGGGGCGGGAGGTCCGGGAGCAACTCCAACCCACTCGGCTGTCTCTCGCGAGAGCCGTCCGTCACCGCAATCCGAGGCTGGCCATGATCGTCTGAACCCGCTCCGCCAGACCACGCCACGCTCCCACACCGCAGGCCCGCTCCGGGGGCCCTCCACGCACCGCCCCCCGACATCCCGGACTGGCGGCGTTCTCGCGAGGCCCACCCGCCACAGGAGCCCTCCGGCAACACGACCAGCCCAACCGGCATCCGGGGCGACAGAGCATGCTCGGTGCGGGAGCCTGCGTTGGTCCGCTGACGGTGATCATCGCCAACGAATGGTCTCAGGGGGGCTGGCTCAGACCGGGGATCGGTTCGGAGCAATACGGTTTGCCCGATGTTTGAAATGGTTCGTAATCCATTACGGGAAATGGTTTGTGGCATCTGAACAGGTTTCAGAAACACAGAGTGGTCCCGGTTTCGCACGCACCCGATCCGAATGGCGGTCGAGAAGCTCCGGGACTAATTCTCCACGGAATTTGTCTCGTAATTCACGACCGTAACAGCTCGACCTGAAACAGGAATGAGTCCTTGTCTTCGACGAACAGAGCGTCTCCGAGACGATCATATGACCATTCATTGACTCGCTCGATGGCTGAGCCAAGCAGCAGACGATTCTGACGACAAAGTCGATCCAGGTCCGACCGTGTCCAAACCCGGTGGGCTGCAGCACCTCGCACGAACGGCTGCAAATCCGGGGAGAGGCCGCGAAATGGATTGGCGACGACCACGTCGGATTCGAGCGGATCGATCCATGGCGAATCGGCATCCGTTTGTGCGTGCATTGAAAGGTCAGGTGAGGAATTGCCTTGCCGACTTTCCCGGCCTTGTTCAGCCTCCGCAAATTCGGCCTCGGGATCACGCATTGCTTCCCGCAGAAACTCGGTCACCTGTTCCGTTTCCGTCTGGATCGCATGGATTCTTTGATGATCTAGCCGGAACCCAGGAGTCAACGGAGTCACAGAAGGGGGCGATTGGGATTTTGCTTGGATCGTCCGTAGTAGTTCGCCAAGATCTGCCCGAGTCGGTCCAGGTGCCCCATATGCGTCGTGGGGGGCGTGCCTTGTTTGCAGAGAGATTGTGCCATCGGCGGCCGTGATTGCCTCCAGCGACTCACCGGCCTGCTTGAGAGGCTCGCTCATTCCGCTGACCGAGGAGGGCAGAGGCGCGAGCATGGGGTTGGGTTCCACCGGGGGCGCAGCAGGGACTTCCCGGACTTGGCCGGTCACACACTGTGATTGCTCGAATTGCAACTGCAGCTTCGAAGTCAGCTCGGTTTTTGCCTTCTGGAATTCAATGGGCATTTCCCGCAGACTACGCAACACCCCTTCGAGGTGGTCTCGCAGTTGCTCGTCTCCCGCCTGGAGGCTGCGTGCGGATTCCTGCAGACGGAGCGACGCCTCGCCAGTCGAAGTGACAAATCGTGTAATCGACTCCTGTAAACGCCCCTGGGTCTCGGCCAATCCCCTTCCGGCTTCCAGCAATCGATTGGCGATGTGGTTTATTGGATTGGTGATTTGAGTCAATGTCTCAATCACGTTGTCTTTCAGTTCCCTCGCGACACGCAATCTGTCTGCGTCGCTGGCTTGGATCATCCCCTGCGAAGCGGAAGTCGCCTGCAGCCCGCTTCGCTTATCCGACGTCTGCTTTAAAAGACGACCCAGCAATGCCTGTGAGTGAACATCGAGTACGAGCACAAGGATCTGATTCCACAGGGCAGACAATGCTCCAATCAAGACACCGTAATAGAGTGGACCAAGAGCCCCAGCAAACGAGTTGTATATGGCTTCTCTTCCTTGTCTTGCCTCGAATGACAGTCGATCCTGAAGCGTGAGGAATCCTGCCGCCGTCAAGACGACTCCCAGCATGGGTGACATCATGGTGATCCGCCGCAAACAGGTCCGCTGCCATATCGTTGAGAGAACCTGCTCCACTGCAAGATTCGTCGGCGGTGTTCGATCAATCGCTGGGGATTTGGCCAATTCGTCAAGCACCAGCGTCTGCTTTCTTCGGGCCGTCTCAAACAGAGCGATTTGAATGATCGCCAATGTGGCTCCAATAGCGATTGAAACCCATTTATCCATGGGAGCGCTCTCGACTGTCTGTGAACGACTGTGGTTGGCTCGGGTGCAACTGGAGTCACCTCCAGTCGGACTTGGTGAAGACAATGGAACTGCAGCTTAACCCGAAACCCTGGCATCGTGCAGCCAAGGGTGACACACCGATGTCAATCCCGAAACCCGGCAACCCTGCAGCTGGTCATACCGTTCCCAGGGGTTGGGCCGTTGTGGAGCGGTCGGCCATGTTGGCTGTGGTGCGCGAGACCTGATTCCTCCGTTGGATTCCAAAGTCACCACCCTGACGGACTCGGCAACAGTCCTGGCGTGAGGGAAGTGTTCTGCACGGCCTCGTTCGGAATGGCTGAAATGAGGATCAGTTCGGATCCAGAGCGTCGTATGTTGACGAGATTCTACACCATTCTGGTTGGGGAACGACAGTTGGCTCTTGAAAACCACCCGGTCCCAACATGAAAGTACATGGTGACCGCCGATGCAACGCGTTGCGGACAGTCGCTTGGTGAACCGAACAGCATGCCCGCCATGTTGATGCTGTTGTGGTCAACGCAGCGAGGCGGTCGTCACCACCGTCTTTCACCCCCCTAGACACGAACCGTGTGGGTGGATTTCCGTCGACATCGGGGCTGCGGGTAAAGCCAATGTACGGATTGGACCACAATGGTTGATGGAGAATGGATCTTGACGAATGAGTCTGAGGGAGAGGCATCCGGCTGGATTGCGGTCGTGAACTCGCTGTTGTTGACCACAACTCTGTTGGCGGGGATGGTCTTGCTGTCAGGGAGTTCCAATTCCGGTCGCGAAGAGCTCGGAGATTTCGGGGTGGATCGCTCAGATCTTCTATCCGCCACTGAGCAAACAAATCCGCGAGTGCGGAAATCTGCAATCCGAGATGAGTCGCAGGACAGTCAGCGGTTGCGGAAGCAACTTCAGGATGCGATGGCTGAGAGGGACTTGTTACGTCAACAACAAGCAGATGCCAAGGCGGCTCAAGACGGCACAGGAGTATCCAAGCGCTCGACCGAGGGAAATGAGGCGTTAAAGGCTGCGAATCGAGAGTTGGAAAACAAGTTGGAGGATCTTCGGCAAACCACACGGCTTGCCTTGAGCATGATGAGTGACCGACACGAAGCGACTCTTCGTCCACTCAGCAAAGCGCCGGTGGTTGTGCGGATTCGCTCCCGCAAGATAAGGGCCGATCTCGACCTGGATTTGTATGTTCAGGATCCGCTGGACCGATTGTGTCATTGGAAGGTCCCGAGAATCGAGAACCGTCAGGCAGAGGTTGCGACTTTGATCCCGAGTGAACTGCTTGTCGGGGTCGAAGCGGACGCCGAGGCGGAGGAAACAAAGTTGTTCACGGAAGAGGTCTACTACTCGACGGAATTGCTTGCCGGTCCCGCCAGCCGTCCCTATCTCGTCTTCTGCATGCTGCGGGAGACCGGCGCGCATCCCACGCTGACGCCGATTGCTCAGCCTGTCGACTGGGAAATCGTGATCAATCGTAAAGATCAGGACCCCGTGCGTTTATCGGGGCAGACGATTGTGAGTCAATCCGGACGGGTGATGGCGCAGTCGACCGGCGACTTTTATGTCGGTTTGGTTCCCTTGGCCGGTTTTCATTTGCAGTCGGCTGTCCAACCAGAGCCGATCCCGCTTTCATCCGAGGAGCTCCCGGAGGTCCTTCGCGGGTGGCGGAAAGGAAAATCGAAAGAGGGCGCGACTCCGCTTGGAAAAGCTCCCGAACTCAAAGACAATCCCGGCCGTTGATGGTCGAAATCCAGGGTCGGTTGTCGGCAGTTGGCGGTCGCCGGCAACCACCTCGAATCGGGACCAATTCAGAACTGCCCGGCCTGGAGACTCAGTCGACCCCGATTTTTCGTACGAGGCCGATTGCACACCAATTACCTCAGCGTCCGTAAAGGGCCGGCTCGCAAATACCCACTGACGCCGGTTCGGAGATGCGTGTCACCTGTTACGTAGTTCGGACAACCAACTCAGCCTGCAGACGCATGAGGCAATCCAAAGCTCCCTGAAGATCCAGCAAATCCGCGGCGTAGCTCATCTTCAAAAGATCCTGGGAGATAAAACAGTCCCACTTGCGGCGTTGGAGATTCAGGGCGTCGCTGGCCAGCGCGTCTGCCGCCGGCGGTCTTGCGAGCAGACCAGCCAGGCGGTCGGAGATTGCCGGGCGACTCTCGTGGAGTTCCAGTGACAGCCCCGACCAATCCGGCGAGGCGTTAATTTTCGCCCGGGCCAGCAACAGACCAACGGTTCCCAGGATCCGCGAACCGGTCCAGGGGAACCATAGCAGGTGACCGTCGGACAAGGAGATCAGATCGCGTTCCAGCACTCCGGAGACCGCAGCCTCTGTGCGGGCTTGGGTGAGCAGTTCGGCTGAGGTCGAGTCGATATACCCAGGAACGGTCGTCTGCCGCAGAATCTCCCGCATCTTGTGGCGGATCTCCGGAGCAATCTCCATGGGTCCCGAGAGAAATGCCGGCGTCTTTCGGCCGAATGACTGTCGCACAAGCACCACGGCTCGCTGATGGTCGGTCGACAGCACCTGCCAGCGCCGGCCCGCAAACAGAAAATGCTCGCCGACCGGGGGAATGCGCTCTTTCGCCAATGTTCCGATCGCCCGTTCCCGAGCGACGATGCGATACTCCGGGGGCGTTTCGAATGCGGAATAGAACTCGTAATGGCGGACCAGTTGCTCTCCCCTCAGTCCAAGAATCAGGGTCCCATCCGGGTGCTGTTCAATCAGATCATGTTGATGCAGGGTTCGTAAAAACGCGCCGAATTGCCCCGTTGACAGGAACCGGAAATTGCCGCGTGCCACCAGAAGCTCAAAGAGCTGGGCTGCGGTGGTCCCACCGGTTTCCGCGATGTGGCTGAGCACCTGCTGCAGCAGTGTGCTGAAATCGACCGGGGCCATGTTCGGCGACTCGACCCAGCGCTCCTGCAACAGCTCGGTCATGGCAATCGCTTGCAGTAGCGATGGATACAAGCGGCCCGCCAGGGTGCTCCGTTCGTTCACCTGCTCTTCGACAATAAAAATCTGCATCTGGTGCGGCTCATCATCCCGACGTCCACTGCGGCCGAGCCGCTGGACCAGCGAACTCACGGTATGACAGGGCCCGAATTGTCCCACCGCCCGCACGTTGCCGATGTCGATGCCGAGTTCCAGTGTTGCGGAACAGACTGTGGTATAAGGGCGAGTCCCCTGCATCAGGCGTTCGGTATCTTCGCGGATCTCACGCGACAGCGAACCGTGATGAATCAGGAACTCTTCCCCGGTGCCGTGCTTCCGGCCCAGCTCATTGAGTCGGTCGGTCAATTCCTCAACTTTCGATCTGGAGTTCGCAAAGATCAGATTTTTCGAGCCCCGGAACGCGTCATAGATGTCGGTAAACAAGGCTTCCGGATCCTGCGATGTCGCCGCCTCTGCGTCGTCCTCGGCAACGGGACGCTTGAGGTAAGAGTGAATTCGATACCGGATTGTTTTGGTGTTCGTGTCATCCTTGAGAATGCCGACCTGCGAGGGATTGTCGGGGCGCAGCCACCGGGCCGCCGCGGGGAGATCCCCGATCGTCGCCGACAGCCCCACAAGTCGAAAGGGTGTTTGTGTGTACCGCGCGAGGCGAAACAACTGGCTGCGCAACTGTGACCCGCGTTCACTCCCGAGCAGGGCGTGCAATTCGTCAATCACGACGAAAGAAAGCGAATGAAAGACCTGTGCCAGTTGGCTGTTGCGGTTGACGAACAGAGACTCCAGGGACTCGGGCGTGATCAGCAGGACGCCGCCGGGGCGGTCGAACAACCGGCGTTTTTTGTCCCCCGAAACGTCTCCGTGCCATTTGTGAACTGGAATCTCAGCGAACTCGCACAGCTCCTCTAATCGCCGGAACTGATCATTGATCAACGCCTTGAGGGGGCCAACGTAGAGACTCCGGATGGATCCCAGGGGTTGCCGGGAAATCCGCGACAGGATTGGCAGAAAGGCCGCTTCCGTCTTTCCGCTGGCCGTTCTGGCGGCCAGGATCAGATCCTGCTCCCCCTCCAGCACGGAGTGAATGGCGAGTTCCTGCAAGGGCCGCAGACTCGTCCAGCCCATGCGCCAAAGACTTCTTTGGATTGGTGGAGCCAGCAATTCAAAGGCAGAGCTCATAGCTGAAACTGTGACAAGTCATGATCATCCTGGCCGGGAGCGGTGTCGGGCTGCTCAACAACCAGCGGCTCCGCCTGTTTGGCATCCAGGACCGATTGCCACGACTTGTCGGAATTCTGTTGCAGGATTTGCAGCAGTCCGATGAAGTCTTTGACCGTGTTTCCTGGTGTCTGAAAATAAGCCGATCCCATGCGTTGTTGACAAACTTCGAGGTATTTAACGATGGCTTCATTTGGAATTGGGTGAGCGACCGTCTGGCCCGAGTAGAACACCTCCCGCAGTTTTGTCAGGAGTACAAAGCAGTCCTCCGCAGTCAGGTTGTCGAGCCGGACGACTGGGGCGGAGAGATCGCGATTGCCGGACTCCGCGAAGCGATTCGAGGCGAGACGCCTTTCGAGCGCTTCGTAGCTGAAGATTCCGCGCCGCCGATCCTCAAGGAACTCGGGGGTGCCAGCGAAAAGAAAGCCGATTCCCGTGGCTCGCCCCTGCACGCAATCGTTGAAGATCCGCAAGAGCGCTTCGTAGTTGTTGTTGCGGGCCATGGTATTGTTCAGGCGATGGGACAGCACCACGAGTTCGTCGATGCTGACCAGCAGGCCGGCATAGCCCGCCATGCGCACAAACCCCGCCAGCAGTTTCAGAGAATCATAAATCGATTCGTCTTCGATGATCGTGCGGACCCCCAATTCCTGTCGTGCCTCGGTTTTTGTTCCATATTCGCCCCGGAGCCAACGCAAGGCCGCCTGCTGCAGTTGTTCATTGTGGGTGAGGTAGCCGTCGAAATACTTGGCCACCACATTTGCGAAATCGAATCCCGAGACCAGCTCCTGCAGTGGTTTCAATCGCAGCAGCAGCTCCCGACGCACTTCGGCTTCGGCCCCTCCCTTCTCACGCACTTCCCGGTCCACGTCGCCCACCCAGCGCTCCACAAGATTGGAGAGCGCACCTCCGTCAGGCTTTGATCGTGTCCCCAGACGCTGGAGCAGTTCCGAGTACAGCGCGCGGGCCTGTCCTCCCGAGCCGTGCAGACGGCGTTCCGTGGTGATATCGGCCTCGACGACGACAAATCGCTTCTGCAGGGCTACCGTTTTCAGCAGATGCAAAAAGAAGGTTTTGCCACTGCCAAACCGCCCGATGATGAACCGGCAGGTCGCCCCACCGTCGGCGATGATTTCCAGATCCTTGACGAGTGCCTGGACCTCATCGTTTCTGCCAACCTGGAAATGCTGCAGACCCACCCCGGGGACAACCCCGGCTGCCAAGGACTGGATGATGGCATTTCGCTCACGTAGGGGAATCATTTTCGTCATGTCCTACGACAACAGTTCGTCTTGAATCAAAAAGGAGTCATTGTCTTCGACCAACAGCGCATCACCGAGTCGATCATACGACCATTCATTGATGCGCTCGATGGCGGAACCCAGCATCACACGATGTTGACGTGCCAGCTGATCGAGGTCCGACCGCGTCCACACACTCTGGGTGACCGCGGCTCGGGCAAATGGCTGCAGATCGCCGGGGAGATCTCGAAAACCATCAGCAGATCCGGCGTCGGATACGGACACGATGATCGGCGGCGGATCCCCCGCCACCGGCAGTGAGGTGGCCTCGACGGCGGCAGAGACACCTGTGGAAATCCCGCTCTCCGGTTCCTCATCCGCATCGTCGGTCTCCGGATCGCGCATCGCCTCACGAAGGAACTTGGTCACCTGCTCCGTTTCCGACAGGATCGCCCGGATCCGTTCGTGGTCAAGTTGGAATGCCGGAACCGCCGCGCTGCCCGATGTGGTGGATTCGGATTTCGATTCCACGGCACGCAAGAGTTGATCCAGGTCGCCTCGGGTCAGACCGAGAGCGCGATAGGCCTGAGTCAGAGCTCGAATTTCCTCTGGAGAAATCGCATCATCGGCTGCCGCGATGCCAACCAGAAATTCACCGACCTTCTTGCGTTGCTCATGGTTGAGTCGGGTCTGGATCTCTTTTGCAGCACCAAAATCACTTTCCAGGGACTTCGACAGCAGGTATCTCAGGTGTTCCAGCCGGCAGGAATCCTGCGTCGACAAATCGAACTGGTTTTCGAGATGGCTGGTCAGTCGTCCCAGCTCAATCTCATCGAGAATACCGTCGGCTGCCGCAATTCCCACTCCCAGTTCCAGCAGCACAGCCGCCGCATGGTACGACGCCACATTCTGGCTGAGTTCCTCGGTGGCCGGGAAGACACTGACCCGCTGATTCCAGTGATACAGCTTGCCTGTGATGCGCGGGTCTGGTTCCAGCGCGAATCCCAGTTGCGAGGCAGTCTCGGCCAAGTGCAGCGACTGATTCCTGGTGAGCTTGCGTCTTTCGGAGATGCCCTCGAGGGAGGCATAATCAGCAACCGTAATGATGGTCCAGCCATCGTCGGTAATCGACCGATCAAGCAGCTGACACCACTGGTCGAAGTGCGGGTGCTCTCCCTGTCGCAAATGCTCGGGGAGGGCCTCGTACATTTCAGCCGTGAGTGGAGCCCCTTTGGCTCTCTTGTGGGCCCGGTCATATTCCCGCAGTTCCTCGATCGCCTGATTCCAAATTTCCGAGAGAGGTGAGAATTGGGAAGAGCCCAACAGACTTGGGACCTGCTCCGCTGCGAGAGGTCCACCGACGTCATGGATCCGGCCGAGGGTGGCACTGGCCGGGAAATACTCGAGTCTGCGTTCGCGTTTCCCGATTTTTACGCGCATCCCGTCGGAGAACAACTGCTGGAGTCGGGTATGAAAGGCTCGGTTGTGCAGGTCGCGATGCCGTTCGACGATGACGGTGCGCGCCGAGTGGACTTGGTGTTGTGCCAGGTGATACACCAGATTGTCCGGAAGCGGTCGGCCACAACCAGCGAAGCAGGCGAGGGCCAAATTGAGTATTTCGTCGGTCCACTGAGAGACACCAACCGCCTGTTCGACAGTGCGGTACGGGACTGATTGCCCCTTGCGGCTCAGCCAAATTGTGGTCCAGAGCAGACCCTGCGCGTAGCGTTGGAAGGAGGCCGAGTGACCATAGATCGAAAGCAGCCTGAGAAGTTCCTCCGCGACTGCCCGGTGGTCGGCCCCGTCCATGAGAACACGCCGTTCCAGGCCGTAGAAATACAGGAAGACATATCCAATTTCCGTCTGAGGGTCACAACGTCCCTGCAAAAGCCACTCGATATACCTCGATCGCTGGGCGGGGGATGCCCCGCGATAACTGGGCCAGTAGGGAAGACGCTCAGCAGACGATCCAGACCGCGCGACTGGCAACCCCGATTCAATCAAGGAGGCATCGGGCGCGTCCGGCAGAACCCCCTTGCAGACATAGAGGAGCGGCGAGTCGACTGTCCCGCGATCCAGCTTAAGTCGGGAGCCCGGTCCATAGAAGTTGGCGGTCGCGGCCGACCGGGGCTTCCATAACCGGGTCATCGAATTCCACAATCCCGACTTTTCAGGCTCCGTTGAACATTCGGCGGATTTCGGCTGTCTCAAATTGAGTTCAACGAGGGGATCCATACGTGCTTCTCGACAGTCGCCCGACGGGACATCACATCATCTGATGGTACTGCCTTGAGGACTGATCGGAAACCGCAAGGCCGGTCGGGAGACGAAATGGCGGGAAGTGATCTGTTTTGGCCTGATGATTCGGTCAATCCAGCCTGCGGCCCTCCAATAACGGAGAGGTCTCGGTGATCGGATCGGGAGCGGGGGAGGAGTAGATAGGCTTGACCGGCGGGTTGGAGTGCGTGACGGGTGACGGGTGGACGGGAACGTTGGGGTGTGGGATCGGTGGGGCGGCCATGGTGATCGGGCTGGGACCGCGTAGACAACAACCCTCGCCCTTCGCGACAAACCATCCGCCCACCCACCGCCTACCTCGCAGAGGTTGCTTCTCTCAGCCCCGGGTTGCCGCCTCAGCGGCGACCCGGGGTACGCGATCGCCAATACGACCTGAACCCTGAAAGCGGTTCCTTTCGACGTGGGTTCGCTCAATGATCGAGCCGCGATTATCAGACCGAGTGTGGAAAGCAATCCTTACAGGATAGGGGTGATCGTGGTGGGGCCTGACCTGGGGTAGTCGCGTGCGCGACAACCCCAGGCTGAGGGAAGTATCCCCTACGGGGAAGCTCGTGCGCTCGCCAACGCAACCGGCTCTCGCCTGGACACCGCCCGCTTCACCCCATCCCGCTTCATCCCATCCCGCTTCATCCCATCACGCTTCATCCCATCACGCTTCACCCCATCACGGCTGAAACACCAGGTCGGGGCCAATTCCGAAGCGGGCGGGGAGGGGGATGTTCGAGAAGGCGGCGTCATCTCCCAGGCGAAACTGCCATCCCCCCTTGAGTTCAACAGTGGTCTCTTTGGCCCGCACGACGACGGCCGCCGGCCAGCCGCCGTCTCCCGCCGCATGTTCGCGGCGAATGACCAGCAGGTTGGCGTCGTCGAGCACCACGGCTGCTGGGGGGAGCACTCCTTCGGAAGGCCCTTCGGCCCCGGGCTGCAACTCGATGGCGGTCCCATTCAACCAGGCCTTGGTGGCCGCGGGGGCTGCCGGAATGACGATCCGGATGCCCTCCGCTCCCCAGGCCGCAGGGAGCTTGATGGCGGTCCGAATCCACGCGGGGCCGGCCTGGTCGGTGATGATGCCGGCGGAGATCTTCGTCCAATCGGCGGGAAGCCGGGTGAGGTTCCACTGTTTTTCCAGCCCCGCCTTGTCGGTGCGGGGGCGGGTGACAGCCAGCACATGGCTGTGGGGACGTTTGTCAAAACCTGATCGCAACGGGCGTCCCCCCAGAATCTGATCGCTGCTGATCGTGGGAGCGACGAACCGCTCGACATGCGAAATGACCAGGTCGTTCCCCGTGAAGTGATCGACGTAGGGCCAACGGGCCGGGTTGTACATGCAGTCGGTCAGGTCGCGCACCAGCACCGCCGCGATGCCATTGCGGACCAGTTGCCGCAGGCCAAACGGGCGCCCCAGCACGCACATGTTGGTGTGCACACCCGTCATGATGACCCGCTTGATGCCCCGGGCCTGCAGGATGTTCCAGACTTCATCCCCCTTGTCGGAGATGTAGTCTTTCTCGCCATCAATCTCGATGAGGGCCGACTGCGTTTTCCAGGGGGTGCCCGGGTTGCGTCCCTGGGCTTTGAGTTTCTCGACCCACTCGGCATGTTCCTTGGGGTCATCGTCCTCGCCTCCATCGGACTGATCGATGGGGTACACCGCCTGTTCCTCGGCGGGGATGCGCGAACACCAATTCCCAATATCGGCTGGCAGGTTGGCGGCCCGGGGAGCCTGTTCGGCCCGGACACGGGCGGGGTGGCCGGCATAGGCGGGCATGCAGTCGCTGGGGGCATGGATGACAACCGCCCCCTCGGCCCGTGCCCGCTTGGCCAGTTCATTGATGCGTGGGGCGAATTCTTCGAGCCGTCGGACGGCATTCAGACAGTGATGCAGATCCCACGTATCGCAGATGATCACCGCGGTCTCGGCGGGATTCCACGTCTGCTGCTCGTAGGCGCGTTTCAGATTCCCTGAACCGGCCGGTTCTTCGACCACCCGCCGCAGCTTGAGGGTGAACTCGGCTCCCCCGGATCGCGCCGGCGAAAACAAACAGGCAGACAACCCCAGCAGGGCGAACAGGGTGCGCTTCATGATGTGCGAAAGTCCAATCGAGGTCGGACACTGAGGGAGGGCTCTTCCGAAGCGGGACGAGCGGACTTCCGCATTGTGGGACTTGCCCGGGCCGCGGTCAAACCGCTGGTGCCGCGTCCGCACGGGCCCGGCTCGAAGGACCATCCCAAAGAACGACACAGGAGGCCGCCAGGGCCTCCTGTGAAGAGATGGTTCAACTCACCAGAGCCGGGTGAGGAACCGATTATTTCGCCGCAGCGACCTTGGGCTGCGGGATGCGATCCTGCACCTTGGTGGCCAGTCCCAGCACGCGCAGCAGCCGAATCACGTTCCAGGTCACATCGAACTCCCACCATTTGTGACCGTGAACGGCCAACCGCTGGTGGGCGTGGTGGTTGTTGTGCCATCCCTCGCCGTAGCTCAGGACAGCCACCCACCACAGATTGCGGCTGAGGTCGGTGGTTTCGTAGTTGCGGTAGCCCCACATGTGGGTCGCCGAGTTCACAAACCAGGTCGAGTGATAGGCCAGCACGAGCCGCAGGCAGAGTCCCCAGAGGCCCCAGGAAACGCCCAGGCCACCGGCCCATTCACCGGCGAAGTACAGACCAATGCCCAGAAACACCGAAGCCAGCACAAACGTTTTCTGGAACAGGTGATAGACCGGGTCGCGGTACAGGTCGGGAGCCCACCGGCGATGCAGCCGATCGTTCTCTTCGGCCGTGTCGTAGGGCAGGAACCACATCATGTGCGACCACCAGAACCCATCATTCGGCGAATGCGGATCTTCGACATCGTCGGAATGCGCGTGATGCAGCCGATGGACGGCGACCCACTGCATCGGACTTCCCTCGGCCGAGAGCATGCCGCACAGCGAGAAGAAATACTTCAGGGGACGGGGCACCACGAAACTGCCGTGGGTCAGCAGGCGATGATACCCGAGTGTCACCCCGAGGCAGGCGGTGACCCAGTGCAGAAAGACCGCAATCGCCAAACCGGACCAGCTGAACCAGAAGAACGCCGCGACCGCACCAACGTGCATCGCCAGCATCCACACCGTGATGGTCCAGTTGACTCCCCGCACCCAGCGTCCACGGAACGGCTTGCGCTGCGGGAGGGGGGGCAGATCGTCGCCCGACTCCGGGGCGCCCTCCAGATCGGGCTCCACGACGGCCGATTGGCTGTCCAGCAAACCGACGACCTCAGCGGCATCGAGGACCGCCACATCATTTGTTTCCGAACTCAACTGCTTGTGAGGCATGGTTTCTCTCAACCGCACGCTGGAGGCCCAGTGGGAAACGAACTGGAATCCCGGGTTCGATGGGCATCCACACCAGCGTTTTACTGACTTGAATTCGGGGGAATGTCAGCAGATTGTCAAAGTTGCGTCATTCCCGTCAGGGGGAATCGGGGTGAGCCCCCCCCGGCGCGGAGCACGCCAGACGAAATCGTTCGCGATTGCCCGCAGGAAAGGCCCTCCGCAGCGGCTCCCCCCCAGCAGTAAACATCCGCCCAGATCCCGAGCCGCGACGCAGGAGTGATTTGTCACATCGACAATCGTGGGGAGTGGACCGTGAACCGTAGACCGTGGGGCCGTTGGCGGGAATCGGTCGTTGAGCCGAGGAGGGAGCCGAAATTCGGCCCGGGACAGCGGAAGATCGTCGGGTGGCGGGTGGCGGGTGGTGGGTGGTGGGTGGTGGGTGGTGGGTGACGCGTAGGAGACCGTGGGGCGTGAATCCGGTGACGTGGGAACGGTGGGGTGAAGTCGTTGGCGAACCCACGACGGAACCAAATTTCGGCCCGGCACAACGGAAGACGCTTGGGGCCGGAACTAGTCTGTAGGACTTGCATATCCTAGCCCGGGGTTGCCACGGCACGTGGCTACCCCGGGTTACCGGCCCCAGACAGAACTCAATCCTGTAGGGAGTGCATAGGTCGGGGGGGGGGTGACCGCGCGGGAGAGAGGATTGCGGGTGGCCCGGATGGAGTGGTGCGGTTACGAGGAGCGATCTTTTTCACCAACCGAGTCGAAACCAGATCCCCCATATGCATTCCCTACAGGAATGCAGCGTTCTTGGGGAGCT
>JBKDUK010000068.1:0-4967 GCA_046339535.1 Planctomycetaceae bacterium | reverse complement strand
CGACCGCTCGGCGCGGCAGCCGTTCAGGGGCAGAGGGGGAACAGCAGCAACTCACCGAGGATTTGGGTTCGGCCCGAGGATTTGGGCGAAGGCCCGAGGTTTTGGGGTCGGCCTCGGCCCGAGGATTTGGCCTCCGGCCAGATCCTCGGGGGGGCAGGGGGGGCAGGGGGGGCAGGGGGGGTCCTCTTTTTTTTACAGAGGACGGCCATCTTTAGTTTATGTCTACGAGTAGCCAGCACGGAGAGCCACCGAGAGGCGGCCCCCGTTTCCGCGCAGAGGATTTGGCATCCGGACCCGAGATTTTGGGGTAAAGAGCGAGAATTTGGTTTGAGCACCGCAAGGGGTTGTGGTTTCCTCGACCGCATGGCTTCCGAGGAGTTAGGAAACAAGCTGGCAGCGGTCGAAGCAAAGTTAGATTTGCTGATCGTTTCCATCGGCACACAGGCAGCCAATGTCGCGGACATGCGTGACCGGATCGGCGACCTGGAGCGGCACCGAGCATTCCTGCTCGGCGCTTTCGCCTCCGGATCGGCGGTCGGCGGTTTGATCATGGCCATATTCAATACACTTCGATGAAATCAATTCTTCACAGACTCAAGCAACCTTCCACGCTCGCGGGGCTCGGCACGCTCGGCGCTTTGTTCGGCCTTCCGGCCGGACTCTTTGAGACGATCGGCACCATTATCGTTTCGGGGATCGCAATATTCGAAATCATCCGCAACGAGCGATGACCGAGCATTTGGCGAGGATCGCCAACAGAGAGGTTGGAACAAGGGAATCCGGCAACAACGGCGGCCGGAAGGTTAGGCAGTATCAGTCAGCCACACATTTGAAACCCGCGCAGTGGCCGTGGTGCTCGGCGTTCGTTTGCTGGGTAGTTCGGGAATGGTTACTGATGCCGGCGACTTTAGCCTGGCTAAAGTCTCCGGCGCCGGAGACATGGCGGCCGACTACGGCCCGAGCATTCGGGTTGTTGCATTGGGCTCGGCTGCGGCCGACAACGACAATCCTGCTCGATCCGGACATGCCGCTGCAGGCGGGAGACTTGATCGTTTACGAGTTTTCGCACTGCGGGGTTTTGATCCGCACCTGCGATGATCTGCTCGAGGTCGCCGAGGGAAACACCTGTCCGAAGGGATCGCGGGACGGGGACGGGGTTTACATCCGGCAGCGGCATCGGGAGTTGGTTCGGGGCGTGGTTCGGATTCAGCCCTTGACCCCATTCGCAAAGCCATGACACGCACACAGGCAAAGGCTCAGAAGATTCTCAATGCCTGGACATCATTGGCACCGGATGCGGTATTCGGCGGTTTCACCAGATCGATGTTTTCGGCAATCGTTGCCAACGGGGCGGCAGTGGCCGCCACCCGATTGGCACAGACAGAGGCGAGGAAAGCCAACATTGCAGCGAGAGTTGCAGCCGATGCCACAACAACCGAGAGGATCCAACAGGTTGTCTGGTCCGTCCTCGGGAATCCGGACCACGGGCCATCGTCGGCGTTATATGTCGCGATGGGTTACGAGCAGTCAAAAGCTCCCTTAGATTTGACAAACTATGGTCGCGAGGTCGGCGAGGGGTGGACGCCGGACACCTTGCTCCCGAGGTTTTGGATGGACGCTGCGCGTCCGGGTGCCGTAGGCGAAGGTATCATCAAAGACCGATCAATTTATGGAAACCACCTGCAGCTGCATGGTCCGGTAGCGGTGGATCAGCTCGGCGGGTTGCCTTCGATCTCACTCCCGACAGGTGCATGGCTCAACAACACCACACTTCTGCTGACTCCGCCTTACACGCTTTTATTGGTCTTCCGGCATTATCTCAACAGCGGCACCCGTCATTATGTTGTTTCAGAAAAACCGAGTCCCTTCGAACAAGTGTTGGTCCGGCACCATGTGCCGGACAATTCATTCCAGATCCTCACCCGAGGCATAGACGAGGGAAACGGCCCCACGGAGAGCTTTCGAGTTGAGGGAAGGACATACAACTTGGGAACAAGTGGTCACTTCATACTCATCACCGCAAACCACACATCGAGCACATTTAGACTTGACGGAGGGAGGGTTTCAGCGGTCGGAGAAGTCGGAGCAGAACGCTTCCACGGAATCAAGATCGGAAGTCGAGGAGGCACATCAGAGACCCTTTATTTCAATGGATCGATGGCAGAGGTTTTGATTCTGCAGGGCGTTCCGGCGCCGGACATCATCACCCGCCTCGAGGGATACGCAGCTTGGAAGTGGAATTTGTCCGAGGTTCTCCCGAGCGGACACCCCTACGCATACACGAAGCCGCAGAAATAGCTTGCGGCAGCCATTGCTGCCGGCATTCTGCAGACTCCGAAAGGAGTTAATCAAAATCATGAGTCCACAACAATTCGCTGACAAGATCGCCACCATCCGCACCGCATGGAATACACTGGCCCCGACGGAGTCCTTTGCAGGTTTGACCCTCGCAGAGTTTGACGCCATCTGCGCGCCATCGAACGCCGCGCGCGTTGCCCAGGTCGCCATCCAAAACCAGCTCTCGGCCAACATCGCCGACCGCACTGCGGCCGACGCTGTGACCGCAGCTGCCATCAAACGCGTGGTGTTTTCCGTCCTCGGGTCCCCCGAGTTCGGTGACAATTCCCCGCTTTATCGCGCCATGGGTTACAAAACCCCTGCCGACAAAGCCTCGGGACTTTCACGCACCGCAACCACAACCAACCCAGAACCCGTCACGGGGGTCTGACAACCATGAGGGGGCCGTCTCCGGCCCCCTCAATTCTTCTCTTCTATGAAAATGACCTACCGCGTTCCGGAGGTATACGAAGTCCTCGATGGTGACACCGTAGATATTCGTCTCGATCTCGGTTTCCATGTGATGATCCGCGTCCGGATCAGATTGCTCGGAGTTCAAGCACCCGAGCTAAAGGGTGCGAGCAAGGCCGCGGGCCTTGCCGCCAAGGCTTGGCTGGAGGGTGCCTTAACTCGAAACGCCGCATCACTCAAAGTCATCACGACCAAGGTCGATGACAAGGACAAGTATGGGAGGATTCTCGGGACATTCCTTTGTGATCGCGGAAACATCAATCAGGCATTGGTGCTGGAGGGACACGCCACACCCTACGAAGTATGACCATCACTGCCTCGATCGATGTGACAATGGTCGACAAGTCATTCCTCAAACGAGTCAAGAGAGCAAATGGGCAGGAGGCCGTCTTTCTGGAACTCATCTTCTTTGAAACGCCTAACGCACGGAACGGCGGCTGGATGATCAAACAGGACATCGGCAAGGAGGCGAGAGAATCCGGACTCGTCCGCCCCATCATCGGGAATGCCGTGGATGTAGCGAAACTCTCTGCGAATAAGTCCGCCTCAGAGTGGGAATAACTTCTGAACAGATTGTGAATAAGTGTGAATAGGCAGGAGTTGTTCACAGTTGTTCACAACAATTCACAACGGATTCACAAGATATTCTTTGAGCGTGTCCCATGCGAGTGTTGGAGTTGCACCGGATTCCCGAGGTTGTTCACAGCATTAAGAAGAAGAAGAATGATTCCCCCTTTAATTATCAATCATCAGAAGTGTGAACAACCCGACCCTCGACTAAATCGGAATAGAGAAACTCTGAAACCCGAGTATCCCGAGTCTGTGCCCGAGTATCCCGAGTCTGTGCCCGAGTCTGTCATATTTGTGCCCGAGTATCCCGAGAGAAACCCCGAGTCTGCCCTTGTTTTGACAAAGTTCGCGCCCGCACCCGACTCCAAATCCCAAATCATCGCCCTTCGCCACCGTAGTCTTGGCGAAAAACCCCAGTTCCCGTTTCGCCAGGACAACGGCTCGATCCACCGCACTTCCCCACCTGCGCAAGGCCAGCAATTCCCAAACCCCCCTTGCTCGCCTTGCTCCGGTTCGCCCTCCGCCCTTCGCGTCCGCCTCCGGCGAAGTGATCGAATGCCATGCCGAACCGCTCCGCTCCAACTCCGCTGCGCCAATGCCTCCGCTGCGGCGGGTTCTCCGATAGCTGCGATAAACGTTCCCTCTGGACGGGGCGTTGTTCGGCCTCCGCGCTCGTTCCTCGCATGTCGGCCTCTGGATCGTTCTTTTTTTCGGTTCACTGCTCTCATAGCATGCAGTAGCCGACAGAGACGGCTCTCCGAGCCGCCGGAGGTCCGCCGCCGCATGGCGGCCCTCCGGTTCTGGCGGCTACTCACGCTATGCGAGCTTATCTTCGCTATCTCCGAACCCGTCCTTCGCTCCGTCCTTGGCTCCGCTTCGTTTCCGCTGCGCGGATCGGCATGGCAGCATCGCTCCCCGTCCGGCTCTTGCCGCCAAGGGTCTCCAAACTCTCTTCTCACACCATCCGTGGCGGCGCTCTTCCACCCGCTTCGCGGAGATTGTCCCGTGAATCGTTGCCTGCCCGTAATTCCGGCGGGGGTGGTTGGTGGCAGTGCGGGTCGCCAAGGCTCCCCACCCATGGCCCCCACCCACCCGCTGCCTGCGGCCACCGCATCGCCTTCGGCTCGCGGCGGCCGCCGTCAGCCCCCCGCAGATCCGGCAGCGAGTAGCCACGCCGACCGCGTTCGATAACTTCCAGTAAGAGCAATAAGAGATAATGGACCCCAACCGAGCCAGCTTGATGGGGCTTTCAGCCCCAAACCCCGACCGCTCGGCGCGGCAGCCGTTCAGGGGCAGAGGGGGAACAGCAGCAACTCACCGAGGATTTGGGTTCGGCCCGAGGTTTTGGGCGGCGGCCCGAGGTTTTGGGCGAAGGGGGTCCGAAAACATTGGAGCGGCGGCCCGAGGTTTTGGGCGAAGGTCCGAGGATTTGGGCGAAGGTCCGAGGTTTTGGGCGAAGCCCCGAGGTTTTGGGATCGGCCTCCCACCGAGGACTTGGCCTCCGGCCAATTCCTCGGGGGGGCCGGGGGGGCAGGGGGGGCCCGGGGGGTCCTCGTTTGTTTAAATAGGACCGCCCTAGTTAGGGTATG
>JBKDUK010000067.1:0-2724 GCA_046339535.1 Planctomycetaceae bacterium | reverse complement strand
GCCAGGTAGTGTGCCTCGAGTGCCTTGGTGGTGATGTCGGGATCTTCCCGGGTCAGCCCCGCCACCACCGCCATGATCTTGCCGCGGACGATCGTTGCGCTGTCGACCTTCCGCAGCCGCATCATCACCAGGTCGATGAACGAAATGCCCGCCTTCGTCATCCGGCACTGGATCCAGAGGGAAAAGTACTGGATGAACAGAAACAGCAGGATCAGGCCGATCAGGCCCAGGACCAGCGCCCCGCCAAACAGGAGTGCCGGCGGAATGAGGGCGAACAGGGGGGGAGCGTGCATGGGGATCACTGCGCGGTAAACAGGTGGCGGAAAGAACCAGACGGCAGTCAGCCGCTTCGCGAAATCAGCCAGCTCAGGCCAGAGGAAAATCGAGGTCGGTGACCGCTCCCGCATCCGCCCCGGAAGCCTTTCCCCCCTCGGCGTTCGGGGGGGGATCAGGCTGGGGAACGGAATGGGCCGCCGGATCGAATTCCCGCACGGTCACATGGTTGTGTCTCGCACCAACCACCCGCACGGGGGTTCCCGCGGGGATGATCATTCCTTCACTTTGGCAATGGACGCGACTGCCGTCAATGAGGGCCATGCCGGCCGGGTTGAGCACGGTCACCGTCTGGCCCGTCCGGCCCACCAGCGACTCATGCCGACTCGCCTGCCGTCCGAACGGAATGACATCTTCCGGAGCCGGTCCCTCCAGCAACGCCCGCTTCCCAATCGCCGTCTCGGGCCAGAAGCGAAACGCGGAGACCAGGGTGGCTGGAGCCAGGATCCCCAACGCCCCCACGAGCGACCAGAACGCCAGCGGCCGCCCCGGCATCCAGGCCAGCCAGCCACAGCCAAGGGATCCGGCAATGCTCGCCAGTGCCAGCACCAGAATGACCCCGCCCGAGGGAATAAATACCTCGGCGACCAGCAGCACCAGCCCCACCAGCAGCAGCAGAATGGCCAGCAGCGAATACGACACGCGACAACACCTTTCAAACACCGCGGTGACGACACGCTCTTCACGAACGGGACAAACAATTCTCCTCCCCATTGTATGCCGTGCCCAGGAGCTTCGCAAAACCGGGGTCGCGAATCACCGTTGGACACCCCCCGTCAGGGGCCGTGGTCACCGCCCCGGCGCGGCTCTGTGTGCTCGGGCTCGCCGGACCGGCGTCACCGGGACCTGACGCTCTGTCTACGATCCCCCAGCTTTCCTGGTTCACTGTTTTCTGCGGGACGTTTCATCATGGCGAATCTCGAGACGGCTCCCCGCTGGATGGGGACCACACTCACCCTCGCGGGAATCTACAACCTCGTGTGGGGAACCCTGGTGATCCTCTGGCCCCATCAGACGCTCGAGTGGTTTCAGTATCCCCCCCAGCCACTTCCCCAGTTGTGGCAGTGTATCGGGATGATCGTCGGGGTTTATGGCATTGGCTATCTGGCGGCCGCCCGCGCGCCGCTCATTCACTGGCCGGTGGTGCTGGTTGGCTTCCTCGGAAAAATCTTTGGGCCCATCGGGTTTGTTGATGCCGCGGTCCGGGGAATCCTCCCCTGGGGGGCTGGTTGGGTCAATCTCACCAATGACCTGATCTGGTGGCTCCCCTTCGGTCTCATCCTCTGGCGAGCCTGGCAGTTTCATCACCGCGATGTGGCATCCAGCAGAAACTGAGACCCGCGGTCTCGCCAGCGATTGTCCAGACTGTGCCCTTCCGAGTCGTCGACAATCAGAAACTGCAGCCGGGATTTTCCCTCGGCGGTTCCTTCCACCTCGGCCAGCTTCATGACAAACCGGGCACAGGCGTCGGTCCCCACCCGCAGGTCGTGGTTGCCGATGGCGATATAAATCGACTTCCCGGCCAGGTCTTGGCGGAAGTGTTCGAGCGCCAGTTCCGCGACATCGTTCCGCTCCCGAACCGCCGCGAACTCACGCAGGACACGCCAGTCGGTGACCGGGGCGAACGCCGCGACCGCTTTCACCCGCGGCTCAGCCGCCGCCAGCCGCAGAGAGCAATAGCCCGCCCGTGAGGTCCCCGCCACCACGATCCGGTCGGCGGTCGCCTCGCCCCGCTCGATGAGCGCGTCGATCACCGCGCTCCCATCGGCGGCGAACTGCACAAACGGGTCCTCCCCCGCCAAAAACCGGGCACACATTCCGTCGATCCCCGAACCCCGGGCGTCAACCCGCTCGCCATGCGCGGGAAGGTCGAAGCTCGCGGCGCGGTGGCCCGCCTTCACAAACGCCTCCACCGCCATGTTGTACGGGGCGCCGGTCAGAGAGGTCTGGCGGTCGGTCGCGAAGTTCAGCAGCATCCACGGTTGCTTCGCGAGCCGTTGTTCGGGGGGACTGAAAACCCGCACGCCCAGTGTTTCGGTCCCCCGTGTCACCCTGAAATCGCGGGTGACGTATTCCTCACCCGACAGCGGGCCCGCCATGAACAGCCAGGCGAGGCCCGCGATGCCGGCGGCCGTGGCGATCCGGAAACTTCTCTCGAACACACGTCGGCGCTGGTTCGGCATCGTCTGATCCTCTTGTTGGTGATTCCGGGCGTGTTGGTTCTTACCGGTCGGGCCACACCACGCCGCATTCCGCGAGAAGGCCCACGACCGCACCGCACCGGCGGGGTTCACTGCCGCTTCGGACGGGCCTTTTCAAATTCCTCAGCCGAGACCTTTTTCCGGGTCTGGGTCAGCAGAAACGTCCCTTTCTTGTTGCCCACCACAACAT
>JBKDUK010000066.1:0-2124 GCA_046339535.1 Planctomycetaceae bacterium | reverse complement strand
GATTGGACAGGCTTTGCGACCCCGATAAAATAGCCCAAAACCAGGAAAATGGTGGCTGCCAGGCAGGCAGTAAATACTCCTGAAAGCGAGCGGCTGAGCAAAGGGCGTGGTGTTGCGATCAAATCTGTTTGTTTCATAGTCTGAATAATAGTTGTGAATAGAAAAGGTGGTTCGGATATTTGGCCCCCGAGGGCTTCATCCAGTTGATTTTTTTCTTTATTGTTCAATGGTGTATCTATCATATTGAATCCTTTTTCTGAAATTTTAAAAAAATAACCTGATCCGATGCGCTCATTATCACATTCACCTCATTATCATGACTCGTCCTAAAAAGAGTTGACAAAAGGTTAATAAATGATAAATAGTCCTAAAAAGGGATGACACGACAAAAAGTTTTAATCCTTGGATTGGTTGACAACGGTTTAGGTTTAATCCTGAGTGCTGTTGACAGCCCTGAGAAAGGACGGGGATTCGTTTTCCACATTTCAACACCCCGACAAAAAACCCTTTAAAGTTTTTTGTCGAAGGGTTGTTGGAATTGTGGGAAAGGGTCTTTTTTGCGGTCGTGGCGGATTGGGTCATGCGGCATTTTTGAGTTTGGCCTTTGGTTTCCAGTGATTTTTCAGCAGTCCGGTCATGGTGTGGGCGATGGCCGGGGTAAGCATATCGACACTGGCGTGCAGGCGGACGTTGTTGTAGGTCTCGACGGCCTGTGCGATGAGTTGTCGGGCCTCTTTTTTGGATCGCAGGGCATCGGGCAGGAGTTCATTTTTGATGATCCCGTTTATGCGTTCTGCCACTGCGTTCTCATAGGGGTCTCCGTTCTCTGTCATGCTGATGGCCGCCGAGTGCTCCTTCAGAATACCCACGTAGTCCTGCGAGCAGTACTGCGAGCCGCGGTCGGAATGGTGCAACAGCACATGGTCCGATGTGCGCTGGGCCAGTGCCTGCCGCAGGGCGGCGATGGCCCAGCGGGCCTCCAGGGTTTCGGCCACGCAGTGGCCGACGATCTTGTGCGAGTAGGCATCGGTGATCAGGAACAGGTACGCAAAGCCCTCCAGGGTATCAAGGTACGTAATGTCGCAGACCCACAATTCGTTGGCCCTCAATGGGATGAAGTCCTTGACAAGGTTGGGGTACTTCCTGTAGGGGTGGTTCGAGTCGGTGGTGACGGCCTTCTTTTTCCTGCGGCGGACCAACAGCCCGCGGCTGTCCAGCAGGGCAAAGAGGGCATCGCGCCCGATCTTGATGCCGTTGCGCTCAAGGCCTTCGCGCAGGTGGATCATCAACTTGCGCGTCCCGACCTTGGGCTGCTTTATTCTCCACTCTTTTACCATCTGCACCACAATCTCCAACTCTAATGCTTTTTTACTCTCGTGCTTTTTATGTTTGTACCAGTTTTGTCTAGAACAGCCAAGCAGTTTGCACAGGCGGCCCATCGGCTCGCCCGGATGATCCGCCCTCATCTGGGAAACTACTTGGCTACGGACTTTTTTCTGATGTCCAACTTCAACTCCTGCTCGGCCACCTCGATGACCTTCTCCGCAACCTCTGCGCGCAACTCGGCCGCCTGCCTAAGCAGGCGCTCTTGTGATAGCAGGCGCTTGAGCGCCGAAACGTCCTCCGGAAGCCCTGCCTCCCACTGTTTTTGGGTCTCTTTGTTTGAATCTTTCATGTCAGCGCCCAAAGGTAAATCAATTGGCTCAACTCGCCAATCTATGCCCCTCGACAGCAGCCAGCGGCTGAGCGTCATGCCCCCAAGGCCATATCTGCGGCTAATGGAATAGATGCTCTCCGATCCAGATAAAAACTCGGTCAACACGGAATCCTTATATGATTCGCTGTACCGTTTGAATCTTTTTGTTTTACTTTGCATTGCCTAAAACAGGTTGTTTTTGTCAACTTATTTCAGGACAAGACAATGACACCTCTTCGCTATGTCCTCACGGCATTATCACATTATCACATTATCACATTATCATATTATCACATTATTATATTATCACATTTAATATTCTATGTTTCGTCTCCTTTTACTTTGCTTTTTCTCAACACAAATCGCATTTGCCCAAAACAAAAAAATCATTGACCACGCGGATGTGCACCGATGGCAAAAAATAGAAC
>JBKDUK010000065.1:0-33576 GCA_046339535.1 Planctomycetaceae bacterium | reverse complement strand
AAGGGGCATGACTGGAGATCAAGCCGACCTTGGCTTCACACAGGTTCGAGGCGACTCCGCGGTTCACTCACATCCCTCGCGGAGAGTTTTCCGAAAACCCGGGAGGAAAACCCGGGAGGAAAACCAATGGAAACTCCCATTTTAGGGGCCAAGTCCGGGGGGTCAATTGCCCGCCGGACCGAGGCCATGGTTCAGAAGCAAGCCTTGAGCAGACGTTCAGGCAACCTTGTCTCGAGTTGCGACCGACACGGGAACCTTCCGGTTTTTTTCGAGGAACACTGGAGGAGGCACGTCGGTTTTGGTGCGGGACGAGTCACCGCCGAAGCAGAGCAGGGCGGGAAGCAGCAGCAGATCGCCGACCAGGGTGGCCAACAACAGCACAGCCATCAGCAAGCCGAAACGGTAGGTGGGGGCGAAACTGCTCATGGCCAGAGCCAGCATGCCGATGCTGGAGACGACGATCGATTCGAAGATCGGACCTCCGGTCGCGACCAGGGCGACCCGCACCGACTCGAGGTTGCTCATCCCGGTCCGGAGTTGATCGCGGTAACGCACCAGCAGATGGAACGTGCCGTCGATGGAGATCCCCAGAGCGATGCTGCCGGTCATCATCATCCCGATGTCGACCGGGAACCGTATCCAGCCGAGCAATCCGAAAATGATTCCCATGGGCAGCACGTTGGGCAGCATCGCGAGGAGTGTGATGCGAACCGAGCGGAGAGCAATTGTCATCACCAGCCCAATGACGAGGAAGGCGGATGTGAAACTCTTCCAGAAACCATTCAGCATCTCGTGCTGGGCCTGTTCGATCAGAGGGGCCAAACCGGTCAGCCGCAGAGGTTCACCGGCGACGAGTGCGTTGAGTTCGTCATAGACCTGCGAGAGATTCTGGCCTGCGGGGCACTCAATGCGGGCCGAGATCCGCCAAGACCGTTGTCCATCGACGACGAAATCGGAGGTGCTGCTCTGGGCCTGCGCTTTCTGCAGGATGGGAAGCAGCTTCATCGGATTGTCCGGGAGAGGGTCGGGGAAGAACATCGCCGCCGACATCACATGCCGGACTGCGGAATGCCCGGACAGTTTCCGTTCCAGCCGCCGCACAACTTCCAGCCGCTCGGTGAAGGGCTGGGCGGGGTCGCTGAATTCGACAACCCCTTCGATCGAGTCGAGGCTGGTGAGGTGTTCGCGGATGCGGTTCACATCGGTAACGACCTGGCTGTTTTGCGGCAGGAAATCAAGAGGCTCGATCTTCGTTTCCAGCCAGTTCAGCCCCACCAGACCAACCGCGCCAGCGAGAAGGAAGGCGACCGTGACCTGACGGTGACGAGGGAGGAGCCAATGGGCCAGTCGGGCGAAGACCAGACCCTCTTCAGCATGATCCTCCCCTGGTTTCTGCGGCAGCACAGCCAGGATGGCCGGGGTGATCGTCAGCCCGCCGGCCATGGCGATGACGGCTCCGAGGGCGGCAGCGTAGCCAAACTGGGTGACGGGGACGATGTCGGTGACACTGACCGAAAACAGGCCCACGGCTGTGGTCATCAGCGAGATGAGGCAGGGCCGCCAGCAGAGCGTGAGGGCGGATCCCAGGGTGTCAGCGGAGTGCTGCGACTCGCGGAAGTAGTGGATGACGTGAATCGACGCTTCGAGGGTGAAGACCATCACCATCACCGACAGGGCGCCGAGGATGAAGTTCATTTCACCGCCGCACCACTTGAACACCGCCAGGGTGAAGTCAATGGTCCAGATCGTGAGGGCCAGGACCGAAAAAGCGAGCTTCCAGTCGTTCACCCAGTACCGCAGAAGGAGCAGGCAGATGACAAGCGTGATGAGGAAGAACTTGGTGTTTTCTTTCTTCCCACCGAGGCGATCCATCTCAGTGATGACCACCGGCCCGCCGGACAGTGCCGTATGAGGTCCGTAAAGACCCGCGTACTTCAGTTCGGCCTCGACATCGCGGACTGTTCCCGCACGATCTTTCAAACCGGCAGCCGAGAGCAGCACGGCGACGCCGGCAAGATGGCCATCGTCCGATTCGGCAAGGCCCCGCAGACGCTGTGCAATCTGCTCTTCGGGAACACCCATCTCGGTCATGGTGCCCCGCAGCCGACCCGGAGACCAACACTGGCGAACGCCGGGCAGCCGGTCAAGTCGGCCGCACAGGGCTTCAATCTGACGCTCGGAGACACGCTGTGTCTCGAGGCCGATCATGACCAGGTCCTCGACACCGAAGTCGCGTTTGAACTGCTCGTACGCGGCCCGGACAGGGGACTCCACGGGGAGCCATGTCTCAATGTCGTTGTTCGACCGGATCGACTGGGCTTGCCAGTGGATGAACGGGAACGACAGGGCGAGCAGCCATAGGATGGTGCGGCTGGAGTTCTTGTAAAATCGGGACAGCATGCCGTCTGGGGGGCAGGTCTGCCGACACGCGATCGAGCGGGCGGGCGGAGGGGCACAATGGACCCTTCTCGTATCGAATACCGGGGAAAGACCTCGCGAGTACAAATCCCACCAACCTGGGGCCTTCCCCTGAACGCGCCCCGCCCCCAATTACAACCGACAACGCTTCCGGAAACTTCCCGACCGACAAAGTTTACCCTTCCCGCCAGAGTTTTCGTCATTCGAGGGGATGCGACACACGGCGGGTTGCCTTCTAGAATGAACCGTCACATCGGAACTGTTCTCAACGAGGAGTTGCTGCGATGCACACCGCTGTACGTCTGGCCCTGGGATTGGTTGCTGTGCTTTCCGGTTCAGTGTCGAGGGCTCAGTCCGGGCCCGCTCCAGCTTTGACGGCCGGAGAATCGAAATACCTGGCGAATCTGCGGCAGGTCACCCAGGGACTGCCGCGGGCCGGGGAGGGTTACTTCTCTGCCGACGGAAAGCAGCTTGTGTATCAGGCGTACCCGATCGGCTACCCGTTTTATCAGATCTATACGCAGCCGAAGGATTCGCAACAACCGCGGCTGGTCTCTACTGGACGCGGGCGCACAACATGTGCCTACTTCTCTCCGGATGGGCAGACAATACTCTTCGCCTCCAGCCACACCGATCCCCAGATTGACGTGACCGAATTGAAGGCCCGGGAAGAGGCGGCCAAGGGAGGGCGTCGGCGGTATCAGTGGGATTTCGATCCTCACATGGATCTCTACACGGTGAAGTTCGATGGCACGGGACTGCACCGTTTGACTGATGCCGCTGGTTACGATGCGGAGGGAAGCTTCTCTCCCGACGGTCGGCAAATCGTGTTCACGTCGACCCGGGATGGTGACCCCGATATTTACATCATGAATTCCGACGGCACCGAGGTGCGGCAGATCACCAACGCGCCGGGCTACGACGGTGGTCCGTTTTTCTCACCGGACGGGAAGTGGATTGTTTTCCGGAGTGATCGGGAAGAAAAGGACATGCTGCAGCTGTACCTGATTTCCGTCGACGGGCAGGTCGAGGTGCAGTTGACCAACAACCTCAAGCACGTGAACTGGTGCCCGTATTTCCATCCGTCGGGAAAGTATCTGATTTGGTCGGGTGCCGACTACACCACTGGCCGGGGCACCTTCCACCTGTTCACCATGGAAATTGATTGGAGCAGGGAGCGGCCCAAAGGGGGCGTTGTGACCCAAGTCACCGATCACGAGAAGATGGATGTGTTGCCGGTATTCAGTCCGGACGGAAAGCAACTGATGTGGACTTCGACCCGGGCGGCGGACGGAAGCAGTCAACTGTTTTTGGCTGACTGGCTACGTTGAGTCCCCACGACCAATTGGCAGCTACCGCGAGGGAGGCCCTTCGTCCTGGGTTGGCCAGGCGGAGAGCCGCCAACGTGAACGGGCGATGACGGAATTGTCGACGGCATCGGCCACTGTGTCTTCGATCTGCACCGCTCCCCAGGGAAGTTCGGTGCACCACCAGACCTGGCGGAGGTAGCGGGCTTGGGGAAGATGGGGGGCCGCCTGCTGCAGGACCGATGCCGAAACAAGCCGACATTCGAACGCGTCGTCCCGGAGGCGAGTTTTGATGTAACGGGGACGGGGATCGATACGGTATGTCACGTTTGACGGCAGCCCGTTGAAAAACTTCTGGACAAGTTCGTCGGCGGCTCCCTCGGCCTGGTTCGATTCGGGGGGATTGAGTTGAGCCGAGGTTGAATTGGTTTCCCTTGGGCCGCTGGGAAAGGGGGCTGGAAACGCGAATTCGAGTGTCGCCGCAGGGGGAAGTTCGACACCCGGCAGCAGCGCGGCGAGGGGCTCAACCCGACAGAGCAGGGGGCCAGTGGCAGTGGAACGCGCGAATGTCAGGGTGAATTCCCGGACGCCGCCGGACGTTCCGAGCGCGGCATACCGGGCGACCAATGGACGCTGGGGCTCGTCCAGTTGGGGAGGACTGAGGATCCAAGAGGGTGAGGCCTCGATGGGCGGCGAGTTCTGTCTGGCTGGTGGGAACCACTGGGCCCAGAGTGGAACCAACCAGGGAGCTTGCCAGGGATTGTCACGCGGGACTGTGATCGAGAAGACCGAGACTCCCAGCAGTGTGGCGGCGACGACATGCAGAATCCGGGAATCTTGCCAGCGGTCGAGCACGGGGACGATGGCCAGAACCCACAGGGGAATCAGCCAGAACGCCCAGCGCAATCCGCTGGTGACGCCACCGTAATTGAGGCTCTGTGTGCGCGATACATAGAACACCAGGACCCAGATCGTCAGCCCCAGGCCACTTGTCAGAACGAATTTGCTGATGGGGTCCCGATAGTTGGACCGTGTCATCCACGCGAGGAGGGACAAAAGAAAGATCGGCGTCAGGGAAAAGATTCCGTGGTGTCCGAATGTGCAATGAAACAGGTACACCCAAGGCGACGATTCTCCCCGATCGATGGCGGAGGGATTGAGCCAGTAACTGGGAATACCCCCAACAATGTAGTGATAGGGATTGTTCTCAGCGGCTCCAAACGATGCATAGGTGGGAACCAGACTGCCCGTGGCCTGCCAGTTGCTGGCAAGAAAAATGCCCAGAGGAATTAGCGCTGCTGGCACAAAGCATGTCAGGGTTGGCCTCCAACCCGCGCGGCAGGCGACTGCGAACGCGACGACACCCCAAGGGGCGGCGGGAAGTTCGCAGCACGTACAACTGGCGGCGAAAAAGCCCGCAATCGCAAAGTGCAGCGGATGGACCGGGCCCGTCATCAACCGGCACAGTGGGGCCAGCGAGAAGATCAGACAGATCGCGGCCGGGGTATGATTGTTGAGCGTGATGAGAAACGGAGTGAGGAAGGTGCCGGTTGCGGCCAACAGCAGGGCAAAGATGCGGGCGAACTCGGACTGTGCGAAGCGCTCGAGCAGTCCGGCCAGTACCACGAGGGCCAGGACCCAGGGAAGCAGGTTGAATAACAGCAGGACGGCATGGGCCGAATCATGCAGTTGTGAGTCGAGCGTATTGCCGGTTATTCGCCGGACCGTCAGATAGACGGGTGTGGCCAGCAGAGCGACAAAGGGGGGCTTGGACGAATAAAAATGCCCATCGACGTGGACCTTGTCGATGGTGTCCCACCCGGGGCGGGTGATGATCTCATCAATTTGCCAGGTTCCCCGTTCAGCGAGGGACCAGACCGTACACCAGCGAGAGCGATCATTGGCACTGAAGAAAGGAGTGTGTGGAGGGCGGGCTTCCTGCCAGCGGTCTGGGCTGTACTTGACGGTGGCCATGCGGATCTGGGCCCAGCCCTGACCCGCTGCGAAGGCAATGATGGCGAGGTACAGCCCCCAGCGCCAGGGCTCTGGCAACCTGGATGCAGAAGGGCGAGACTCGATATCGGGTGTGTCGCTCATGAATGGCTGGTCGAGCGACAGCCAGACCGACCTGAAGGTAAGGTCAGGTCAGCAGGTCGCGCAACGAAAAGTGAAAGGGACCCAGCTTGCCACCATAGTTGCCCGCGGTAACCCGGAGCAGGCCGGGGTGGCGGCAGGCCGCATGCAATCCGGCCCGCATGGCATTGGCGACCGCCGATTCGGAAAGCCCATCGATCACAATCTCGTAGACGGCTGTAATCTCCGGAGGTAATTCAGAATTCACAACCCCGCGCAACGTGGGGCAATAAGCTTCGTTGGTGCTGGCCTTGAGTGTCTTGTACTTGGAGCCAACCTTGCTTCCCGACCGGACGACCCCACCGGGGAATGGCAGAATGCAGTCGGAGACCCGGCGGATCGCCCGGGTCGCCCATTCGGCCGCCGCAAGGCCTGCGGCTGGATCGCTCGCCAGAAGCAACAGGTTGCCACCGGCCACTCCCTTCACCGTGCCGAGCTTCTCTTCGCAGACAAATTCGCCATCCATAACGGGAACCCGCCAAAAACGCCGATCGCCCAGTTTCTTGGAGGTTTGCCACGTGTCTCCGAAAAATCGCAGTTGTCCTCCTACCGAGATCTGCCGATCAGGTGCACACTCAGTGATGCCATTGAAGCAGGCGGTGGTCGGGCAGGTAAGCACGCTCTGGCCGACGCGATGGACCAGTGCTTTTGCCAGGGCGTCTCGGCTGAACGCGAACGCCAGCACGCTGACACCGGGGCGGCCGTCGGGAGTTTCGGACTCCGATAGAAATCGCTCGATTCCCGCTTCGCAATCACAGGCGATGACGCTGGTGGCATTTCCCGTCATAACCGTGGCCGCCGTCCAGGCCCATTTGCGCGAGCAGGCGGTGATGATCAACCGCGTCCCGGTGATGGGAAACGCCTCGGCGAAGGTGTCGACGATCTCAACGCCGTCCAGCAGCATCGGTGCGGATACGGTCGTCACGGTGGGGGCCATCCTTTGCAAAATGTCGGCAGCCTGTCGAAGCCTTTTCCCGCTGCGACAGGCTGCTCAAGACCAGGTCGTGTTACTTGCCGGCGGCGTCGGAGACCGACTTCTCGTGCCACGCCTTCGAGACTTCGGGATTCGGGGTGGCATCCCCCATCTCCAGACCCATCACCCAGCGGATCCCGCCGATCAGTGAGTCGCGGAACCTGGGATTGGCCCAGGTTTCAGCATTGTGACCCAAGTTGGTGTAGAAGACCCGGCCGTCACCATAGTTCTTCACCCACGCCACGGGGACGTGGTAGGGTTTCTTGGTGCCGGTCTTGGCCATGTTCAGACTCATCAGCACGCGGACCTTCTCGGGCTGCCAGTTTTTGTACTGGTAGATTTCGTCCCGGATCTGGAACTCATCTCCCCAGACCTTTGTCGCGGGGTGGTTCTTGTCGTGCACGGTGATGGTGACGGTGTCGCCGGCATTCCAGGGATGCCCGTCGAAGGTTCCGCCAATCATGTCCCAGTACGGCTTGTAGCCGCCGTAGGTGTCGGTGGACGAGTGAGTGGCGATGAAGCCGTGCCCCTTCTGCTTCAGCCAGGTGTTGAAGAAGAAATCGAGCGCTGGCTCGGGAATCTCGAGGCTCGGCCCCTGGGTGTAGAAGAACACAAGGTCATACTTCTTCAGATTCTCGGGAGTGAAGTCGGCGACCGGATCCTGAGTGCAATCGACGGTGAACAGCTTGGTCTGCTGGCCGATCTGCGTCACCGCGACTTCCGCGGGAGCCAACTGCTGATCTTTACGGCGGACCGGATCGTGAGTGAACGTCTTGGAGGTGGTCACCATCAGCATCCGAGCCGGCTTCTCGGGAGCATCCGCCCCGAACGAGACGACCGAGAGACCAGCCAGAAGGCCGATCGCAAGTGGGATTGCCAGGAAACGATCGAGTCGCGACAGGCGCATGGGGCGGTCTCGTGATGAGGCGGGGAAGTCAAATGCCAAATCTTCAGCGCAACCATGTTGCGTGGCTGGTGTGGCTGGGGAAGACTGGACGGAAAGCCTATATTAAGAACGATGGGTGCGATTCGCCAGACCATGCCTCGGCCGATACCGATGCGTGCGGTTCCCGCGGCCCGATCGATCACGCCGTGGCGGTTTCGGGCATCTCGCGGCACGTGTGGACTCGACCGTCAACCTTCTTCCCGGCTCATTTCATGTCGAACGGTTTTCTGGGCTATCCGGCCTCTTTGATGCTGGATGTGGTGGTTTGTGCGCTGCTCGTGGTGGTCCCTCTACTGATCTTCAACATTGGTGTCGTGCGCTGGGGGGGCAATTATCAGCTGCATAAGCGGCTGCAGTTGCTGCTGGCCGCGGTGCTGCTGCTGGCGGTGGGACTGTTCGAGGTCGACATGCAGTGGCAGGGAGGGGTGAACGCAATCCTTGCCAAGCGGTCGCGCCCACTCGATCCCCAGGAACTGGCCAGCTTCCGTTCGCTGTTGTTCGTGCACCTGTTCTTTGCGATCTCGACCGTGTTTCTGTGGACGGCGACGGTGCTTCTGGCCTGGCGGCGGTTCCCGACCCCGGCCCGACCGGCGGCGCACAGTCGCCTGCACAAGATTCTGGGTTGGCTGTCGGCGATCGACATCACGGGGACCGCCGTGACGGGATTGCTCGTCTATTACTACGGATTTATGGTACCGTAGCCCCGACCTGACCGACAGAGCCTGCCCCGACCGCCCAAGGCTGGGATTCTCGATGCCTCCTGCGGGAAACACGGTCGTGATTGCGGCCTGGTGGCTTCCCTGCCGAAATTCAGCGGAAATCGGGCGACGGTGGCTCGGCCCGAGTGTTAACATCGTACAGGATTCTTCGACGGCACCTCTGGCTCTCGCCCGCGCATGGCTCGGTTGAAACGCTCTCGGACCCTCTGGATTGTTGGCCTGGCCCTGGCCGTGCTGGGGGCGTTGGCGGTGGGTTCGTGGTGGAATTGGGAACCGGGCGGCGCGAGAACTGGTGCAGCGGTCGCACTGCTGCCCGCTCCTCCCAAACCGGCGGCACCTGCCGATGCGGATCAGTTCGTGGGCTCGGCGGCCTGCACGGTCTGCCATGCTGAGATTGCCCAACGATATGAACGGCACCCCATGTTTCAGGCCGCGTCGGTCAACCATCCCCAGGATGTACCGCGGGTCTCGCCCGACAGCCCTGTTCACTTTCAGACCGGTCCCTTTGAGTATGCGGTCGACTGTGCGGTGGACACGGTGGTTCATCGCGAGATTCTGCGCGACGAACGTCGCCGGGTGGTGGTGGAGCAGACGGTTGAGGTCCCCTACACGCTGGGGTCGGGTGTCCGTGGAAAGTCGTTTCTGATCGACCGAGGCGGGCGGTTCTATCAATCCCCCATCTCGTGGTATCGCCAGGGGGAGAAGTGGGATCTGTCCCCCGGATACTCTCTCGACGTATCGGCCACACGTTTCGAACGGCGTGTGACCGACGACTGTCTCTCGTGTCATGCGGGGCGGATGCAGGTCGCCGATGCCAATACGCCTGATGTCTATCGGGCTCCCCACTTTCTGGAGTTCGGAATTGGCTGTGAGCGCTGCCATGGTCCCGGCCGTGCCCACATCGAGATGTTGGAGGGTGGGGTCAGGCCGGCCCCCGGCACCGATCTCAAGATCGTCAATCCGGACAAGCTCGAACCCTGGAAACGGGACAGCGTCTGCTTTCAGTGTCACCTTTTGGCGCGGCGCGTTCCGAGGTATGGGCGCAGTGTGTTCGACTTTCGTCCCGGACAGGGTTTGGATGAGGTGCTGACCATTTTGGTCCATCCCGACGACACCTCGGAAGGGACCCCCGACAAGGCGGTCAGTCACGTGCAGGAGATGTATTCCAGTCGCTGCTTCCAGGAGAGTGAAGGGAAGTTCAGCTGCATCAGCTGCCATGACCCGCACGGTGTGCCCGAATCGGGCGAGAACGAGGTGTTTTTCAACCGGCGCTGTGCCGAGTGCCACGGGTCGGAGGGGTGTGCCGCACCCCGGTCCGACCAGCTGGCCGAGCCATTTCGTGGCTCGTGCGTACAGTGTCACATGCCGCGTCGGGCCGCGGGGGACATCGCGCACACCTCGCAGACGGATCACCGTGTCAGGCGTCGCCCGGGGCCCCCTCCCAGTGATCGCCCCGATGAATCTCCCCTGGTGTTTTTTGCACACATGGGACAGGGACTGGAGTCTTGGGAGGCGCTGCGGGCCCAGGGTTTGGCCTCCGCCGAAGAGGCCTACACATTCATCGCGCAGGATCCCCGCAAGCTGCTGGGAACCGTTGAGGTTCTGAAACGGGCTCACGCCGAGCAGCCGGCCGACCATCGGGTTCTGCAGGCGCTGGGGGCGGTGCACTACCTCGCCGGGCGAGACGCCGAGTCGCGGGAGTGGTTTGAGAAGGCGCTCCCCTACGCTCCCCGGGATGAAGAGACCCTGAAGATGCTGGGGATCGCCTGTTACCGGACCGGCGACTTCGCGAACGGACTGAAGTATCTGCAGCGGGCAATTGAGGTGAATCCCTGGAATGCCGAGGTGTATGCCCGCTATGCGGTGATGGCGGCGGTCTTTCAGGATCTGCCCACTGCGATTGAAGCGGCGCGGCAGGGGTTGGAGTTGGCCCCCGCGCTGGTTCCCCTGCGTCGGGACCTGGTGAAATTCCTGGAGGAGGCGGGGCAGACGAAGGAGGCGGCCCGTGAACGGAAAAAACTGATCCAGATCGAGGCGGCCGCTCCATGACCTCGGACCAAAAAACCACTACGCACGCCTCCCTGGACCGGGAAGAGTACATCGAACAGACGTACTTTTTTCGCGTGTTTCGGGAACGATTGCTCGAAAACCTGCCAGCCCAGGAGGTCTTGTCGACGATTCATGAAGAGGTGTTGACGACCACCCGGCTTCCCACTGTCATCGAGTTCCTGCGGGGTGAAGTCGGGATGCACGGGCGCCTCAGTCAGGGAATGTCGCGGTTGCCGCACTACTTCACGGAGTTCCAGACGTTTGTCTTCCAGCGGGCCGAAGAAGATCGCTCGAAGTTCGACCAGTTGACGGCCCTGGAAATCCTGCAGCATGAGGCGGGTTACAAGGCTCAGGGGGCCACCCCGGCCGGGTTATTCGTGTATCAGTTCGAGTCGATCAGCCGCAATCGCCTGGGCTATGACCGGGGCATGGCGGCCATGGCGGCCGATCCGCATTTCGCGGGAACTCCCTGGAGGGAATGGATCCTGCGGGCCCGGCTGCAATTGGGGGCGACCGACTTTGGGGAATTGATCTACCGATCGTCCCAGCAGTTCGTCGAAGATCGCCGCCGCATGCAGGGCGATCCCACCTGGACCAGCCCCCACCCGGTTCTGTTCGGCCCCCGCGAGGGTCGCATTGCGAAGGCCAACCTGGGGAAGGAACCGCTCTACATGTTTGCGGCGCTGCAACGGCAATTGGGCTACCCCAGCGTTCCCCGGCCTCGTCGGGAAATGGGGCTGGAGCAGCAGGTGCCCGCGTTGCAGGCCAAGCTGTCGCAACTGGAAAAACGGATCCAGCTGTTGGAGGCGGAAACCCGCGGGACCCTTGATCTCTCGCAGTACTACACCAAACCGGTTGAACCGCCCCCGGAGACGTGACCCGGCGATTTATTGGCACGAGCACCTCCACGGGGGCGCGGGCCGGTGGAAGCGGCACGGAGCGGCTTGCGCTGCAGCGCCGGGACCCGAGCCGCGACACTCAACCTGCGCGCCGGAGGCTATGCGCCTTCCGGGTGGTGGTGCCGGACGCGGACAGTCTGGCGCACGGGGCTGCTGTTGTTAACCCAACTCCTCGCGCTGCGACTTGATGCTCTTGGGGAGTTCGACCGGAACCGTTTCACTGGCGGCCTCGGGGTTTTGCATCTGCCCGTGACGCATTTGGGCTTCGTAAAGCTGGGCGTATTTCCCCCGGCGGGAGAGCAGTTCCTCATGGCTGCCGACCTCGACGATGCGCCCCTGTTCCAGCACGACCACGCGATTCGCCTGCCGCAGCGTGCTCAGGCGGTGGGCGATGGCGATGGTCGTCCGTCCCCGGGTGAGATTGTCGAGTGCTTCCTGGATCTGCTGTTCGGTGGTCGTATCGACCGCCGACGTCGCCTCGTCCAGAATGAGGATCCTGGGATCGATCAACAGGGCCCGCGCGATTGAGACGCGTTGCCGCTCTCCCCCGGAGAGGGTCTGGCCCCGTTCCCCCACAATCGAGTCGTACCCGTCGGGCAACCGCAGAATGAATTCATGAGCTCTGGCCGCCTTGGCGGCGGCGATGATCTCGGCCCGGGTCGCCTCCGGGCGGCCGTACGCGATGTTCTCGGAAATCGTCCCAAAAAACAGGAACGGTTCCTGCAGCACCATTCCGATGTTGCGCCGATATTCCGAGATGGAGAACGAACGGACAACGCGGCCATCGATGAGAATTTCGCCCGAGGAAACATCATGAAACCGGCAGACGAGATTCACGAAGGTGCTCTTGCCGGCACCGGTGGTTCCCACCAGGCCAATCATCTCTCCCGGTTCGATGGTCAGGGTCACGCCGTCCATCACCTGGCGGTTGCCATAGCGGAAACTGATGTTCCGGGCTTCGATGCGCCCCCGCAAATCGCCCACGGGCTGGGGATGCTGCGGTTCCGGCACACTGGGGACCCGGTCGAGGATTTCAAAGATCCGCTGGGCGCTCGCCGCGGCCCTCTGGGTGCTCGTGGCCATGCGGCTCATCGACTCGAGGCGGGTATAGAACGCGCCGATATAGCTGTTGAAGGCGAACAGCGTGCCGATCGTCACCGTGGCACTGTCCCCCAGAATAAGCCACGAACCGACCGCCAGAACGACGATCAGTCCGATCCGGTTCAGGAACGAGACCATGGGCCAGAAGAAGGTCCAGACCACGTTCACACGATCGTTCGCCTCGACGATGCGCTGGTTGGCATCACGAAAGCGGTCGACCTCCCGCTGTTCCTGGGCGAAGGCTTTGACCACCCGGATCCCGGGAATCGTGTCGGCCAGTACGCTGGTCATTTCCCCCCAGGCGCGGTAGCCGGTGGAGAAACCGTGGGTGAGACGGCTGCGGATGCTGAAGGTCAGCCAGGCCACCAGCGGAAAGGTGCAGAGCGTCGCAGTGGCGAGGATGGGATCCATCCAGAAGAGCACGGCGATGGTCCAGATGATCGTCAGCAGATCGGTAACGAAATCCATCAGGTTGTCGGAAAGGAAGCTGCAGATGCGGTCGGTGTCCGAGCTGATGCGGGCCACAAGGTCGCCCGTCCGCTTCGCACTGAAAAAATCGAGCGACAGCCGTTGGAGGTGCTCGTAGGTGCGGTTGCGCAGATCGGCTGAGATGCGTTCCGACAGGCAGGCCAGAACCCAGCCCTGGGCCCAGGCGAAGGCCCATGCGGCCAACCCAGCCACGACCATCACCGTGAGGTAATGGATCACTCGACTGCGCAGTTCGGGTTTGGTCAGCGCGGTCTGGGTCGGTGACGGGTCCCCCTGACCGGAGGGGGCGTCGGCGGCGGTTTGTGACTGGGTTTGGGTGTCGTACGCGATGAAGTCGTCGATCAGCGACTTCTGGTAGATCGGGGCCACCATCCCGGCGATGGTCGTCAGGATGGTCAACACCGCCCCCAGCAGGGCGTGTCCAAACCGATGCCGCACAAACCCCAGCAATCGCAACAGCGATCCCAGTGAGGCGTCACCGGTCGGTTCGAAGCCCTCCTCCACTCCCTGATCCGGAGCGGCCGGCAGCACCCGGGGGCTGCCGGTCCGCCCCTCACCCCAGGCATCCACCAGTTCCTTGGCTGACTCGGCACAGGCGATGGTGTAGTACCAGACGCCCAGTCGCCGATCCTGGGACAGGACTTCGAGGGTGCCCAACCCGCCCCGGTCACGGAGGGAGAGCTGTTCGACCTGGTCGAGCGGAATGGGCACCCACTCTGCGGGCCGGGGCAATGCGGCATCCCGAGGGAGGAGACAGCCGAGCAGCCGCTCATTGGTCAGCACGAGCAGGCCCGGCATGTAGTTCTGGTCGGGTCCCAGGTCGTGTCGGAGAACGGCAGCCACCTGTTCCCGCGGACCGAGTTGCGACTGGATGGCACTCCGAAGTTCGGGAGTCAGGCGGAACCAGTCGTCGAACGAATCGCTCACAATCAGGCCTCGGGCGGTCCAGGGCGGGGTGGTATAAATTAACGGCGGTGGCCGATAGAATAGGTGTCCCATCAATCGCGGTGAAGGGGGGGCCGGGAGGGACCTGCGTTTTTCCCGACAGACTCCGTCTCCGATCTGTGGAACGCTCTGCGCACGACCAAGGTCGCTCGACTCAAGACGGTCCCGTTGTTAAAGAGCGATTTTGGCCAGGCGTCTGGTGTCGTTCGCGAGGTGTGACTTGCCGGGCGTGAATCGCCGGGTGGAGTTCGCCAGAGCGGGCGGAATCTGGGGGTCCTCATGGAGGGGGCACCCGCGACACCGGTTTTCCCGAGGGAGAAGTCGTGGAGATTCGGAAGATCTTGGTCTTGCGTGGGCCGAATGTCTGGTCCCGTCATCCGGTCCTGGAGGCTTGGGTGGATCTGCATGAATTGAAGGATTCCCCCTCCACATCAATTCCCGGGTTCAACGATCGGCTGATGAATCTGTTGCCAACGATGATCGAACATCGTTGCAGCTATGGTGAACGGGGGGGATTTTTCCAGCGTCTGCGCGACGGAACGTATCCCGCCCACATCCTGGAACATGTATCGATTGAACTGCAGACTCTGGCGGGGACCCCCGTGGGGTTTGGAAAGGCCCGGGAGACCTCGGAAGAGGGGGTCTACAAGGTGGTCATGCGGTTTCGGGACGAGCAGGTCGCCCGGGCCTGTCTGATGGCGGGCCGCGAACTGCTCCTCAGTGCCATCTACGACCGCCCTTACGATGTGGCTGCCGAAGTCAAGAAGTTGAAGGCGTTGGTCGACCGGGTTTGCCTGGGGCCCAGCACACTGGCGATTGTCTCGGCGGCCGAGGCGCGGGGAATTCCGGCCCGGCGACTCAATGCCGGAAGCCTGGTGCAGTTGGGGCATGGTGCCAGACAGCGTCGCATCTGGACCGCCGAGACCGACCGCACCAGCGCCATCGCCGAGTCGATTGCCCAAGACAAAGAGCTGACCAAATCGCTGCTCCGGGCGGTGGGGGTTCCCGTTCCCGAAGGCCGTGGTGTGGATACTCCCGAGGATGCGTGGGAGGCGGCCCAGGAAATTGGTTTGCCAGTGGTGGTGAAGCCGCGGGATGCGAATCATGCCCGCGGCGTATCGACCAACCTCACGTCGCGCGACGAGATCGAGAAGGCGTTTCAGGCCGCGTCCAAGGAGGGCTCGGGGGTCATCGTCGAACGATTCGCCCGTGGGGAGGAGCATCGCTTGCTCGTAGTGGGAGACCGACTGGTCGCCGCGGTGAAAGGGGAGGCGGTGACTGTCACCGCTGATGGACGCAGCACGCTGCGGCAATTAATTGATGATCAATTGAACAGTGATCCCCGTCGGGGTGACGACGAGACGTTTCCGCTCAGCCTGATCGAGTACGACGCAGTGACCCTGCTGCAGCTCGAGCGTCAGGGCTTCACTCCCGAGTCTGTGCCCCCTGCGGGCCAGGTTGTGTTGGTCCAGCGGAACGACAACCTTTCAATCGACGTAACCGACGAGGTGCATCCCACCGTGGCCGAGCACGCGGTGCTGGCGGCCAAGACCGTGGGTCTTGATATCGCCGGCCTCGACATTGTGGCCAAAGACATCTCACGGCCCCTGGAAGAGCAGGGCGCGGTGGTGGTGGAGGTGAATGCAGGGCCTGGCCTGGTGATGCACTTGAAGCCCTCGGTCGGACAACCGCGCCCGGTCGGCGAGGCGATCGTCGGGATGCTGTTTTCTCCGGGCCAATCGGGCCGCATTCCGATTGTCAGCGTAACGGGAACCAACGGCAAATCGACGGTGGTCCGGTTAATCAATCATTTGCTGACCAGCCAGGGGGTGGTGGTCGGGGAGACGTCAACCGACGGCATCCGAGTCGCGGGACGGTTGATTGAAGGAGGTGACTGCAGCGGCCCCCGCAGCGCCCGGAAGGTGTTGCTCAACCCGTTGGTGGAAGCCGCGGTTTTTGAGTCGGGGCGGGGGGGCATTCTGCGCGAGGGACTGGGCTTCGACCGATGTGATGTCGCGGTCGTAACCAACCTGGGGCGGTGCGACCATCTCGGCCAAGCTTACATCGACACCCCCGAGCAGATGTGGACGGTCAAACGGTGTGGGGTCGATGTCGTCCTGCCCACAGGCATGGCGGTCTTGAACGCCGAAGATCCGCAGGTGGCTTCGATGGCCGAGCTGTCGGCGGGAGGGGTCACGTTTTTCAGCCTGGATTGTGAACACGAAGTGTTGCTGGCGCACGTGAAGTCGGGGGGGCGCTGCGTGTTTGTGGAGGGGCAGCAGTTGGTGGTGGCTTCGGGCGGGGTCGAGACGATGCTGTTGCCATTGAGCCAGATCCCGCTGACGCGAGAAGGACGGGTGCCGTTTCAGACGGCGAATGTTCTGGCCGCGGTGGGAGCGGCATGGCACCTCGGACTGACGTTCGAGCAGATTCGGGAGGGGCTGCAGACGTTTGGCCGCGATGACCCCGCTTTGCCCGGACGGTTTCAGCGGTTTGAAGCGGGTGGAGTGGCGGTGATTGTCGACGACTGTCACAACGTGGATTCGTTGGAGGCGGTCTGCCAGGCGCTGG
This sequence comes from Planctomycetaceae bacterium, assembly GCA_046339535.1. Classification (GTDB taxonomy): domain Bacteria; phylum Planctomycetota; class Planctomycetia; order Planctomycetales; family Planctomycetaceae; genus UBA10511. Next base: position 17,026 of record JBKDUK010000065.1, on the reverse strand, counting down.
CCAACGAGCCGTCCCCCCGCAGCACCGCGATCTATTCCGCCGGCCGTCGCCGTCGCGCCTCGGACCTGATCGATCAGGGGCGTTTGCTGGCCCGGAATTTTGACCGGGTCTTCATCTATCACGATTCCTCCTGCAACGATCGCTCGCCAGCCGAGACAGCGGAGTTGTTTCGGGCGGGGGCCCGCCAGGAAGGGTCGGCCCGCTGCCAGGAGTGGGTGGACATTCCCGACGTCCAGCAGGCGTTCCAGACGGCTTTGGCGAGCAGCCAGGCGGGAGAGGTCGTGCTGGTTCAGACCGAAGATGACGAGGTCGAGAGCGCAGTTCGATGGGTGAGTGAGCGGCTGGGAGTTTCCGGCAACGTTCTGGGCCCGGGTGTGGTTCGGGGCGCGTCGTCGGGCAGCACCTTGCGGACCGGGTAGTGTGGCGAATGGAATGCCCGTCCCGGAACCGACCGACGGGTAGCGTGCCAGAGCCTTCGTTCAGCAGACAGAATCCCAGCCGACAGAAAACGAGAGATTGTCAGGAACAGACCATGGAAATTCGCCAGATCCGTGCCCTCCGGGGCCCCAATATCTGGACACGTTTGACCGTGTTGGAGGTGGTGATCGCCCTCCGGGAAATGGACTTTCCATTGCGGGAGATTCCTGGGTTTGAAGCCCGACTGAAGCAGTGGTTTCCGCGACTCTTCGCCCCCCCGGCGGCGGGGCACGCGGAGACACCCCTGGGAAGCTTGAACCTGGCCCATGCCGTGGAACGAGTATCTCTTGAATTGCAGCAGCAGGCGGGGGTTCCTGTCAGTTTTGGAAAGACCGTGGCGCTGTCTGAGCCCGGGCAATGGAAGGCAATTTTCGAATACCGGGAGGAAGAGACTGGTCGACTGGCCGTCGACCTGGCCCGGCGAGTGCTGCATGCCGCCATCCATGATGCCGAGTGCGATCTCGGCGGGCTTATCCGCCACCTCCGCTCACATGATGAGCATATTCGTCTCGGACCCAGCACGGGATCGATCGTCAAGGCGGCGGTCCGCCGCAACATCCCCTTCCGTCGATTGAACGAAGGGAGTCTGGTTCAGTTTGGGTGGGGGGTCAAGCAGCACCGTATTCTGGCTGCCGAAACCGATCGCACCAGCGCCATCGGGGAATCAATCGCCCAGGACAAGGAGCTGACCAAGTCTCTGCTGCGCGCTGTGGGAGTGCCCGTCCCCGAAGGTCGTCCCGTCAAGGATGCTGAAGAAGCGTGGGAGGCGGCCTGTGAGATCGGCCCACCGGTCGTTGTCAAACCGCAGTATGGCAACCAGGGACGCGGCGTGGCGGTGAATCTCACCACCCGTGAACAGGTCGTGGCGGCCTATGCGGCGGCACGTGAAGAAGGTTCCTCGATTCTCGTGGAGAGGTTCGCGCCGGGATTCGATCACCGGTTGCTGGTGATCGGCGATCAGGTGGTGGCGGCCGCCCGCCGGGTCCCTCCGCAGGTTGTGGGAGATGGGGTCCATTCCATTGAGAAACTCGTGGAACTGGTGAATCAGGATCCCCGGCGGGGGGAGGATCATGCGACCTCTCTGAGTAAGCTGCGGTTGGATTCGATCGGTTTGGCGGTTCTGTCCGAACAGGGAATGACTCCCGCCTCCATGCCTGGCCTTGGACAAGTGGTCGTTTTGCGACGGAATGCGAATCTCAGCACTGGGGGTTCCGCGATCGATGTGACGGATCAACTCCATCCTGACATGGCGGCGCGTGCGGTCGACGCAGCACGCGTGATTGGGCTCGATATCGCTGGCATCGACGTCGTCTGTCTGGATGTCGGTCGTCCTCTTGATGAGCAGAAGGGGGTCGTGGTGGAGGTGAATGCCGCGCCGGGGCTGCGCATGCATCTCGAACCATCCGAGGGAACTCCTCGCCCCGTGGGGGAAGCTATCATGGAGACGATGTTTCCCACCCCGGAAAATGGCAGGGTTCCCACGGTCGCCGTCACTGGGACAAACGGCAAGACCACCACGGTTCGGCTGATCGCTCAAATGTTCCGGCACCAGGGTATGCGAGTGGGAATGACCTGCACAGATGGCATCTTTTTGGATGGCCGCCGGATCGACACCGGAGACTGCAGTGGTCCCAAGAGCGCCCGTTCTGTCCTTCTGAATCCGCGGGTCGAGGCAGCTGTTCTGGAGACGGCCAGGGGGGGGATTTTGCGCGAGGGGCTTGGATTCGATCTCTGCGACGCTGCCGTTGTGACCAATATCGGCGAGGGAGACCACCTCGGGTTGGGGGGGATCGATACGTCCGAGCAGTTGGCCGCAGTCAAACGCGTGATCGTCGAAAACGTGGCCCCCACGGGCTTCGCTGTGCTCAACGCGTCCGATCCAATGACGGTCGCGATGGCTCCTTACTGTCCGGGAGGAGTAATCTTCTTCGCCCGGAGCAGTGAACACTCCCTCATCATTGCTCATCGAGCTCGCGGGGGGCGGGCTGTGTGTGTTCGGAATGGGGTTGTGGTTTTGGCGGAGGCGGGTTGGGAGCAAGAAGTGGCTCCCTTGGCCGAAATCCCGCTGTCCCAGGGAGGGATCTTGGGGTTTCAGGTAGAAAATGTTCTGGCCTCGGTGGGGGCGGCGTGGGCATGTGGGGTCCCGTTGCCGGCCATTCGTCAGACACTTCGGGAATTCGTGGGAGATCCTCGCCAAGCGCCCGCCCGCTTCAATCTGTTTCAGGTTGCTGGGGCGACCCTGATTGTCGACTACGGCCACAACGTCGATGCTCTGCTGGCCCTAATCGATGCGATCGGTCAACTGCCCCACGAACGCCGGTTGGTTGTTTACACGGCTGCCGGTGATCGTCGGGACGTGGACATCGTCAAGCAGGCGGAGATCCTTGGGAACGCCTTTGATCATGTGATTATTTATGAGGACAAGTGTACGCGTGGGCGTGCCGATGGGGAGGTCGTCGCATTGATGCGGAGGGGCTTGGCTCAATCAACTCGTGTCACTGAGATTTTTGAAACGCGAGGTGAGTTTCGAGCCATCGAAGCTGGCTTGCGCATGTTGAAGCCACGGGACCTGATTTTGGTTCAAGCCGATCAGGTCGAAGAGGCGCTGGAATATGTGCAAAAGCACATCACGGGCGACCGACGGGAATCAGCCAATACGATCAACTGGCCGAGTTGAGCAGGCTTGGTCCAAAGCAAGAAACACTCACCGATCGTTCAACGCGAGATCAGGGAACTGGCAATGTTCCTTCAGTCAAGCCATCCGGGTGAAGATTTGACAACCAGTAAGGTCGACTTGGATCTCAGGGAGGATCCCGGACTTGCGCTTTGGTTGTGCACAGATTGTCGTGCTGTTGAGCGTCGTGATCCACTGCTTTGTATCTCAAGAGGGCGTTCTGGGGTTGGTAGCGGCTCAATTAACCCCTTTTCGAGACAGTTCTTTGTGTCTCATTTCTGCAGGAGATTTCTGGCATCTGAATTGCTAAGGGGGAGGTTGATTGGGTGGTGCTAACCATCCTATGGAGGTCAATGGTTGCCCTCCAAGCGGTTTCCCGACTTACCAATTGCTGCTTGAACTGAGCGGCAAGTTCCTTCCCGGAAAGTGGGAAATTTTCGCCTTTTTCTTCTTGCATAACGGATTTGGATTTGTTGAAGTGTCGAGAGTCCGACTTGGACCTCTTGACGGGGAATCTTGTTGCTGTTCTGGCGACCTTCCTGCCAAGCTTGAACTTTCGACGTTGCCTAGTCGCTTCCCGTGGTTGGTGCAAGGACTGCTCCTGCCGCGTCGAGTTTAAGTCGTCTTTGGTTCTTTTCTGTTTCCCGTTTTCTTTAGGGAGTCGGCGTATGATGTCTTCACGTTCTAAAAGAACCCCACGCGTGGGGTTCACCCTGATCGAATTGTTGGTGGTGATCGCCATCATCGGCATTCTGGTTGCCTTGTTGCTTCCTGCTGTTCAACAGGCTCGAGAGGCGGCTCGGCGGACTGCGTGCCGAAACAATATGAAGCAGTTGGGTCTGGCGCTTCATAACTACCACGACACCCATGGTGTCATGCCTCCCTCAGTGATTAATCCCGGCAGTTACATGGCCGGGGCCAATGGTAACACTTATGGGATGCAACCTGGTTCCGTCCGTAACACGACGGGCTATCTGCTGTTGCTGCCGCAGTTGGACCAGACTCCGTTGTACAACCAGATCAATTTCAACCTGGCAACTGGCCAGACCGACTGGAACAACCTGGGCATTTCTCCTCCGTATGTCGACAACTCGGCCAATATCTCGAAGCCGTTGTCGGTCTATCGGTGCCCTTCGGATCCCCCTTACAACGAGCCCTACAACCAGACGGCATCCTGGGGGCCGATGTACCTCATTACCAATGGTTGGCGTTCCAGTTACGGGTTTGTGCATGATTTCAATGAGTACTGGGGACTCCCCATGTACACATCCTATTCTCAGGACTTGAAGTGTGCCTTCGGAATCAATGGTGCGGCGCGTTTGCAGGATTTTCGTGATGGAGTATCGAATACGATGCTCATGATCGAAACGCCGTTTCAAAAAGCCTACTGTGCATGCTTTGGTCCGTTCATCCATACCTACACCCATACCCACGTCATTTTGCCTCGCGACTGGGGAGTCAACATGAACTATGACGGTCAGGGACACACCTACGCCTGGGGGCCTGGGAGTGTCCATACCGGCGGTTGCCATGTTTTGCTTGGGGACGGCTCTGTGAAGTTCATCAGCGACAATATCAACCGCAACACTCTGAACGGTATGGCCACAATCTACGGCCGTGAAGTTCTGGGTGAGTTCTAGGATTCCTGTCTGCCCCGCAAATCTTTGTCCAAAAAACCGCACACCGGGCACTTCAGATCTGGTGTGCGGACTGTGTTTCACAACCAGGATTTACCCATGCGAGGATTGCGTTCGCGATTTGCGTTGTTGCTGCTGCCTGGTTTGGTGGCGTTCAGCGGCTGCGGGGGCGGGGCCTCCGATCTCCCACCTCTGGGCGAGGTGACCGGAAAGGTCTTGTTGGATGGCAAACCGGAAGAGGGGATCAAAGTCTTCTTCGAATCGCAGGTCTCTGCACGTAGTGCCATTGGTGAGACCGACAAGGAAGGGAAGTTCACCCTCTTCTACGCCAAAGATTTGAAGGGGGCTCCTGTCGGAAAGTGCAAAGTGAAGTTCGATCAGCCCATGCAGCCTGAGAAGGGTATCCACTTCTCAAAGTTGCCAAGGAAGTACTTCATGGAGCCGCAGTTCGAAAAAGACGTGAACAAGGGCACCAATGAGTTCAATTTCGAACTCTCATCCGAGGGAGCCAACGAGACGCCGTTGGTCACTCCCTAGTTTCAGCTTGTGTGTCACTGCCGTTTCGCGGGGATCCGCGAAGCGGCTTTTTTCGTGCGCTGAAGACCGCGCTGCAGAACATTCAGGATCTCACTGCCGGGATGAGAGATTCTTGTTCCCCCCACGCCAGAACTCTATGCTGGAGATTGTCTTCGATTTCTCCCCCCCCAGGCACTGAACATGTTTCTCGACCGCATCACGATTTACGTCAAGGGGGGGGATGGAGGGGACGGTTGCGTCAGTTTCCGCCGGGAATACAAAATCGCCAAGGGGGGCCCCAGCGGTGGTGATGGTGGACGTGGAGGCAGTATCATCGTTGAAGCCGCCGGAAATGTTGACAGCTTGGCCGCCCTGGCAGGCCATAAACACTGGAGAGCCGACAGCGGGCGTCCGGGAGAAGGTAGCTACCGTCATGGGCGGTCTGCTGAGGATCTCATCATTCTGGTTCCTCCTGGTACACTTGTCCGCGATTGCGAGAAAGGGCATGTGCTTCGCGACCTTTCGGTGGTGGGAGACAGTGTCGTGGTCGCCCGCGGTGGTCGTGGGGGACGGGGAAATGACCATTTCAAGACCCCCACGAACCGCGCCCCGCGCGAATTCGAACCCGGAGAAAAGGGGGAGGAACGGCGAATCTCCCTTGAATTGAAGGTAATTGCCGACGTCGGCGTCATCGGCAAGCCCAATGCCGGCAAATCGACTCTGCTGAGCCGCCTCTCCCGCGCCCAGCCCGAAATCGCCGACTACCCCTTCACCACCAAGTACCCCAACCTGGGGATGGTTCAGGTCGGTGACGAACACGCGTTCGCCATGGCGGACATTCCCGGACTGATCGAAGGCGCGCACTCCGGTGCTGGTTTGGGACACGAATTCCTGCGCCATGTCGAGCGGTGTCGGCTGCTGGTTCACCTGGTGGAACCGGAACCCCTCGATCAGACCAGCCCGCTGCGGAACTACCAACAGATTCGCGAGGAGCTGAATCTGTATGACCCGCAGTTGGCTGCACGCCCCGAAATCGTCTGCGTCTCGAAGTCGGAACTACCCGCCTCCGCAGAAGTTGCCGATCAGTTGTCGCGCGAACTGAATCGCCCAGTGATGGTGATCTCTGGGGTCACGGGACGGGGCTTGCCCCAACTCGTGGCCGAGATCTGGCGGCAATTGCAGACGCTGGACAAACCGGAACCGCTCGATCGGGACAGGCTGGCTCTCGGAACGCCGCTGGTCTCCGACGCCGTTCCAAGCGAAACGGTGTTGGAATCCGATTCGTTGAGCGGTGAGAGCCATGATCTTGGTTCGCCGGAACACTCGGGTTGAAGAGGGAGATCAGTCTGTGCCAAGGAACCTCGGAACCAAGGAGCGTGTGATGCGTGGACGGATTCTGCTGGGGGCGGCCCTGCTGTTCGGCTTGCTGGGGAACCTGAGCGAAACATCGGCTGGAGTTTCCAACAGCCTGCTGGATGTCTCGGCCGATGGCACCCTCATCGCCTGCTCCAATCGAGACAACGGCACAGTCACGATTATTGAACGCAGTGGCCGCAAGGTGCTGCACGAGATCCCGGTCGGGGCGAAACCCGAGGGGATCAGTTTCCTCGGTCAATCCCACCAACTGGCGGTCGCGGTCTATGCCGACGATCGGGTCGTCTGGCTCGACGCCGACCAGGGAACCCGGCTGGCGGAGACCCCCCTGTTTGATGAACCGTATGGCGTTGTCTGCAACGCGGCGGGGACGCGGCTGTATGTCACGCAGGAGTATCCGGGCACCGTCGCGGAAATCGACGCCCAGACACGGCAGGTCATGCGGGAGATTCCCGCCGGCTCCATGCCGAGGGGAATCGCGCTGGATGAAGCTCACCATCGGCTGTACGTCACCGAATATCTGACCGCCGCGATTGTGGCAGTGGACCTGGAATCCGGAAAGGTGGTCGATCGCTGGCAGGGGCCAAGCAGCGAGAATCTCGCCCGACAACTGGTGCTGCATCCCACCCGCCCGAAGGCCTACGTTCCGCACATCCGCTCGCGGGTCAATGTGCATCAGGGGGAGGGATCGGTCCTTCCCTTCGTCTCGGTGGCCGACCTCGATTCGAAAGAAGAGCGTCGCCGGAAGACTCTGCCCATGGACTCGTTCGTGGGGGCGTTTGTCGTGGCGAACCCGTGGGAGTCGGCCATTTCTCCGGATGGCAAGACCCTCGTTTCGGTATTCGCCGGCACCGACGACGGGTTCGTGGCCGAGGTCCTCGACGACAATTACCGTGAACTCTCGTTCCGGCGCGTGCTGCGGCTTGGGCACAATCCGCGGGCTGTGAAGTTTTCGCCCGATGGCTCCGAGTGCTATATCTACAACGCCCTCGATTTCGATCTGGTCATCTACGACACCGAGAGTTTCAATCGGCGGGGGCAGGTGCGGGTCTGCGAGAGCCCGCTGTCGGAAGAGCAACTGCTCGGGAAGCGGCTGTTCTACTCAGCCTTGGAGCCGATGGTGGGACGACGCTGGATCTCCTGCGCCAGTTGCCATCCCGATGGCGATCCCGATGGCCGCACCTGGCAGAACCCCGAAGGACTGCGGAACACCATGACCCTTTTCGGTATGGCCTGGACGCACCCCATTCACTGGTCGGCCGACCGCGACGAGGTACAGGATTTCGAACACACTATCCGGGGTCCCCTGATGCAGGGACAGGGGCTGGTCCGCGGCGCGGTGCACGATTCACTGGGAACCCCGAACTCGGGACGCTCGGCCGATCTCGACGCGCTGGCGGTCTATTCCAATTCACACAAATTCACCCTCAGTCCGCACGCCCGGGATGGTTTGAGTGCCGCAGCCCAACGGGGACGGGAGTTGTTCCAGTCGGCCGAGACCCGGTGCGCCGAGTGTCACTCTGGCCCCTTCTTCACCGATTCCCGCCCCGAGAAGCCGTTCCGGCTCCATGATGTCGGCACGGGGACCGAAGACGCGACCGAAAAGCTGGGGCCGAAGTACGACACCCCCAGTCTGTTGGGCATCTACCGCTCGGCTCCGTATCTGCATCATGGCAAAGCGGCCACGCTGGAAGAGGTGCTGACCAGGTTCAATCACGACGACAAACATGGCAAAACCAGCCATCTCAATCCGGACCAGATTGCGGACCTGGTGCAGTTCCTGAAGGCGCTTCCCTTCGAAGAACCCGAGCCCGCCGCCAAGAGCGCGAAACTCACCAAGGTTGAGAAGTGAACGGACTTCAGCAGATTCAGGACCTGACGCTGGATCATCAGTTGTCGATTCCCGCAGGACTCGACGCGCTTGGGATTGGCGTGGTGGGGGCGGGGTTCATCGTCCGGGACTGTCACCTCGTGGCCTATCAGCAGGCGGGGTTTCGGCTGGTGGGCATCACCTCCCGAACGGCCTCCAAGGCCGAGGAAGTCGCCCGTCTGCGGGGAATTCCCCGGGTGTATCGTTCACTGGCCGAGATGCTGCGGGACTATCAGGTGCAGGTGGTGGATATTGGAGTGCCCCCCCAGGACCAACCCGAGATCATCCGGGAGATTTGCCGGACGGGACGGCATGTGCGGGGTATTCTGGCCCAAAAGCCACTGGCGATGAGTCTCGCCGAGGGACGTGATCTCGTGCGGACCTGTGCCGCGCAGGGGATTACCCTGGCAGTGAACCAAAATATGCGGCACGATCATTCGGTCCGGGCATGTGCCGACCTGCTGCGGCGCGGCTGGTTGGGTCAACCCGTGTTGGCGACGATTGACATGCGGGCAATTCCCCATTGGATGCCCTGGAGCCAGAGACTGGGGTCGCTGTCGACCTTCATCATGTCGATCCACCACCTCGACTGTTTTCGGTATTGGCTGGGGAATCCCGAGCGGGTGATGGCCAGCACGAGGCCCGATCCTCGCACGAAGTTTTCGCATACCGATGGAATCAATCTCTACATCCTGGAGTTTCCGGGCGGCGCGCGGGCCAGTGCCTGGGACGATGTCTGGACGGGACCGGTGCGCGAGGGAAGCCAGGGGGAGATTGGGATCCGCTGGCGCGTCGAGGGGACCCAGGGACTGGCCACCGGCACGATTGGTTGGCCGTCTTATCCCGCACACACCCCCAGCACGCTCGACTTCACCACCGCGTTGCGGGGCGACTCCTGGTTCCAGCCCCGGTGGAATGAGGCATGGTTCCCGGAAGCCTTCCAGGGAACCATGGGAGAACTGCTGATTGCCCTGAAACAGGGGACTTCCCCCGCAATTTCCGGGACCGACAATCTGCACACCCTCGCACTGGTCGAGGCGGTCTTCCGCTCGGCCCGGGAACACCGCATGGTGGAACTGAGCGAGTTCGACACCGCAGAAGGACGCGTCTAGCCGGGCCACCCGGAAGCGGTCGCCTGTGGATGATCGGTTCGGGCTTAGGGAGCCGGGCTCGGTTTCGATCGGCTCTCGGTCGTGGTGAAGAAGCGTGAGAGACGTGTCAGTTCCCGCGGCAGGTACTGGGCCGCGGTGTAGTGGCCGGCGTCAAGCCAGACGAGCTCTGGCTCGCCGCCAATGCTGTCATGCAGGGCCCGGGCACATTCCGGCAACACAATCTCGTCTTTGCTGGCGGCGATCATCAGAACCCGCCGCCCCTTGAGCAGGCCTCCATAGGTGACGGGATCAACCTTCCGCAGCGCTTCTGTGAAGGTCTCTCTGGTTCCGCCCATGGCCAGCCATTTCTCGCGGAACCCCTTCGCCTGCAGCGCGTCGTTGTTCCAGATGACGTCAGCAAAGTTCCCTCCCCCCAGCACGATGCCGACGTTGCGCAGCCTGGGTTCTCCCGCGGCACCCAGCGCCGACATGATGCCCCCCAAGCTGATCCCGGTGATTCCCAGACGTTCGGCGTCCACCTCCTTGCGACTGGCCAGCCAGGCGGAGGCGCGGCGAATGTCGAGGACCGCCTGAGTCATGCCGTCGGCCGTCTCGTGCGGATCTTCCGAGATCATGCGGCGTCGCGACCCGGGGGCGCGTCGCTCGCCGTAGTACGGCATTTTCATGAATAGGGCCGCCACCCCACTCGAGGCCAGGTGGTTGGCGACCGCCTCGGCCAGCAGGAAATCGCCTCCCAGAATGTGCAGCACCACGCAGGCCGGGAAGGGACCATCTCCGGCCGGTTGGAAATACACCCCATGCACCGTGTTGTTCTCGGTGATGGGGGTCGTGACGGGGGAGGGGAATGTCACCTGGCAGGCGCGGACCCGGTTGGCTTTCCGCAGCGGCTTGGTCGCGAAGTCGAACTCATGCGCCTCGAGTTGGAAGTGGGTGGGCACCTCGGCTTCATTTTCGGCGGGCTGAAATGCGACCTTCCCGTGCGGAGCAAGCGGGCAGTATTCGACCTCGCGCCCCCCAGTGGGGGAGATCGACGAACGATCTTCTCCTCGGGTCGGGTTCACAAGGAACCCAGTCCCCGCAAGAAACATCATTCCCAATCGCCAAGACATCCGCATGGTTCACTCCCGTGGCACTCGGTTCCGTGGAACGGATCACAAGATTCAAGAGTCGTTATTGCCCTGCAAAAGTTTGCCAGATTTGTGGGTTCACGTCCATTCCAGCGTTGGACTGGAACATCAGACGCCCTGAAGCCCCCGGCTGAGTGCGATCAGAATCATCAGCAGCCCTGCCACCACTCCCCAGGCCAGCAGGAATCCCCCCCATTCGGACCTTCCCAAACGGGGAATCTCGAACCCGAATCGGCGGGGCCAGGCGTATCCCCACGACGCGGCGCGAGCATAATCGAGCCCCGGCAGGTGCAGTCCCAGCGCGGCTTCTTCGGCATGCCGGGGTGGGGGCTATTCCCGGGCCACTTCGTCCTCCTTCCCAACGGGGGTCAGCAGGCGGGCAAAAAAGGAATCCAGCCGGCTGCGCTCGGGGGGGGGCGACACCAGGCTGACCAGCATCAGCATTCCGAACTGCACCACGAGTTGGACCAGAATCTGAATGGGCTCGTTCCATTCGGCATAAACCCGGGAGATTGATCCGACTGCTGGCAGTGAGGCCAGTTGGTCGGCGGGAGTGGAGGTCGCGGCCCACAGCAGCAGACCGGCAGCGAGGCTGGCCCAGGCCCCCGCCGGGGTGGCCCGTCGCCACAGGACCCCCATCCAAAAGACCGGTCCCAGCAAGGCGATCAGTTTGACCGAAAACAGGTACAACGCGGTGACGTGGGGGGCCCGCAGTGCCGTGAGAATGCCGCACACCAGAATTCCCGCAGCGGCGAGACGCCCCACCAGCAGTCGCCGGTCGGCGGAAGCGTGAGGCGCGAGATGCTGGAAGAAATTCCGGGTGAAGCGTGCCGAGCCCACCACCATCAATGCTTCGCCGCTGGTCACACCGGCGATGATGCAGGCGATCATCAAACCCCGCCACCCCTCGCCCAGCAGTTGGCGAATGGCGAGCCCGTAGAGCTTGTCTCCCGCGACCCGCGCCTCGGCACTGGAGGGATCGAGGTTGGCCAGAAACTCGGGGAACAGTTGAAAGGCGATGAGTCCCGTGACGGCCCAGGCGATGGTCAACAATCGCTTGACCAGGTTCCCATAGCACATGCCAATGCGCGATTCGCTCTCGGTCTTTCCCGATCCATTGGCCGTGATGACATGCGGTTGGGCGACGATGCCCACCAGTCCCAGGACCGAGAGTGAAAATACAAACCAAGGGTCTCCCTCCCGGGCACCGGCGGGGGCCGTGACCGCCAACCGTTCGGCCCCCTGGGAGCCCAACGCCGCGGCTCCCCCCAGAGCCTGCAGCCCTGCCGGGACCAGCAGAACCGACAGCACAATGAGCATGATCCCCTGCAGGAAATCGGTGTAGGCGGCCGCCATGAGGCCCCCGGTCATCACGTAGGTCGAAAACAAAATCGCCAGCCCCACCACGGCGGTGTCGGTGACCAAGGCTCCCCCCGTCACACCGGCAATCAGTTCGCCGGCACCCCGAAGCAGCAGGGCAATGCCCAACACCAGGTACACGAGCGCCACCCCCGAGGCGAACAACTCCAGCGACAGTCCATAGCGGATCCGGTAGACGTCCCCGGTGGAGACGACGCGCAGGCGGCGGATCAATGGGGCGATCAGCCAATAGAAGGGGGTCGAGAAAAGGTACATCCACTGATACCAGATGCCTCCCAAGCCCACCCGCGCGCAGGCACCGGCAGTCTGGACCGCCATGTCGCTGTGGGTGCCAGTGCAGAGCCAGTGCATTAACAGCAGGCCGGGCCCAAACTTTCGTCCGCCGAGGAAAAAGTCCTCTTCGTCATGCACTTTCCGCGAGGCCCAGAAACCGACGAGCATCACCACGAGAAAGTAGCCGCCGATCACGAAGAGATCGATCCATGCGAGACCAAACGGGGCCATGCTGCACCGGGAAACGGGGTGTGACTTGGCGGGTGGACCAGCGGCTCATGCGCGGTACTAAACTCGGGGATCCCGGAGTCCAGTGGTCCGGACTCAGGTGGTAGACGGCTGGGCGGTGGAGGGGGGCTCGGGCGGGGGGGGATGATCCGAGAGGTGCGACTCGCGGATTTGCCGCCGTTCATTGGCCTGGAAGACGCGTCCGGAGTCGACGTCGAGCAGCGTCAACCACTGTCCCCCCCACGCGAAGGTGTCGAGACCGATCCATCCCGGACGGACGAGGGGAACACCACTGCGCTGAGGGGTGTGCCCCACCACCACCGTCTGACCGGTGGGCCAAGGCTGTTCCTCGCCATCAAGGTGGGTCCACCGCAGCCATTCCTTGGACTGCTCCGTCAGGGGCACCCCCGCTTCGAGATTGGCATGCGTGAAGATGTGCGTGGCCGTCTCGTGCAGATCGATCGACGAGCGGAGAAAGTCCCAATGACTTTGGGGGATGAGATCCAGTGCACCGCCATACGAGAAGAGCGTCTGGGTTCCCCCGTAATGCAGCCAGGCTTCGCGGGTGGCGCGATTCTCAACCGCGCTCAGCAGCATCTCTTCGTGATTGCCCCGGATGAACACCAGGTGGCACCGCCCAGCCAGCTCCAACAGGGCTGTCACCACCTCCTTGGTTCCAGCCCCCCGGTCGACAATGTCCCCCAGCACGATCAACGTGTCGTCGGCCTGGGGGGCGACATGTTCGAGCAATCGCAGCAGGGAAAAGTCACAGCCGTGGATGTCACCAATCGCGAGTGTCCGGGATGGCATGGAACCGAAACGACGTCCAACAAGAGACTGATGGCCCGACCGCCGGAGGGAGTCCGGTGTCGGGCCATGGGGTCACGGAAGGGAACCTCAGTAGTTGCGGGGGGTCACCCGCCCCTGCACACGCCCGGGAAGTCCCATGATGCGCAGGAACCCTTCGGCATCGGTCTGGTTGTACGATCCGCCGGCCTCCATCGTGGCGATGGCTTCGTCGTACAGGCTGTTGGGGCTGCTGCGACCCTGCACGATGAGATTCCCCTTGTAGAGCCCGAGGGTCACCTCGCCGTTCACAGGTTTCTGACTCTCGCGGATGAAGGCCAGCAGGGCATCCATCTTCGCGCAGTACCAGAAGCCGTAATAGACCATCTCGGCGATTTCGGGGGCCAGTCGGTCACGCAGGTGCACCAGATCGCGGTCGAGGGTCAATTGCTCCAGAACGCGGTGGGCGAAGTACAGCGTGGTCATGCCGGGGGCCTCGTAGACGCCGCGGCTTTTCATCCCCACGAACCGATTCTCGATCATGTCGATCTGGCCAATGCCGTTGCGTCCCGCGAGATGATTGAGTTCAGTCACCATCTCGAGGGCGTTCATCGGCTTGCCGTTCAACCGGACGGGAATTCCGGCGTCAAAACCGATGCGGACCTGCTCGACCTTGTCGGGGGCAGACTGGGGAGAGACCGTCATGCCGAATTCGACCGTGTCGACCCCATTGACCATCGGATCTTCGAGCTTGCCCGCCTCATAACTGATGTGCAGGCAGTTCTCATCTGAACTGTACGGCTTGCTGACGGAGGCCTTCACCGGGATCTGGCGCTGATCGCAGTAAGCGATCATCTCTGTTCTCCCCGGGAACATCTTGCGGAATCGTTCGAGACGCCAGGGTGCCAGGATCCGGACAGCGGGATTGAGTGCCTCAGCGGCCAGTTGGAAACGGCATTGGTCATTCCCCTTGCCTGTCGCCCCATGGGCATAGACTGTGGCACCCAGATCGCGGGCGACCTGCAGACAGACCTTGGAGATCAAGGGGCGGGCGATGGATGTTCCCAAGAGGTAGAGCCCCTCGTACTTCGCCTGCCATTGCATGACGGGGAAGGCGAAATCACGGCACAATTCCAGCCGGGCATCGACAATCTGGGAAGACTTTGCCCCAATTTTCCGGGCTTTCTCGAGGATTGCCTCCCGATCTTCACAGGGCTGCCCGAGGTCGACGTAGACTGCATGAACGTCGTACCCTTCATCAATCAGCCATCCCAAGATAACCGAGGTGTCCAAGCCGCCGCTGTACGCCAGTACGAGTTGTTCGCGTGCCACAATGAGAGTTCCTGGTGAGAATGGGGGGAAACGCGCCTCGGTCACCCCCGGACTCCTGGATTATCGCTGACATCCCGGCAAAATCCAAACGGCTGCCAACAAAGAACCCCACCACTCGCGGTCTCGTACAGGAGCCGCTCTGGGTAATGCGTTAAAAATGGGGACCCAGCGGGGGAGAGCGGTATCGAGGTTGGGGGCAGCTACGGAGCCGAACTGCACTCGTGGAGTGCCATCTCCGTGCGTTCGCCCTCACAGGCCTCCGATCGGCACCAATCTACGGCTGGTCGATGGTTGGGTTTCTGAGTTATCCTGCACTCGTGATCCGCGGACTTGCCTTCATTGCGAAGGAAGCCCCGGGCGGCCTCGTTGAGGTTTTTGGCTGTTTCATGCAGGGCGGAATGATGAAGGATTTGTTTGTTCAGGTTGAGGCGGCATGTGGGGCGATCCGCTCACGGTTCCACGTTTCCCCCCGCGTGGGAATCATCCTGGGGACGGGTTTGGGAGGTTTGGCGGCCCAGGTTGAAGGGGCCGTTGTGATTCCCTACGGAGAGATTCCGCACTTTCCTGAATCGACGGTCGAGTCACACACCGGGCAGTTGGTCTGCGGACGCCTCAAGGGTGTCCCGGTGCTGGCGATGGAGGGGCGATTTCATTACTACGAGGGTTACTCGCTGCAGCAGGTCACCTTTCCCGTGCGGGTCATGAAGGCGATGGGGGTGGAACTGCTGGTCATCACGAATGCGGCAGGAGGCATGAACCACCAATATGACTTGGCCGATGTGGTGATTCTCGAAGATCACATCAACCTGATCTCCGACAATCCACTACGTGGCCGCAACGACGAACGTCTCGGGCCGCGTTTCCCCGATATGGCCGAGCCCTATGATCGGAAATTGATCGATGTGGCCAAAAAAACCGCCCTAGAACTTGGTATCCCAGCGCACACCGGTGTGCTCGTCGCCGTCTCGGGGCCCAATTTGGAGACGCGGGCCGAATACCGGATGCTGCGCTCGTTGGGTGCGGATGTGGTTTCGATGTCGACGGTGCCCGAAGTCATCGTGGCGGCTCATGCAGGACTGCGGGTTGTGGGATTCTCGATCGTGACCGACCTGTGTCTGCCAGATGCACTGGAGCCGGTCGACATCAAGAAGATTCTGGCTGTTGCATCTGAAGGAGGAGAGCGGCTCTCGCGTCTGATTCCCCGGATTGTGGAACGCTGGGCGGTCCAATGATCCTTCGCGATATCGACAGCGATGGTCGCTGTGGAACTGTTGGGATTGAAGAATTGGGAGTGCGAGCCGATGAGTGCCGATTCCACGGAGTTTACTGATGGGGAACTGGCGGCCTACCTCGAGGAGGCGCTGTCCGCAGAAGTGATGATGAGCATCGAAGAGCGGCTGAGATCGGACCCAATCCTTCGAGAGCGACTGGTGGTCGTACTGCATGAGCGAGATTCGGGAGGGCATTCCGTTAGGGATATCTGGCGGAGCTATCGACTGACTTGCCCCACTCGGCATGAACTGGGGAGTTATCTTTTGGGTGGGCTGGAGGAGGATTTGGGACAGTACATCCATTTCCACCTCGAGACGATCGGGTGCCGGGTCTGCCAAGCCAATCTCGACGACCTGCGGTGTTCGAGTCACGACGGCACGGCGACCCAATCCCGACGGCGGAAGTACTTTGATTCGTCTGTTGGACGGATTCGAACCGGGCCATCGGGTAAGTCTGTCGACCTTTGATTGCCCGCCGCAAGCGGTGAGCAAGGCTGCCTTTTGGAGTGGAGTCGTGACGTCCGTACGTCTAGAATTCCGGAATGTGCCGGCCATCAAATCCACCTGATGCTCGGACTCCCACAGAAGACAGTCTGCCCCATCGAGATTCGGGATGAGCGAGCCATTTCAGGTTCAGTGTCCTAAGTGCAAGGCCAAACTGAAAATCAAATCACGGGCTGCGGCTGGAAAGAAGGTGCCGTGCCCGAAATGCCAGTTTGCATTTGTGATCAAGCCCCCTCCGGAAGAGGAAGACGAACTGTCTTTCCTCAGTGTGGCGGAGCCGGAAGAGTCGTGGGAGAACGAAGAGCCGGCGGAAGAAGAAGATGTGGATGAATCTCCCCGGGCGAGTCGGGGGGCAAACCGATCGGTCCGGAGTCGGGCCGGTGGGGTGAAGAAGGCCAAGTCCCGGCCTGTGGAGTGGCAGAAGCCTGCCCTCATTGGTCTGCTCTCGCTGCTGCTGCTCGGGGG
>JBKDUK010000064.1:0-3320 GCA_046339535.1 Planctomycetaceae bacterium | reverse complement strand
TCGATCCGCAACTGGCCACCTCGACTCGCAAGCTGCGGTTCGTCTTCCGGAAGTACTCGCTCGGACCGGCCACGCTTCCCGCCGAGGGAATGGAGGCTATTCCCCGGCAACTGGCCGCCGCACTTCCCCCGGGAACCCTGCGCCTCCACACCCCGGTCACGTCGATTCGGGCCGAGGGAGTGACGCTGGCGGATGGATCCGAGATCCCGGCCCGGGCAGTGATCGTGGCGACCGAGGGGCCCGCCGCCGACCGGCTGCTGCAGACCCTCCCTTCGGCTGCTCCCGGGACGGGGCGCTTCAGCGAAGCGATCGCGACCGCCGGGCAGGGGGTCACCTGTCTGTCGTTCGCCGCCGCGCGGGCACCCGTGACGCAGCCCATCCTCGTCCTCAACGGCGAAGGGACCGGACCGATCAACAACCTCTGCGTCCCCACGGCGGTCGCCCCCTCGTATGGTCCCCCCGACCGCAGCCTGGTCTCGGTCACCGTGCTGGGGGTGGGACACGAACCCGCCGCGCTCGAACGCGAGGTGCGCGAGCAACTCGTGGCGTGGTATGGCCCCGCTCCCCGCGACTGGAAGTTGCTCAAGACCGACAGCATTCCCTACGCGCTCCCCCGGCAGGCACCCCCGGCTCTCGCCGTTCCCGAGCGTTCGGTCCGCTGGCGCGCGGGCATCTATGTCTGTGGCGATCATCGCGACAATGCCTCGATCCAGGGGGCGATGGTCAGCGGACGCCGGGCCGCCGAAGCCCTGCTGGATGACCAGCCATGAACGACAGCCTGCTGCGGAGCACCCTCTTCGCCCAACTCGCCGCGACTCTCTATATGGTGGGGGTGATCTGGATGGTGCAGCTGGTGCATTACCCCCTCTACAACAAGGTGGGGCGCGAGGCGTTTCCCGAGTACGAAACCCGGCACAACGACGGGATGACGCTGGTGGTGGGCCCCGCCATGCTGGTCGAGGCGGCGGCGGTGGTCCTGCTGGCTGTGCTCCCCTCGTCGCGAGTCCACGCCGGCAGTGCCTGGCTGGGAGCGGGACTGCTGGCGGTCATCTGGCTGTCGACCGCCTGTTTGCAGGTCCCCTGTCACAACCGGCTGGTCAGCGGGTTCGATCAGGCCACGTACGAACGCCTGGTGAATACCAACTGGATCCGGACGGTCGCCTGGAGCCTGCGGGGCGTGCTGGCAATGTGGATGGTCTGGCGGGACCAGCCCCCCGCGGCGTGACCTGCGGCCCGCGTTCCGGATGCCGATCTCTCCCCGGCCCGCCCGCTGGGCGATAGTCTCTGCCGGCAGTTCTTCGCTCTTTCGTCTCTCCCGCGCTGGCGCGGTTCCTTCTGCGGCGGATCTCTCTCGCATGCGACTGGCCTACCTCGACTGCTCTTCTGGAATCTCGGGTGACATGACGGTCGCCGCCCTGGTCGATGCCGGGGTGGATCCGCAGGCGATTCTGGCCGGGATCGACTCGCTGGGACTGCCGGGGGTCCGGCTCGAGTTCGTGCCGGTCATGCGGTGTGCCTTCCGCGCGCTGCATCTGCGGATCACGCATCCCGAACAGCACGCCCACCGCCACCTGGCCGACATCCGGGCGATTGTCGACCGCGGCCGGCTGCAGCCCCGCCAGAAGCAACTGGCGCTGGGGATCTTCCAGGCCATTGCCGAGGCCGAGGCGACCGTCCACGGCACCACGGTCGACCGCATCCACTTCCACGAGGTCGGGGCGATCGATTCGATTGTCGACATCATCGGGGCGGCCATCGGGTTCGACCTGCTGGGAGTCGACCAGGTGGTCAGCAGCCCCATTCCCACCGGGCGCGGGCAGGTGCTGATCGCGCACGGCGTCTGCACCGTTCCCACCCCGGGAACCGCCGAACTGCTCAAGGGAATCCCCCTGGTGGATGTGCCGGTGAACCTCGAACTGACCACCCCCACCGGCGCGGCCATTCTCAAAACGGTGGTCGACCGCTTCGGCCCGCTGCCGTCGATGACCATCGAGCGCATTGGGCATGGGGCGGGGACCAAAGATCTGAAGGATCGCGCCAACATGTTGCGGATCCTCGTGGGAGAGACCGCCGACGTGGGGCAGCAGACCGATGAAGTCATCCTGCTCGAAACCAATCTCGACGATGTGCCGGGGGAGATTGTGGGATACACCTGCCAGCGGCTCCTGGCGGCCGGAGCACTCGACGTCTTCACCCAGCCGCTGCAGATGAAGAAAGACCGCCCCGGTGTGCTGCTGAGTGTGATCGCCCGACCCGGCGACCAGCGCCGGCTCGAAGAGATTGTCTTCGCGGAAACCCAGACCCTGGGAATCCGCCACTCGCGCCTGCAGCGGACCACCCGCAGCCGGGGAGGCGTGGCGGTCGACACCCCCTGGGGTTCCGTCAGCGGAAAGGTCTCGCGGCTGGCCGGTGGCACGGTGTTCACTCCCGAATACGAGGCGTGTGCGCTGGTGGCCCGGCAATTCGCCATCCCCCTGCGCGACGTCTACCGGGCCGCCGAGCAGAGCTTCGCCCAACTTTCCCCCGCCACCGTCGAGCAGGCCCTCACCCCGCCCCCGGCTCCCCCCGCGACTTCCGTTTTGCCGACGGGGCACGATCACGGGCATGACCACAGCCACGACCACGGTCACAGCCACGATCACGGTCACGATCATTCGCATGACCATGGCCATGATCATGGCCACGATCACGGACATTCCTGAAGACCGAATTCCGCCGTGGCGGTTCGGGCCATAATCAAAACAAACCGACTGGATTTGCCTCAGTGCAGCCCGATGGACCGATGGATCAGGTCAGCGACGGCTCAGGTCATTGAGTCGCGCATGTGTGATGGCCATTGATCGATCCGCCACTCTGATGCATGGTCTTCGAAAGCAATCCTGACAGGATAGAGGTCATTCTTTGGGGGGCCCCTACCCGGGGTAGGTGCTGCGCACCAACCCCGGGCTGAGGGAAGTATCCCCTACGGGGAATTGTTCGGTCTTGTGTGGGCTCCGAGAGATGGAGTCGGATAAATCATCATCCGCCGATCGTGAATCCCCAACGATCGTCCCCGTAGCCCAACACCATCCGGTGTCCCATCCGCCTACCTCGTAGAGGTTACTTCTCTCAGCACAGGGTTGCCGCCTGAGCGGCTGTCCTGGGTTACTGATCCACAAATACGACGTGTACCCTGTAAGGGTTCCTTTCCACACGGCCTGATGGCCATGGATCGATCGGTCCCTTGATGCACGGACTTCGAAAGCAATCCTGACAGGATAGAGGTCATTCTTTGGGGGGCCCCTACCCTGGGTAGGTGCTGCGCACCAACCCCGGGCTGA
>JBKDUK010000063.1:0-9260 GCA_046339535.1 Planctomycetaceae bacterium | reverse complement strand
TGACATGATTGAAGAGTGTGAATTAGTCTCCAAACCAGTGTCTATCTCTATTGGAGGTAGACATGTAACTAGAGCGCCGACAACAAAAGGAAACGAACCAATGCCACCTTCAACACCTTCCAGTAGTTCGCGTAATGGATTGTGGTGGATGCATATCTGCATACTTGGTTCGGCTGTGATTCTTCTCACACAGTGCATCGCCTCGTGGTGTTTGATTCAGGCTCATGTTCACTCACTCACAGGAATTGAAATCGACCTGCGCGTTCTTGTACCGCTCCTGCTTGCACTTCTCGTATTACTCGGAATATTTCGTTACAACAAAGATGTGAGCGACAACAAAGATATTAAGTCAATATCTCTCGAAATGTTTCGAGACCTATGGACTCACCTTCAGACTAATCAGTTAAATTCGATTCTGGTACTCATTGTTGTGTTACTAATCAATTTCTACCCATGGTATCTACGTGGGCAACTGCAGGATCGCATGAAGTTGCGCTTTGAGCTGATTGCTGGCAATGACCAACAGAAATATTCCTTAGTGCCACCCGTGCCGCTATCTCTTCAGGGGGAACCAAATTCCCTGAATTACGATCCGCAATTTAAGCAACTCATCGAACCTGCCGCTCGCTGCAATTGCATTTTCTTGCTTGGCCCTGCTGGCGTCGGCAAGTCGCCAGCAATTAATCTTGTTCGTAGAAGTTATGGCCGGGCCTGCAATTGGAATAAAGAGCAGATGACGGTGTTACATATTCGATTGGCCACACTCGTATCCGAAGAGGAGCCTGTAAAGTGGACACATGGG
Source organism: Planctomycetaceae bacterium (assembly GCA_046339535.1). Classification (GTDB taxonomy): domain Bacteria; phylum Planctomycetota; class Planctomycetia; order Planctomycetales; family Planctomycetaceae; genus UBA10511. Next base: position 8,458 of record JBKDUK010000063.1, on the reverse strand, counting down.
ACCAACGAAGGTCTTAAGAACATACGCACCGTTCCGACAACCAGCGGTCAGTCAATTGACCTCTACGAATGGTTTGTTCAGCAGCATTTGCATAAATGGAAAGAGTCTGACCAGCTGTTCGAATGCACTGATGAACCGACATGGGTTAAGGCCTTTCGTGCCTGGTGTGAGGTCCGCATGTCAACTTCAAATGGCGTTCTAATTGTTATTGATGACCTCGATGAAGTTGGGGCTGCGACACTGAATCGAGTTCTTCGTTTGTCAAGCGAGACAATGAAATCGGTCATTAGCAAAGGGCGAGGCCATCGGATTACGATCGCACTGTCCGGCCGAGGTGAGATTTTGGACTACTCGACAGGGTTCACAGATCTAAATCAACTTGTAATTGAACAGGCATCTCAAGCGCCAGCCTCTAAGCCGGCTGCTCTTCAGACGCACCTGATTCGACCACTGCCCACCGAACTAAGCAATCGCCTGAGAGTGCGAGAGAGAATGAGAGACTCGTTTTTTGTAACTCCAAAACCATCGGCAGATATTCAAAGCGCGGTGCTCAAGTTATGGGAGAAACTTTTGTGGGAGGACAAAGATCCGGCAATTCACGAGGTAACTAGTTATGTCGAAAGTGCTAACTTCACCTCAAGCCTATTAAGCGAGTTCGTGATCAGCAAACGCAGTTATAACCAGCAGGATTTTGTGGGCTCATTTTACGCCAAGTGGTGGAAAAGAAATGCCGTGAAACATGGATTTCCAGGCGAAATGAATGAGGAGGCAATAAAGCTCCAACGGCAGTGGTTAAATCGCCTTCTTGAGCTCGGTCGAGATAGCCACACCATCATTCCTGAAAAAGACAACATTTTGAGACTCACTGGATTCATCGATTTGGAACCCTTGCGTCCATTACCGAGTATGGCATCACGGATTCGTTGTCAGTTTCCGGAAATTATTAGAATTCAGGAGGCGCGAATCAGAAATGGCAGATAGAGGCCCACGCAGATGTTCTATTCGCGACATGAGTCGATTGGTTATTACTTACATGGGTGCCCGCTGACAACATAGGTTCGTTGTAAGATTCCATTTGGACGGATACCACAGTCCAAGCGAGTAAGTGAACTCTATTGGTCTTCCAGGCGTACCTGTCGGGACGGGAGAGAAGAAAGCGGTGAATGCAGCGCTTGGGGAGTTCTGTTTAGGTGTGTGTCTTAAGTTTTGTGTTTACCACAGCACTTGTGCAGTAGCGATCGGCATGGTGTAAACCAGCTACTCAGCATTGCCAATGTTGAGACATGACTAGTGCCAAGAATATCACGGCAGTACAGATCGGCTCTCAGAATCACGTAGGCCAGCGTTGCCGACGTTGCCCAGGTCCAGAACGAATGCAAGACAACACTGTCTCCAATACAGGCAAATGCGGATTTAAGACCACTTACGTTTATAGTTCCGTAGAGATGTGCAACCACAACTTGTGTTGTTGCAAGTATTAGAGATATGAGGGTGGTGCAGGCAATAAATAGAGTGAGCAAGAAGAGACGTGAGGAATTGTGAGTGCAACTCCCTTCGTTCTTTGAGTTAAGTTGGCGATCAGCAGGAAAGTAAGCCAGCAGTACTGAAAACATCACATGGAATGCGAGCACCACGAACCCCCAATCCTGAAACGACATGTTTCCCATTTGGAAGGACTTCATAAGCCCTAGCAGTCGCGGGGCAATCTCGATGTCATAATTAAGACTCTTGATTGCTGCGAATGGCAGAAATAGCCATGCTACACTCAGAATCATGGGTATTCGACTTTGGGAATAGAGATCGAAAGGTGTTTTTGTCCAGACATGGAGCATATCAGGCAAGACGTTCCTCGCCATTTCCGAGCGCCCAGGATGCTCTCCGCATTTCGAATAGTATTGTTTTGTTAACTGCTCCAATGCGAAGTGTGCTCGCTCGATTGCCTCTTGGACGACTGCTGAAAAATAGCTTCCAAGCAATGCGATGAGAACCAATGCGTCAGAGATCAAATGTATCTGGGGTGAGCTGATCATCCGCAAGTTGCTGGTTGATTCCTCTACAACTCTTTGTAGAAGATCGGGCGCAACTTTAACAGGCTTTATGATCTCAAAGCCTTTTGATGCGATCCCGGTAAAGGCTGCTAACAGGAAAGCCTCACCTGTTAGAAACCAACGCATTCGATGGTTAATCAATTCATTCTCGTGCTCGATTGAGGCTCGAAACAGGTTCCATCGTTCGAGATCATGATCATAGGACGGCGCCGACGGCTGCGACATTGCAGGTTCCAAGTTCTCTCGGGGTATGGCGCTCAGCGATCCGCGGTGTGAAGCAGTGGGGTTGTCAACCATCTCGTCTAAAGCCCAGTGTAATTCTCGGACCGATGTTTCGAGGAGCTTGCATTTGAAATCACCCCCCCACCCCGCGCGGCGGATGAATATGCTCCGGCCAGCCCTCCGGCGTTGGCTCTCCCGGGTTCCAGGCGGGGAGCGGGGTGGTGGGGGGGCCGGGGGGGGGATCGAGGGGGGTTTGGTAGGGGATGCCGGTGCGGATGGCCTCCTGCATGGCGTCGTAGATCTCGAGGATGACCCGCTTCGTGCGGTAGTCGCCGTTATACTTTTCCTCGTCCTTCCGCCGCACGATGGGGAAGGTGTCCATGATGTACGCGACGGCGTCGCGGGGCTTCGGAAAACTCTCCTTCAACCGGGCCAGGTCCTCGGCAGACTCGTCGTACGGACAGCCGTCAGCCTGCCGGGCCGGGATCCAGTCCCCCGCTGCGTCCGCTCGCAGGTAGAGATGGAAGAAGGCGGCGTCCAACTCGGCGCGAAGCAGGAATCGGCGGTCTTCGTCCCAGCGAAAGGGCGGGCCTGAATAACCGCAGTCTTGCCCAAATGGTAATAAGTCCCAAGCGGTATATGTCAGTTCTAGTACTCGTGACTTCAGGACACTTTGATGTGTTTTCGATGATCGTGGTGAGTTGGCCCAAGCACACGCTTGTAAAAATGTACTTGGCGGCAATACAGGTAGTTGTTTGAACACATGAAACTTCATTGTGCCACCCATTTTCTGTCGAGCAACATAGTCTACCACGAATGAGCTAAGGCAGCTCACAAGCTCGCAAATGTGGCCCACTTCGGTGAGTGCACCAACGGGTAGCTTGTCCGTTGTCACAACTTCGGGAACGATTCCTGCTACTAGAGTTCTTTCGTTCGTATTCGCAGTGATGTCACGCCATGCAAGCCGCCAACGGCGATCCCAACGGCCTGCGAGTTTATTCGTGACGAAGGAGCGGTGCACGACATATTGGCCAGTTGCGACGTCCGTCGGGTCAGATTTGTTTGGCGCAATAAGCTGTCCACCGCGATACGCGGCCCAACGATGGTCAAAGTGAAACATTTGCTTGGCCTCATAGTACTGCAGTAAGGGATCGTTCTCATCAGCAGTTGTGTGCGGGGGCAGGAATGCAACTGAATCATGAGCGGAATGAAACATCTCGGTGTATCTCAGTCCCCAGGTATTGCATTTTGTCTTCTCGTCGCGGATGAGAACTGGAATACGTCGATAAACTGCTTGCGTGAGCTCTGCGTCGTGGCAAGATCGGAAGATGGGGCAGGTTCGCGTATTTGGGTTTAAGAGCTGAAAGTCTTCTGCGGCTAAAGTGAAGCGGCGGGTGGTGTTAGCGATGTCCTCGATTTGGTGTGCGAAGAAAATAAAAGCAGCTTTTGCATATCCACCCGAACCTCGCCTGCGCGCAGTAAACAGGCAGAACTTCATACGGCTGTCAACAGCGGGAAAAAGGCCCCTGCGATTCTCAAAGTCGTAGAGACACACAAGCGAATCAGTCTCGACAACGTCCCGGAAGAAAAATTTAGTAGTGTCGTCGGTGGCGATGCCACTGGGTAGGACACAGCCAACACGTCCGAAATCGTTAAGAGCCTGACGCATCGCTTCTGCGAATACTGCATACACATTGACATCTCCGCGGCCGCATAGTGGGTAACGGTCTGATTTGCGAAGCATAGAGCTCTCGCATTCCGAATGTCGGATAGCATCAAGAAAATGACTAAACAATTGAGGATCAGTATGTCGCAATGAGTCGATCAGTCGCTTACGCGTAGATGCATTTGTCGCTGTAGTAATCTCTGGGTGGCGATTCGCAAACCACTCCTTTTCCTGCAATTTGATGCGTTCCCATGGCGGGTTGCCGAGCATAACATCAAACCCGCCATTCCAGCCGCACTGCTCATTCTCTGGTGTCTGCCCCTCGTCCGGCAGTCGAAAGACTTCCGGAAACGCCAGATGCCAATGGAAGAACTGGTACTGGGTCGCCAGACGCTGCACTTCCTCGCGCACATGTGGCAGCAGGCCTGCGGCGGCGTGGACTTCGACCTTGCGAAAGTCGCGTTCGGTCGGGCAAAGCTTGCCGAGATCCGAGTCATCCTTCTTCCACACAAACACCGCACACCACAGGTCGGCCAGCAGCCGGCCGTACTGGTAACTGCTCCCCCGGACGAACTCGGAGTACTGCCGTTCTTTCTCGGCAACCCCGGCCGCCGTGTCGTCGGCCGCCTGCTCGATCCGCGAAAACTCGGCCGCCAGGTTCCCCAGCTTGATCGGCCCGGTCGCGCTGAACATCACCTTCTGCGTCTTCTGGCTCGCCTGCGTGTGCTCGGACCGCTCGGTCTTGTTTGACTTTTTGAGGGCCGAGACGATCTTGGACACGTCCCCCTCGATCGCCGTGAAGGCGTCGTCGGGAATGCCCTTTTGCAGCAGGGCGGGGGTCGTCCCCAGCAGGCTGTTCCCCACCTGGATGTGGTGGTCGAGAAACGAGAGGGGCTTGCCCGGCTCGAGCGCTTCGAGCCAGAGGCTGACGCGGCAGAGTTCGGCCGACATGGGGTTGATGTCGACGCCGTACAGGCAGCGGCCGATCACATCGCGCTGGGAGTGCTGTTACAACATCGGCGAGGGCTCGCTCTCGCCGGCCGACTGGGCCCTCACGCGGGCGAGGTGCCGGGCCAGCCGGTGGGCCGCCCCCACCAGAAAGTGCCCCGACCCGACCGCCGGGTCGCACACCTTGAGATTCAGCAGCGCTTCTTCGGCGGCCGGGCCGGTCTTGTCGCGCAAGGCCGCCTCGACCACGGGGTCGAGGGCCGAGTCGAGCAGGCACTGCACCAATGAATCGGGGGTGTAATAACTGCCCGAGGTCTTGCGCTCGTTCCCGGCGAACTCGGCGAAGCTGAACCGGTGCCCGTCACCGCTGATCTGCGCCGTAAGGGCCAGCAGCGATTCGTAGACCCCGCCCAGTTCCTCGGCCCCCAGGTTCTTGTAATCGACCGGCCGCAAGACCTTCCCCTGGCGGGTGAAGGCGAGGTGCCGCAGTGCTTCGAGAAAGTCGGCATTCGCCAGTTCGACCCCGGTAGCAGACGCGGCCGTGCCGTCGGCCGGGGGTGTCCCGAGCGGTGCCGCGTTGAGGTGGCGGGTGCTGTGGGGGCTCCAGAGAAAGCTGCCAAAGGTGGGGAGGGCGAGGTGTTCGCGCACGGGGGCGAACCGCGGGTCACCCGAGAGGGCCCCCAACAGCAGGTTGAACTGCTGCCAGAGATCGCCGTGGCGGGTTCCCTTGATGCGGCCCGCCAGGTCACGCAGCCGGGCGGTGCTGTAGTGGGCGGCATACCGCCGCCGGGCGACGTCGGCCGTGTCGGACTCGTCGCGCGGGTGTAGCAGCGAGACGCCGTCGAGCGTGCGGTCTTCGGACACGAACAGAAAGATCAGCCGGTAGACGAGGCGCAGCAACTGGCCATGGAAATCGGAAAGGGTGAGCTGCTGGGTGCGCAAGGCATCGCGCAGGGCCCCATTGCGGGGATGGCTGACGAACGCCTCCCCCAGAATCTGCAGCGCCTGCTCGACCCCGGCCCGCAGGGCTCCCAGGGCGCGGGTGCCATCTTCTTCGGCCACGCGGGTCCACTGTTCGAGCCAGCACGACTGGGGCTGGTTGTCGGTCTGGGGGACGAAGCGGGTGGCGTGAGCCGTCATCCAGAGCAGGACGAAGTCGGAATAGACTTCGCCGGCGAACATCGTCTCGAGATCGAATTCCAGAAACGACTGCCGGGAGAGAGCCTGGTTGTCGCGCAGCACGCGAAACCGCAGCCCATTGGAGACGAGCGCCCAGAGGTGGCCGGGGCTGCGGTTGAGAAACTCCTGGACGAGGCCGTGCGGGTTGGTGGTGGCCCCGCGCACCCCGGCGGCGCGGCGGTCGAGGCTGAGTCCGCAGCCGACGAGGTGAATGGCGGTGGTGCCGAAGAACCGGTTGATGGGATAGGTCTTGCCGTGGACTTCGGGGCCGGGGGTGGCGGGGAGCAGTCCGAACCCCAGTTCGCGGAGCAGGGGGACGCTGAACTTGTCGTTGGTGAGGCCGGTGGCGGGCTCGTGGTCGGGGAGATTGCGGGCCGCGTTGCGGAACTCGGTCCAGTGGCGGCGCATGCGGTTCCACGACTGGGTGATGGCCTCTATGAGGCGTTCGCCCGGGGGGAGCCCGTAGTCTTCGGGGCGGGTGCCGGGCAGCCCGGAGCGGGGATCGACCACCCGGCGCAGCAGGTCGGGCGGGAGCAAGCCCCCTTCAGAGCGGATGGTTTGGAAGTCCTGCCGGGGCATGCGTGGTGACGTTTCGGAAAAGCAGGGGCGAAGACGAGGAGGTTGGCAGCCGGGGGAACAAGCGGTTTGAGCCCCCTTGGGAATCGGGATTATCCCGGAATGCGCGGCAACAGGATGTAGGCTCCCAGCAGGTCGACGGGAAGCACCGGCTGGATGGTGATTTTGCCTTTGGAGCGGGTGGCGGTGCGGACCCGCTGGTGGGCCTGGAGCTGCGCCGCGGCCCGTTCCTGGGCGAGGGGGACCAGCGCCTGCTGAAGGGCTGGAAGCTGCTTGGCGAGCAGCCCGATCTGTTGCTGGATGGCGGTGCCGGTGAGGTTCTGTTCGGGCCGGGCGTCGAGCAAGGCTTCGCTGGCGGCGGGGTCGAGCCAGACGAGTTGGTCTCCCAAACCGGTGGCGGCGAGGGGGACGATCTCTTCGCACAAGATCGTGTCGGCCTCGGTGGTGACCAACTGCAGGTGGTAGCGGAACCGGGCCAGCACGAGGGTGGTGCGGGTGGTGACCTGCGCGGTCGAGAGAACGCCGGTGCGGGCGGCGACCGGGGGGGCGTCGCGGGCGGCGGTGTCGAGCTCCTGGTCGAGGGTCCAGCCGGCGAGCCCTTCGACGACGGGGCTGGTGCGACCGAGGTAGATCTCGCCGTCGCGCAGGGGGAGATCGAACCGGCCGCGGAAGGTCTCGTCGCGCCCCATCGCCTGGCGGAGGGCCCGGGGGGTCTGGGGAGAGAGGTGGACCGTCAACCCGCCGGCCGACTCTTCGACCGCCACCTGGGCCGCGTGCAGCACCGTCTTGAGAAACCGGGCAACATCGTCTTGCCGGCCGATGGCGTCGCGGACGCTGCGCAGCTCGGCGGCGACGGTGTCTTTGTCGAGCGAGTGCTGGGCGAAGCGCGACCGGCTGACCTTTTCTTTGTCGCGGGCGTTGTCCCACTCGGCATGCAGCGTGGCGACCTTGTCGAGTTCGGGCTGGGCGAAGTCGAAGGTCATCTGCTTGTCGGGCTTGCGGGTGAGTTTGCGGAACAGGGCCCCTTCGAAGAGCGCCTCGGCAATCTGTTCGCTGCTGCCCGGAATGGCGACAGTGACCCCCAGGTCGCTCTTGATGCTCTTGTGCTTGCGGATGAGCACTTCGAGGATGACCCCGTCGATGGGGTTGTCTTTGCCGTAGTAGGTGACCACCCGCACCGCCGGTTTTTCTTGCCCGAACCGGTCGACGCGTCCCTCGCGCTGTTCGTGGCGGGTGGGGTTCCAGCAGAGGTCGTAATGGACGACCGCGTCGAACGAGTGCTGCAGGTTGACCCCTTCCGAGAGGCAGTCGGTGCAGACCAGCACATATGGCCCCCCCTCTTTGACCAACTGGTCGATGCGGGCCTCCCGTTCGGCCGCGGGGAGCAACCCGGTGACCGCTTCGACCCGCACCTTGGCGGGGAGCGCCTCGCGCAGGTTGCGGGCGACATATTCGGCGGTATCGACGAACCGGCAGAAGACGATGGGGAGCGAACCGTCTTTGAGCAGTCCCTTGAGTTCCTTGATGAGTCCCTGCAGTTTCGAATCGGCGGAACCGGCGAGTTCGGCGGCCCGCCGGGCGAACGCCAGCAACTGCCGGCGGGCCGACTCGGCCTCGCCCTCGGTCTCTGAGCCGGGGCTGAGGTCGAGCGGGGTCACTTCGTCGACGTCGTCCTGGTCGAGCACGGAGCGCCGGCCGACCTCTTCGACCTCGGCGGGATCGGCTTCATCGCCGGCGGCCCGGCTGCGGAGGGTCGCCACGGCGGCGGAGTTCGGCCAGGCGGTCGTCGCGGGTGCCGGTCCCGCCGGCGGGGCGGCAC
>JBKDUK010000062.1:0-3063 GCA_046339535.1 Planctomycetaceae bacterium | reverse complement strand
TAGTGATAATTCCAATCCAACAGCTTTAGAGAATATTATTTGGTTACGTGAAGAGGTGAGATATTCAGCTGAATTCTATTCAACTAGAATTAGAGAGTATATCGTAAATAATCAATTAGAGTTTCCTGAGTATTTTAATCCATCTCAAAACATACTTTCAATTAAACCAAAGTTGGATAATTATTTTGGTGGAATATATCTAGGTAGACGTGGTGGTTGCTCTTGTTTTTGTGGTAAAGGAATTCGTTGCAATTGTTGTAATAGAATAAACATCTATGGTTGTTAATTATGAAGAGAAAGATTAGTAAGAAAAACATAGAAAAGATTTTAAAGTATTTAGAATTGACATCTGATAAGAAAGAAGTCAAAGAGAATACTTGTGAAAAAGAAAATAAACCTACTAAAAATGACACATAATAGTTTTTTTGGATTCAGCTCTATAAATGATTTTTTAACCTCTCTATTCGGTTTAAAATGGTTTAATTTAACTATGTGGCCATCTTTTATCTTTGCTTTAGGTGGTATAATTACAGGTTGTATTTATGAAAGTGCAGAAACTGTTTATATACTTTGGCTTTTAATGTTAATAGACTGGATTACAGGTATTATTAAGTCGATTAAGACAAAATCTTTTGTTAGTTATAAGTTATATCGAATGCCTATTTACTTTGTTGCCACGACGTTAGTATTAAGTCTTAGTTGGTGGATGTCAAAACAAAGTATATTATTTACTTTTCTTCCTGGTTTGGTTATAGGTGGTTTTTATTCTGTATTTTTTATCTCCTTACTTGAAAACTTAGGTGATTTAGAGTGGCTGCCAAAACCAATTATTGGAGTACTTAAAAATAGGTTTGGTTTAAAGTCTATTGTTGATAAGTTTGATAATCAATAATTGTCTCTTTTAATATCTCTATTTATCTTACTACATAAAGGTTGTAAATTAGTATAATGATTTAACTTTATTATATCCTCTTCCGTTTGTGCTGAAGCCAATGGTATGATATGGTCTATATCCCATCCATAATTAAATTCACTATTATATTTACCATAGTTTTCCCATGTCATCCATGGTTCGAATTTAGATTCAAAATATAATTTTAACTCTTCAAAAGTACATCCAATTATTTTCTCTGTTTTATTAGTTTTATTTTTTATACACCTCCAAACGGCAGTTCTCATATTAGACGATAACTTAAAAAGTGGGTTGTTCTTTATTCTATTTCTTTTACTTTCTAATACTTTATCTTTATTAATAATATCATACTGTTTTTTATATTCTTTTCTTTTTTCATAATTTTTTAATTTGTCTTTTTTTCTATATTCCTTATATTTTTCTGGAAATTTAGCTTTATGTTCTTTAAAATATTCTTTATTATTTTCAAGGAATTTTTTAAATTTTATTTTACAGCATAATTTACATCTTGAATCAATTCCAATTTTTCTATCTTTTCTTTTATAAAATTCAGAATGTGGTTTTTCAATTTTACATTTTGAGCATACTTTTAATTGTTCCATTTTATATTATAGTTCTTTTATGTCGTAGTCAAGTTGTGGGTACTTTTCTTTACAATATTTTAAAACTTTTATAGAATCTTTATCCCTTATTATTAATGAATCGTGTATTGTTAATCCAAATTCAACAGGTAAATTTTGTAATAAATCATCTATCCATATTTTAGCCTCTTCTCTTTGAAGTGTAGATGCACTATTTTTATGATTTTTACTTTTTAATGTCTTTATAAATTTACTTGCTTCAGGAAATAGTTTATTGATATTATAATTAGGAACATAACCATCACTATTCAGCCAATACATAAATAAATCTTTTGCTGATTTTCTATCTTGTTCATTCAATCTATCCATTAAGAATCCATAAAAGTCAATATTATTTTCAAATATGTAATTATATGTATCATCTACTATTCCTCTTTTTTTCATCATTAAATATAGTAATTTAGGTTGTGAACATTTAGCATCTATGACAGATAGTCCCTTATTAGTTAGTTCAAATTTATAGGTTTGTGTTAAATTATGGTGTACTCTTCTTCCAAAGCTATCTCTTGATATTCTAATATCTTTATATCCAAGATTTGTTAATGTATTGTGTGTTATTTTGTACCATCTTTCATTCTTATTAGAATTCATATCTATCTCAATTTCCTCACCCTTTTCTATATCTATCAAGAATTTATATTTCATACATATTCCTAAGTTTTTATTATAATATTTTTTCATATTTGTAGTAAAAATATCTTTTTCATCTTGAACGGCTCTTTTAAAATAATCAATTATACCATCTTCAATAAATTTATCAATTACTTTATAGTATCTAACATTAATTGATTTTAGATATGTAGATGGTACATCAAAATATCCTTCGCTATTTTTTCTTTTACTTCTTTCGTATAATGCAGCATATATCTTTAATGCTGTTTTTTGAAATGTTTTATTACCAATATCAGCTATGCTGTATTTAATTAATTTTGGAATTGTAATTTTCATTTTTACTTTTATTTTTATAAAGTATATATTATAATATTTATCCTTCCTATACACTTTTTTATAAAGTTATTCACTTTTTTTAATAATGTGTATAACATTATAATGATATATATGTATATAAGATATATTATTATATAATAATTGGCCTTCTAAAGTAGACGAACACCCTAGTGGTTCGTCGTTCTAATGAATTATGAAAAAATATTCCTATAAAAAATCCACCTTTTCAAAAAACAACATACAGAAAAAAATATATAACTTATATAAAAACAAAAAACATATATGAAACAAGAAATTCAACTAGAAGTAATCAAAGTAATTGAGACTTTAGAACCACAATTCGATTCTAAATATCAAAAAAGAGAACTAGAACAATTAAGAAAGAAATATATCTTTAAAGATGTACCTGATTCTGAAATAGTTAGAGATGTTAAGTACTTGAAAGAGTTAAGTACTATAAAAATATTCAAATAATATGAAAAGAAATTTAGATGTAAAAAACTATAAAACAATTGATGATTATTTACCACATGGTTACTCAATTACTTGGGATACAACAAT
>JBKDUK010000061.1:0-8537 GCA_046339535.1 Planctomycetaceae bacterium | reverse complement strand
CCATACCGCCACCCATGCCGCCCATGCCGCCACCCATTCCACCGCCGCCCATCCCACCACCCATACCGCCACCCATGCCGCCGCCACCCATGCCGCCGCCGATGCCACCCATGCCACCGCCGAAGCCGCCGCCGCCAGAGCGTTGGAGCATCATCGGGGGACTGACCAGGTCACCGCCGGGATAGACGCGGGGCTTGATGCTCCCCTCGTCTTCGGCCGCTGCGGTCGTGGTGATCTTCATCACCTCATCTTCAATCAGCCAGGTCAGATCTTTCCCATTGAGCAGCAGCTTGAGGATGCTGCGGAGGGTGACCCCGTTGAGCTGCAGGGTGATGTTCTCTTCGTTGAGGTCAGCGCTGCTGCCCCCCTCGTCGATCGCATTCTGATCGATCACGATGTCGATCCCCCGCGCCTTGGAGAGGTAATCGATGCAGTCTTTCAGAGACTGGTCGGTGAAGTTCACATCGGTGGGCTGGTTGAGAGCCTCACGCAGCTTTTCTTCCTTGGGGCTGTACTTCGTGAGATCCACCGACGCCCACTTCTTCCGACGCTGGGTCAGAGCCTGCCAGACTTCCGGGGGAGGATAGAGCAGGGGGGGGTCATCGGGGACCGGCACATGGGCCTTTTCCACGAGATACAGTGCTTCGAGGAACTTGTCACTGCGGAGCAGCCGCAGCCGCATGATCCGGTCAAGCTGGTTGGCCGCCTCCGTCACGAAGATCGACTGCCACGACACCCCGTTGTAGGGAGCGACTTCAATCGTGGTTCGGGCGACCAATTCGGCCTGTTCAAACGCCTGCTCGTTGCCGGCATTTCCTTCGTTCATCAGGGCCCGCACCTTCTCGATCAGGCTGGTGAGGCGTTCGTCACGCAGCACCAACTGGTCGGCGGTCAAACGCTGGGCTTCGAGCTGCGCCTGGCGTTCGAGGGCATTGATCCGCTGCAGTTCGACCTTCTGCTGGAGGGTGGTCAGCTCATCAATCTTCTGCTGCACCCGCAACCGGTTCGATTCGCGGTCATTCGCGTCGATGTCGGTCGACGAGTTGATCGAGGTCAACAGCCGCTTCAGGTTCTTGAGACCATCTTCCGGATTCGCCTTCTTCGTCCGGTCGATTTCCTTGATGGAATTCTTGACCAGAGTGTTGAGCTGCTGTCCGCGAATTCGCTTCGCTTCGACCTCTTCGTCGACGAGGTCCCCCTCACGGGCCGTTCCCTCGACCACCCCACCCCCGATCGAACCCTGGGGGTACTCGATCGGCAGTCCCGGCACGAAGCCGTTGGAGGTCGGACCCGAGATGACGCCGCCCGAAGGAAGGGGCGGAGGATTGTTCCGGATCTGTCCAGGGACCGGTGGAGCAACGCTGCCCGGCACGGGGGGCAGATTGGTTCCGGCAGGCAACGGAGGATTGACGCCAGCCGGGGGAGGAGGCACCACAGTGCCGGTTCCCGGAGCCGGGGGAGCAAACTGCACTGTCTTGATCTTCGCCCGCAGTTTCTGCGACGCATCGATCAGATGATCGGCTTGGGTGTTCTCGGGATCGGCCTGACGGATCGCCCAGGCGATCTCTTCGGCCTGATTGAGATTCCGGGTCTGGATCGCCCGCTGCCCCGCGGCGGTCAGGACCGCAACGTCGCGTTCAAACTCCTCCAGCGCCTGGTGGAGCAGTTCGGTTCCCGCGACTGCGACGGACAGCCCCTCATCGCTTTCGGCGACCGCCCACAGTCGGCTGAGGTAGGTGTTGCCCCGCTGACTGGCGGAGGGCTGGACCGTCCATTCCAGCGTGCGTCCGCCGACCGTTGCGGTGACCTTGACGACGTCGGCAGTCTCTCCCCGACCCAACAGAATCGAATCGCGGTCAGGCCGCAACGGAGGACACTCGACCGGCAGCAACCGGTCCACCGCCGGGGTCACTGTGAGTGACTCGGGATACAACACGGGCGCGGAGGCGGCCTTGGCCAGCCGTCCCCCCAGTTCGGCGGGACTGACCCGCGTATCGTCAATCAATTCGTCCAGCATCAGCACGCCACCGGTGTGCTGCGCCAAGACCCCCAGCAGGCGATGGTCGATGCGGGGACCCACCGCATACGAGTGGACGGGAACCTGACGGTCCCGCAACCGGGCCACCAGTTCCCGCATCTCTTCCGTCTGCAGAATGCCGGCGGTGCTCATGCCATCGCCGACATAGATGATCGAGCCCGCCCGTTCCTGCCCGAGGGTCTCGAGCGACGCCTCGAGTGCCGGGCGGAGATCCGAGGCACCCAGCGGAACCCGCTTCGAGAGCTTCGTCAGGGCCAGTTCGACTTCGGAAGACTGCGGCTTCGAGAAGGAGTCCTGCAGGGCTTCCAGAGTGCTGTCAACCGCGTACAGACGGACGCGATCCGACTCGGGAAGGGCCGACAGCAATTCCCGCACGACCGCCAGGGCCTGCCGCCGGTGCTGTCCCACCTGGGAGGCCGAAGTGTCGATCAGCAGCACGTGGTCTCGCGCCGGTCCAGCCTGCAGACCTTCCGGGCGGATCGCGAGGGCGAAGAAACTCTCACCCCCGGGTTGCTGATAGCGAAACAGTTGGGCGGCGTGCTCCCCGACGGGCCGCACCCGTTCGGCGGCGACGGTCCAGACCGAAAGACCTCCCAGCGCGACGACGGCCGCCGTTTGCACGGCTTTCCTGGCACGGGTCAGCATGCGACAACTCCAGAAAGAAGGTTCGAAAGCAGGCAATCTCACGCCGGAGCAGACGCTCGCAGGGACAGGGGGCGCAGAGATTTCCAGCCTACAGAGAGTTTACAAAGTGGTTCGACCCGGGATGAAGCAAAATCTTTCTAAAAATCGGCGAATTCCCTCACCTGCCGCAATCCTCCGTTCGCCGTTCCGATTGCACGCCCTGTCGGGGAATTTCGGGGGTGTGGCGATCGGGGCCCGGCACGCTCGGAGGGGCTCCCTCGACCGTGTCCCGAGAGCCTCCGACCCCCCTCCCGCCGTCCGCGGGAAGTTCCCCTCACACCCCGTAAAACCGGTCTTGTGAGTCGCTTCCTCCCCGGGATATAAGCCGCCGTCCCGGGGTGCCCCTCCGGGGGGCCGTGTCGGCTCCGATCGGATTGCTTTCCTCCGCAGGCCGGCGACCGGTGATCCCCTTCTTCGGAACAGCGTCATGACAAGCCAACCCCAGCCCGAGATGCGACCGAGGGAAGCGACAGGGGGGGGGAAAGCAGCCCACCGTTGGCTGGTGGGGATCGTCATGCTGCTGCTGGCAATGGAGGTGCTGTCGAGCCGTCCGTGCCGGGCGGAAGAGCCGCCGGAAACTCCCCCCCCGTCCAATCCCCAGATTCTGCTGCTGCGGAATGGAGCAGTTTTGCGGGGCAAAATCCTCGCGCGGGGGGAAGACTTTCTCATGCAGGCCCCCCATGGTCAGGTGGTGGTCCCTGGAACACTGGTTCGGGCGGCGTGCCGGGATCTGCAAGAGGCTTACGAATACATGCAGCAGCGGGCGGCCGCCCAGAGTGAAGGTTCCGCCTACGTCACCCTCGCGAAGTGGTGTCAATCTGTGCAGATGTTCGATGAGGCCCGGGCCAGTCTCGAATTGGCGCTCAATCTCGATGCCAATCTCGACGAAGCGCGGCACCTGTTGACCCTGAATTCCGAATTGCAGAGCGAACATCGCCAGTCTCAGCGGCCTCGCGAGACCGCTGCCGAGGCCCCTCCTTCGCGTCGAGATCCCGACGCGCATCTGGGAGGCCTTCCGAAGTCGCTTGCCAAACAGTTCGCCACCCGGATTCAGCCGATTCTGACGAACAATTGCTCGACAGCCAGTTGCCATGGGCCCCGCTCCGAAACCGGGTTTCGATTGGAGCGGGTTCCCGTGGGACAGCGTTCGGAACGGGGAGCTGTCGAGCGCAACCTGCTGGCGGTCAGCGAGTATCTCGATTTTCGGCAACCTTCCCGCAGTCCGCTGATTGCCCGGGCCAAAGAGGCCCATGGCAAGCCGGTCCGACCGCTGTGGGCCGGTCCCTCGGGAAAACAGCAGCTCGCCGAACTCCAGGCCTGGGTCCGGGAGGCTGCTCCCTTCCTGCAGGGGACGCCGCCCCCTGCGCCAGAACTCGTCCAGACTCCACCGAGCTCGGGGCCGCCGGCCGCTGGTTCTCCCGCCGATCCAGACGTGATCCTCGCCGCGGCTGAGCAGCTTCGTGAGGCTGAGTCGGGCGATCGCGAATCAGAACACTCTGGAGTGAGCGATACGGAACAAGTCCCCGCGAAGTCTCCCCCGGCCCGCCTGTCTCCCCGGGAGGGGAAGGCCAACGCGGCGAGTGGAGCATCCCGCGCTCGCCCGGCCAACCCGCGAGCGGCGTCGCGTGCCGACGTTGATGGCCCCCCCGCGCGGCTCAAACCGCTCCCCGGTGAGTCTGTGGCCGGACCACAGAAATCTCCCGCCCGAACGGCAACTTCGGGAACCGCACCGACCGCGCCCCCCGGACGCGACCTGTTTGATCCCGAGGAATTCAATCGCACCCGGAAAACCCGGGCCGAGTGAACTTCACCGCCACCCGCGTTCGTCCGGGCTTTCGCCCGTCGAGATTTGCCGAATTCCCGGGGAGCTTCACCCTTCCAGGGGGGGCTTCATGCGGCAGGACTGTTCCCACAGGGGTTGGCCCAGTGGATTACTCGCACAATTCCTGAATCACACGGCGATAGAGTTCGGTCCCCCGCTGAAGTTGATCGAGCTCGATGAACTCATCCCAGGTGTGGGCCTGGGCGATGTCTCCCGGGCCGAGCACCAACATCTGCTTCATCGCACCGAACATGACTCCATCGGTGCCATAGGAAACCGTCCGGGAGGCTTTTTTGCCCGCAATCCGCAGCATGGTTTGGACATAGGGGGACTGCGGGTCGCCAAACAGGGCCTTCCCGATGGGGTAGGAAATGAATTCCAGGCCGCAGCGCTGGGCGGCCGCCGCGGCCCGATCGACCAGTTGCTGCGCGTTCTGGCCCGGCATGGGGCGCGAGTAGACCGTGCAGATGCTCTGGGGGGGAGTGATGTTGACGGCGGGGGTGTGGTCGTTGATTCCGATGTTCCAGCTGATGATGGGGGGATCGAACCGGTCGTCGCGCCAGGCGGGATCGTGGGTCACTTCGTCGTGAATTGCCTTCATTTCCGCCAGGAACGGGATCATCGCGAGATTGGCGTTCAGGCCATGGCTGGTGCTGGAATGGGCCGCCTTGCCATGCGAGATCGCCCGGAATCCACAGGTCCCCTTATGGGCATGAACCACCTCCAGGCCGGTTGGTTCCCCGATGATTCCGTGGGCGTCGCCAGCCACCATCTCGGCGTACAGCCGCGACTGGGCAGCCACCAGTCGCGCGCCAGCGAAGCCAATCTCCTCATCGGCCGTGCAAACGATGTAAACGGGCCGCTTCAACTGCCCGGTCGCGACCTCCCCCGCAGCCGCCAGCATGCAGGCGATCGAACCCTTCATGTCGCAACTGCCCCGGCCGTACAGCCGGCCCTGCTTCACGGTGGGCTGAAACGGCCCGTGTGCAGTTGTGAACCATGGGTCGGCGGGGACCACATCGGTGTGCGAGAAATAGGCCACTCCCCCAGTGCCCGACCCCTTTTTGCCCACCACACACGATTTGGGAATGCCCTGGTCATCGACATAGTCGAGGCGTTCCGTCGCGAAGTCCCGTTCGGTCAGCAACTGCTCGACGCAGGAGGTGACTTCACAGTTGGAAGTACGGCTGACGGAGGGAAACGCGATCAGGCGTTGGGCCAGCGAAAGGGCAGTCATGGGGAAAACACGGGAACCTGGAGGATCGGGGAGGAATCGCGAGGTTACCCCAGCCAGGCGGACTGGTTCAACCAATGATCACAGCAGGCACATCCGTTGCCGAGCGGAAGTTGGGGAAAATCCCTACATTTTCACTTCCCGGGCGGTTTTGTGGGAAGTCATTCGGTCCCGGCAACCGATAAGGGTGTTACAGCGTGACTTTCCGCTACAACCAGACCGCCTGCCATTTCCCGGGCGGGGTCGTGATGCGTCCTTTCCGCCTGCCCAACAGAACAAGAGGACCGGGACAATGAACCCACTTCGTCGATTCGCTCTCGCCGTGGCGTTTGGAGCGTGCTCTCTCGGCGTGGCGGATGCCCAGGCGCAGATGCCCGGACCGGCCGGCATGCCGCCGATGCCCGCCGGGATGGCACCGCCCCCGACCGGGGCGTATGCCGAACCGATGGTTTACGACGGCCCCCCCTTGGGCTACGGCGACCCGGGATTCAGTGCCTACCGCTCTCCGCAGCCGCTGGAAGGGGTGCAACGCCCCATGTCGGGCTGGGATGTGGAAGTTCCCGACGACGGCACGATGGTGGGACATCCCCGCCTGTTCGCGGGCACCGGCTTCGTTCGGGTGGAGTACCTCAACTACAACATCCGCGAGCCGGGTGATGTGCTGATGGGGGCCCCCCTCGCCGACAACGACTATCCGACCGATCCGTTTGTGATCTTCGCCCCCGGGACCGCTTCGCCGACCTACTACGGCATCGTTCCCAGCGCGAAGATGTTCGACCTGCGGGACAACAGCGGAATCAAGACCACCCTGGGTTTCGATCTGGCCCATGGCGATTCGGTGGAATTGAGCGCATTCTTCCTGGCCCAGAAGAAAAGCGGCTATATCAACAACAACCTGGGTACCAGCCTCGTCGACATTGGCGGGTTCCTGTTTGAGCTGCCCAACGTCTATGCCACCAGCATGCTGCTGAATGGGCAGGTGGGAGACACGCTCTACGTCTACAACGACGGGTACGCGGCGTTCTACCAGTCTCAGGTCTGGGGGGCTGAAGCCAACTACCTGCACGACCTCGACACCTACGGGGCCTTGCACTTCCGCCCGATGATTGGTGCCCGGTTCCTGAACATCAACGAGCGAATGAGCCAGTACGGCCGGTTCCAGCAACTGGCCCCTGTCCCCTCCTTCGAGACCTCGATTGAGTCGGATACGCAGAACTACCTCGGTGGCGGCCAGATTGGAGCGCGGGTCGAGATGGTGACCCACCTGTTCGACTTCGGAGCCGAGGCGAAGTGGCTCATGTTGGCGAACTCGATGTACGCCGACGTCGCGACGAACAATCTCCGGTTCAACGGCGATCCGTACGTGCTGACCAGCGACAATACGACCGCCGTCTCAACCGGTTTCGATCTGACGGGCTGGGCGGTGCTGCACCTCGGTCCCAAATTCGACCTGCGGATTGGGTACAACTTCCTGTGGCTGACCGGAATCACCCGTCCCGAAGACAACATCTACTACAACGAGAACGGCATTACCCAGCCGGCCGGGGTGGTGCTCGACATGAAGAAGCATGACTGGAGCATGAGCGGCCTCCAGTTGGGCGGCACCCTCAAGTGGTAGATTCCTGAGGTGGCTGCGTGAGGTAGTCCAGCCCACCGAATGCAGTTGGCCTGAGAGACGCCATGAAAACCACAAGCCCCGCCATTCCGAACCGGAATGGCGGGGCTTTTCTATTGATAGGGACGAGGCGAATGCGGTTTTGAACCGCCTGTCGCTTCAGTCCGAAATCTACTTGGCCTGGGCGTGCTCTTCTTTCTTGCCGGTCCCCTTCTCACGGACCAGGGTCTTCACCTGGGCCACAATCTGCCGGGCCGCGATGATTTCATCACGCGAGAAGAAATAAACGGGAGGCAAGCCGCCGACGGCCCGGCGGGAGGACTTTTTCGCGAGATCGTCCCAGCTCATTTTGTCGGTCAGGTGCCAGGCAGCGGCCTGCAGCGACTTCTTGTCGAACTTGCCGCTGGCAACCAGCAGCAGCAATTCCCGCAATTCGGGATCGACGGTGTATTCTTCTGCCTTGACAAGCTTGTAGTGCATCCGGGGATTGGGATCCGCCTTGCCATGTTCCAGGCACACGGTGTTCAGCGGCACCTGGGCGACCTTTTCGGGAGGAATCGAGAAGAAGCCTCCGCCGCCGCCCATGCCGCCCATCCCGCCGCCACCCATTCCTCCACCCCCCATCCCGCCGCCGCCCATGCCGCCCATACCGCCGCCGCCGGCCTGGCCACCACCCCCCATGCCGCCCCCCATACCACCCCCCATCCCGCCGCCACCCATGCCACCCCCACCCATTCCACCCATTCCGCCCCCACCCATCCCGCCGCCCCCCATGCCTCCCATCCCACCCATCTGCTTCAGCACATGGACGGTGGCGACGGATTGGGGGAGCTTCACGGTGATCGGCTGATCCGACTTGTTCTCGAGGAACACATTCCCCTCGAACGGATTCTTCATGATCACGGTGGCTTCGAGTTCACCCGCGTCGAGTCCCTCGAACAGTTCCACGGACCGTGCCGAAGGATCGTATCCCAGCTTCTTGATGGGGCGTTTCACTGCCCCGGTCAAACCCACGGACAGGGCAATGGCAGCGCAACCCGCGACCAGAGTCAGGCGGCGGGCGAATCCTGCACTGCCCACACGCAACTGGCCACTACACCTATCAGGCGGCCGGCGATCCTCGGAGCCGTCACAGCGCCCACCG
>JBKDUK010000060.1:0-2303 GCA_046339535.1 Planctomycetaceae bacterium | reverse complement strand
AGGTTAGCCGAGGTCTGCGCGAATGGTCAATTGCGGGTCTGGTGCATTCCGACCGCAATCCGATATCATCGGAGAAGTCGAAACGCACGCTCGCAGCCGTCAGGCCCGGGCCGATTTGTCTTGACCTGTTTGCTTCCTGTTCCAGTAGTCCAGAGCTTTCCTGCGTCCATGGCGACCACCGGTCCATC
Source organism: Planctomycetaceae bacterium (assembly GCA_046339535.1). Classification (GTDB taxonomy): domain Bacteria; phylum Planctomycetota; class Planctomycetia; order Planctomycetales; family Planctomycetaceae; genus UBA10511. The sequence continues at coordinate 2,115 of JBKDUK010000060.1, read as the reverse complement.
GAATCTGTTCAACCGCGTCTGGGATCTGCACACGGTGCGCACGCTGCCGTCGGGGCAGACACAGCTGTTTATTGGTCAGCACCTCATTCATGAGGTGACCAGTCCGCAGGCGTTTCAGATGCTGCGGGACCGGGGACTGAAGGTGCTGTTCCCCGAGCGGACGATTGCCACGGTCGACCACATCATTCCCACCGACAATCAGGCCCGGCCCTTTGCCGATGCGTTGGCGGAGGAGATGATGTCGGCCATTGAGAAGAATTGCCGCGACTTTGGCGTCACCCTGTTGAACCTTTCCGACCGGCGGCAGGGGATTGTCCATGTGGTGGGGCCGGAGTTGGGGCTGACCCAGCCGGGGATCACCCTGGCCTGCGGAGACAGTCACACCAGCACGCACGGCGCGTTCGGGGCGATTGCGTTTGGTATTGGCACCAGCCAGGTGGCCGATGTGCTGGCCTCGCAGACCATGGCCATGGGGCGCCCCAAAGTGCGCCGGGTGGGGGTGAACGGGAAGTTGGGGGCCGGGGTGTATGCCAAGGATGTGATCCTGCACATCATTCGGCGGCTGGGAGTGCAGGGGGGGGTGGGGTACGCGTACGAGTTTGCCGGCGATGTCTTCGACCGGATGTCGATGGAAGAGCGGATGACCGTCTGCAACATGAGCATCGAAGGGGGGGCTCGTTGCGGGTACATCAATCCCGACCAGACGACGGTCGAGTACCTGCGCGGCCGGGCGTTTGCGCCGCAGGGCGAAGCGTTCGAGCGGGCCGCGCGGTGGTGGCTGAGTCTGGCCTCACCCGCGGATGCGCAGTTCGACGATCGGGTCGACCTGGCGGCTGCCGAGATTGAGCCGACGGTCACGTGGGGTATCAATCCAGCCCAGTCGGTGGGAGTGAGCGAGCGGATCCCGGCGGCCAGCCAGTTCCCCACGGAGGAGCAGCGGGGAATTCGCGAGGCGTTGGAATTTATGGATTTCCGCGAGGACCAGCCGATCAAGGGAACCAAGATCGACGTGGCGTTTATTGGGTCGTGCACCAACTCGCGGATTTCGGATCTGCGGGAAGCGGCAGCCGTAGCCAAGGGACGCCGCGTGGCACCGCATGTGCGGGCGTTGGTTGTGCCGGGATCGCAGCAGGTGCTGGCCCAGGCGGAGGCCGAGGGACTGCCGGAGGTTTTCCGGGCGGCAGGGTTTGAGTGGCGGGGAGCGGGTTGCTCGATGTGCCTCGCCATGAATCCTGACAAGCTCAAGGGCCGCGAGTTGTGTGCGTCTTCGAGCAACCGCAATTTCAAGGGACGACAGGGGAGCCCCACCGGGCGGACCTTGTTGATGAGCCCGGCGATGGGGGCGGCAGCGGCCGTCGCGGGGGCTGTGGCCGACGTGCGGGAAATCCTTGCCTGACCGTAACCGGTACGGAGGATCGATGCTCCGCGTGAGCAGGCCCGCGGCGGGAGGCAGCGGGTTCGCTGGCGGGGTTTACCGCAGACGGTGACCGGGTGGACCCGGACCCCTGCTCCTCCGTCCGCCAATCTGCTTTTCCGCTGTGCCTCGTCTCCATAGACTCCGTGTTCTGACCGCTTCGACACCCTTGGCATCACCACTGATGAAATCGCGCTTTCCCATCGTCATCATCGATCAGGACTTCCGCTCGGAAAACGCCAGTGGGCTGGGGGTACGGGCCTTGGCGCAGGCGATTGAAGACGAGGGGCTGGAAGTGCTGGGGGTGACCAGCTATGGCGACATGTCGAGCTTCGCCCAGCAGCAGAGCCGGGCCTCGGCGTTTGTGCTGTCGATTGACGATGAGGAATTCGGAGCGGGCTCTCCCTCGGAAGTTGAGGAGGTGTTGTCGCACCTGCGGCGGTTTGTCGAGGAGATCCGCCGCCGGAACGCCGAGATTCCGATCTTTTTGTATGGCGAAACCCGCACCTCGCGGCACATTCCCATCGACGTGCTGAAGGAGCTGCATGGCTTCATTCACATGTTCGAAGACACCCCCGAATTCGTAGCGCGGTACATCGCCCGCGAGGCGCGGGGCTATCTCGACTCGCTCGCCCCGCCGTTCTTCCGGGCGCTGATGCACTACGCCCAGGATGGTTCTTACTCGTGGCACTGCCCGGGGC
>JBKDUK010000059.1:0-4981 GCA_046339535.1 Planctomycetaceae bacterium | reverse complement strand
CCAATCGCGAGGCCACCGAGGTCGGCCTTGACCGACAGGTGGGTGTCGGCCCGCAGAACCGTGGCGGGGTCGCCACTCATGGAGGACCCCACATCGACCTGGGCTTCGAACTGCTCGTCGACCCGGGCGTTGGCGCGGCTGTATGCAAAAACGCCACCACTGCTGGCCATCGAACGGTTCGAGGCATGTCCTCCCACATGGGCCTCGATCGAGATCATGTTGGCCTGCCGGTTGCCCAGCACCGTGATGGTGGATTGCTGACTGAGGACAATCTCGGCGTCCGCCATGGTTGTGGCCACCAATCCCCCCGCACCGGCGACGGCGGAGGAGACCGCATTGCCGTAGGCGTCGGACAGCAGGGAGATCTTGCCCCCCACGGCCTGCAGTTCCGACCCGCTCCCCAGGGTGATCGTGGCCACAGGCCTGCTGGTGGCGGTGGTTAAGACGATGGAAAAGGCCTCAACCGCCCCGGTGTGGCCCATTCCGATCGCGGTGGCAGTGCCCGTCCCCACCGACTTCGAAAGACCTGCGTGCGACTGGAAGTCCAGGTGCTGGGTCTGGCCAGGCGGCGCCGATGTCAGAACCAGAATCAGCCGATGCGTTCCGGTTCCGGTGGTGGTCAGATTGACTCCCAGTGTTCCCAGCCAGCTCCCCTGGCCTCCCGTGGGGTCTGTCGGAGAAGGGAGCACGACGGGCTGCAACTGGCCGTCCGCATCCGGCGTCTGCAATTGGAAATGATTGTCGTCGATCTTTTTGACGGTGTAGGTCGCGGCATCCTGCAGCCCTTCAATCTGCGTCTCACCAACTGTCGACAGCGTAAACGTGTAAAACCCACTGGAGGGTTTTTGAACCGGTACGACATCGCCGTTGGCGTCCTTCAGGCGGATCGACTGGGCATGCCCGCTTGTCCCCGAGGCATATCGCCAGGTCCCTTCGGCAGCACTGTCACTGGCGTTCAGCCAGACGCTGTTGTTTCCCCGTGCCGTATTGAAGGCCGATGTGGAATTGTCTTGAACAAACGCCACCCACCCGCCCTGGAATGTCGCGTGCTGCACGGCTTCGGCAAAGGTGCGCGGCTGATCTTTTTGCAGCGTGTAGGAGGTCGGACTGCCGGGTTGGGCAAGGACGTAATAAATCGGCGTCGTTGTCCCAATCGAAGTCGTTGTCCCATCGACAGCGGTCAACGTCCCTTGGTTCGGATCACCCGTCATGACCAGGTAGTTGTTCTGGAAGGTATTGCCCACAATCGTCGACGAAATCGTCGGTGAGAGAGGTGTGACACCGAAGTTGTTGTAGTCCTGGTCAGACAGGACCTCGACCGTATAGGTGTCCCCGTCGGTCAGCCCGGCAATACCCGTCTGACGCTGGCCGCCGATCCAGGCCGGTTCCGTCACTCCCTGCGCCTCGAACAGGGCCTGAATTGCGTCGTTGTCCTCTTGCGAGCCAATCGTCGCCAGCCAGCCTCCGTTTGTCGCGGCATGGGATCTCGCAGCGTCGACTGTCCACACTGACCCGTCGGTGGCTTTGATCAACTGGTAGCGCATCCGTTCGAAGACATATCCCGTAGCGGCGGAATGCAGCGAATCGTACCCTTTCTTGTCATCATTCCAGGTGATCTGTTTCGTGGTGGAATCGTATTGCGCAACCAGTCGTTCCTCCTTGTTCTCAAGATGCGGTTCCGGGGGTGTTTTTTTGGACCGGTCGTTGGGTTCATTCGTGGCCCAGGGGGATGTCAAACTTCCCGTGTTGTAACCATCATTCAACCCCTGCCAGAACTGCACCCCATTGTCCGGATCAAGGTCCGAGGTTTCCCACACCCAGGTGTCCTTGTGACCGTCGTCCGTCCCGCCAAGGAACGCATATTCCAGATTGTTGCCACTCATGACCGTCCGGAGGTCGAGCAACTCGGCACCCGAGGTGATCGAGGGAAGCCACATCTGTTGGTCTTTGGCCTTGTTTCGCAACTCGATCCAGCCATGGTCTTTGCTGCCCAAGTCCGTGTAATCTTTGTAGACAAACACCGGCGTCTCGAGGACGTAGTAGTTGAGCGTCGTCGACGGAGCCGGGTTGCTCCACAATCCCCCGGCGTCGATCTGCAGGAAGTTGCCCCCCCCATCCTGGCTCGACCTGGGATTGCCGTCGGCCCAATTGACATAGGCGTCGTTCACTTCCGTCTGTTCCGCGCCGTCCCAGAAGTTGCCCGTGGCGCCCACCACTTTCCACTTCTTCTGCTCGTCGGTCTGGGCCCAGTACCAATCGCCGAGGGCATCCCCCGCGTGATAGGTGTACTGGTCCCCATCCACAAACTGGTCGATCCTGTCTCCTACGAAGATCGCAAAGTCATTTTTGGAGTCGGCCGCAGGGAACACTCCCAATTCGCCACCCTCCACCTGCAAGGTCGTGGCGGTCCCGACTTGATCCGAATTGAGGGTCACCGGGACAGGCGCCACATAACTGACGACCTGACCGTCGTTGAATCCGTGGTTCTTAATCGAGAACGTGGTGACGTTGTCGACCGTGCTGAAGCTCGAATTGTTGATCGCGGTGGGGGGGGCCAGGGGATTGCTGCTGTAGGCGTCGCGGTCGATCAGCATGACGACCGTGTCGCTCATTTTGTTGACATAGTACGTTTTTCCTTTCGTCAGTCCCCCCACGGGAGTCCCGGCAGGCACATCATAAATGACCTGATCCCAATACGACGGGCCCCAATCGGACAATTCGAAGGGACCGCGGAAGGCAGTGGCTTCGGCGAACCGCAGCCGGTCGGTGTTGGTATTCACCACCCGGGCATCGAACTCTTCCCCCAACTGGATCGTCGACTCGTTGACCGGGAAGACATGGTAGACCGTCTGGTCGGTCAACCCGCCAATCAGCGTTTGCGGGTTGCCCTTGTCGTCGAGGCCGACGTCATATTTCATCCGGTCATTGTAATGCAGAGAGGTGTAGGTCTGAAAATCAATGGTGTTGGCGTCGAGGTCGACATTGCTGGTCGAGAAATCACGGGGGGGGGGTAGCGTGTTCTTCCCCCCCACGGCATTCAGCGAGATGGCTTCGGTCGCCTGCAGGCGGGCACTCGAACCCAGTATCACATCGATGGTCGGCTGCACGGTGGCCGTCGTTTCGCTGAGGACCGTGGCCAAGGCAATGATGCCGTACGAGGCCAGGTGCGACCGTCCCGTCCCGTCCAGCAGCGATTCGGCCGTCACCCGGATGTGTCGGGCCTGCAGCAGGGCCCGTCCCGCGTCGTCGTCGCCCACCTGGGATGTCAGCGAGGGTTGGGCGAGCACTCCCAGAAAGTCCGCGGCCGACGCAACGCCAATTGCGACGCCAATCCACTGCTTCGAATCCCCGACGAGACGGCCATCGGCAAACGCTTGCACGGCAATCTCATCGCGGGCCGTGGCGGTCGTACCTCCCGTGAGCGCTGCTGTCAGACCGGGTTTGGCGTCGATGGTCATCCAGGTGTAATCCACAATGCCCCCAAGGGAGGCCACCAGGATGCCCAGGTCATCCACTGTGTTCTCGAGGGCGCCCGGTCCGGCACCGGCATACCGGGCGGTCACCCGCAAGTCACCCGCGGGCGCCTCGATCGTCAGCGAATCCGATGTGTCGGAACTCCCGCTCACCTCGGCGGTGACCGTCGACGTGAATCTCGTGTTCAGGTTGGGCTTGGTGAGGGAGAATCCGATCAATCCAAAAGTGAACGATACGGTCTTGAGATCCTGCAGCGCCCGCGTCCGCGATTCGGCCGTGACCGTGACGTCCCCCGACGTTGTGCTGACTGTTGTGGACTGGGTTTCACTTGCCGGAGGGGAATCGGAGTCGGAATTGGGGTCGCTCGATTGGGGGCTGACAACCGAAATCTGAGCATCGACCGTATTGCCGATGTTGGTGTTCAGGCTGGGGAACGCCATGGTCACGCTGAGCCCCGCACCAAGTGCAGCCGCCACTTCCACCGAATTCCAGTGGTTTCGGCTGCTCAGATCGTCAAGTGCCGCGACCGAGATTTCGGTCGCCCCCTGCAGTGGGCTGTCGGTCACGGTGGCGCTGATTTTCGATTGCACCGTGATGTCGCTTTTGCAGCCGACTCCGGCACCGGCACCAACATACGGACCAATCGAAAGTGCGATACTGTAACTTCGCAGATGGGCTTCGATGTTGAAGTCTTCATCGGTGGTGGTCGGGTCCTGGTAGCGGGCCAGGGTCGCCTTCACGGCAATGTCGCCGGTCGTGGCCGTCAGCGTCGAGTTGCTGACCGTCGCCTCCACCGTGTCGTACAGCCGGTTGACCGACCGCACCATCCCGACCGAGACCGCCAGGGCAAAGGTCGCACCAACAGCGATGTCGGCCTCGACTTGCAGCACGTGGGTTTCATAACGCGGGGTTTCGGTCGCCACGACGGCAATGCGGGTGGCTTCGATGGTGGAGCTGTCGACTGCGGCCGTTGCCCCCCCATCGGTCCAGCCTTCTTTTTTGCTGGTTTTTTTGGTCGTGCTTGCGCGATCCGGGTTGTTCGCCACCGTGGTCCAGACGAGACCGCCCGAGACGCCGACTGTCGAGGCCAACGCCAAGCCAAACTGCACCGCCCCGGCTTTCGCAATGAGTGTCGGGTTGCGGGTCGCCGTGACCGTTGTTTCGCCGGTGGGTTGGTTTTCGTCGGTGGGGGTGACTTGCGACTGGAAGATCCCGGCCTCGGTCTGGCCTCCATCGAAGTTGATGGCGACCTGCACGACCGGAGCAATCGTCCAGGCGTACCCTGCGCTGGAACCGGCGACATCCACACTGACTCCCCGAAGCGTGGCGGTCAATTCGCTCTGCTGCAGGGCGGTTACAGCGACGGTGTTCGCCCCGGTGAGGTGGACGTTGCTGATTTGGGCGGTCACCGCGGGCTCAACGACGTTGTAGGCGAACATCCCCAGGCCGGTGACGTTGACATCCCCCGCGTTGGCGAACGCGAAACTCAAGGTGACCCCAACCGAGA
>JBKDUK010000058.1:0-3405 GCA_046339535.1 Planctomycetaceae bacterium | reverse complement strand
GATCATGGTGGTCCATCGAGTGAATATCACAGGGTGTGGAAAGGAACCCTTACAGGGTACACGTCGGATTTTTCGGACCGTAACCCAGGGTAGCCGCTGAGGCGGCAACCCAGGGCTGAGGGAAGTAACCTCTCCGAGGTAGGCGCATGGGACACCGGATGGTGTTGGGCTACGGGAACGGGTTGACGATCTTTCTCGACGACCACGTCCAACGACCGACAGGTTGAAAACCCGTCGTACGAAAGAGAAAGGGGGGGAACAAATTCCCCCCCTCCGAAGCGGAACCGCCAGACTGGCGGTTAATGGTAACCGGGGCGTCAGGTGAAGCAGTTGGCCGCCGATTGCATGACAAAGGGACCCGTCAGCTGCGGACCGGCTGGATAAGTCCCCACCAATGGACGGATCGTTCCTGACACAATGGGACCCGAAACCACGGCCGGCGGCGGGGGGACGTAGAGCCCGGCGCGGTGCTTTTCGAGCAGCAGGTTCCAATCCTCGGCCACCAACGGTGCCGAGGCGCGGTGGATCTGCAGCTTCTGGTTCTTGTCGATCACCGACACCCGCGGCAGCGGAGCCGAGCCGAACTGCTTCCAGACCCGTTCGCCCTTTTCGGTCGAGGTGTCGATCACCGCCACCACGTAATTCGCCAGCAGATCACGGCGGTGCTGGCTGCGCGTGAGCAGCTCGTTCTCGACCCGCGTGCCGGTCGAGTCGGGGCTGGGGTTCAGCACCACCAGCAACGGCAGGTGCCGGGCCTGCGCCTCTGTCCACGCCGTGCCGTAATCGGTATGAATCGTCTGTTCAGACGGGCCGCCCGCCAAGGCGGCGGCCAGACACAGAAGTGCCACGGGGGCATTCATCGTGCGGGAACTCCATTCGAGAGGTGCCGTCGGCTGCAGACCCACCGCAGCCGTCAGCTCGAATGCGTTCGCCCTGGACTCTCCACGAGCGTCAGGCCCCAGCCATGAACGCAGTAGTGAGGCTCCACGTTCGCCCCTGCCGCCCCGACTGTCAACTGAACAGACCCCCCAATCCGGACCAGCCTCCCTGACCACGCCCCAGACACAGCCCGCAAACCTCTCCCAGAGTCCGCAGCCTGCCATACACCCACCTGCAGCGGGAGTTGCCGACCCATGCCGGTGTTGAGTGAGGGGTCGGGACTGGCCCTGCGGCAGCAGGCGATTCGAAAGATCGTGGTCATCAAGCCGAGTGCCCTGGGGGATGTCGTGCAGTCCCTTCCCTTGGCGCGGGTGCTGCAGACGGCGTGGCCGGGGGCCACGGTGCACTGGGTGATCAACCGGGAGTTCGAGAGCCTGCTGAGCGCTCATCCGCGGCTGGCGGGGACCATTCCGTTTCAGCGGCGGGGGGGGTTCACCCGGTATCTCCGGCTGTTGTCGGAGCTGCGCTCGCACCGGTTCGACCTGGTGCTCGATCTGCAGGGTCTGCTGCGCTCGGGGGTGATGACGCGGGTCACGGGGGCCCGTCTGCGGCTCGGTTTGCAGACGGCACGGGAAGGGTCGCACCTGGCGTGTACGGGGCTGATTCCTGGAACCGGGCGGTCGGTACCGGCCCATGCGCGGTATTGGCGGGTGGCCGAGTGGCTGGGGCTGGGGGATGTGCCGCGGGATCTGGAACTGGCGCTGTCGCCGCAGGAACACGACTGGGCCCAGCAGCAACTGCAGGGCCTGCCGCGGCCGGTGGTGGCGGTGCATGCCGGGGCGGCGTGGGTGACCAAGCGCTGGCCCCCGGCCCAGTTCGCGCAGGCGCTCTCCGGAATTGCGGGAACGGCGATCCTCGTGGGTTCGGGGGGCGAATTGCCGCTGGCGCAAGGAGTGGCCGCGGGTCTTGAGGGGACGGGCACCCGGGTGCTGAATCTGGCCGGGCAGACGTCGCTGAAGCAACTGGCGGCGCTGTTGGGGGGGGTGGAAGCCGTGTTGTCGAACGACTCGGGGCCGATGCACCTCGCGGCGGGATTGGGCACGCCGGTGGTGGGGCTCTTCACCTGCACGAGCCCGGTGCAGTCGGGACCGGTGCCGTTGGGGCTGGTCCCGGCACGATCGTCACGTGTCAGACCAGGTGACCTGGCACACGGGTTGGTGGCGACGACTGTGGAGTGTGCGGCCAGCTATCGGAAGGAATGTCCGTTTTCGGGCGAAGGGCGGCACGCCTGCTTCGCGGCGCTGGAGGTGGCCCGGGTGCGGGAGGCGCTGGGGCGGGTGGTCTCGGGGGGCGCGGTGGAGGCGGGCTGAGTTGGAGGCGCGGACGGTGCGGGGGCGGGACACAAAGAACGCAACAGGGGGTTGGCGGAAACCAACCCCCTGCAGGCGTCGATCAGAGGTGGAATCGGTCAGATTCCAACCGGTCGCCGATCAGCGACCGCAGCGGGCCGCGGTCCGGGCGGCGGGCTGGGCACAGGGATCAGCGACGCAGACGGTCACGGGAACCTGACGGCAAACCGTCTTGGGCACGCAGCGGGTCTGCGTCACGCAGATTTCGCGGGGCACACAACGGGTGACGTAGGTGTAGGTGGTGTAGTTGACCTGCCGGGGGACGCAGTGAGCCACGCGACGGGTGCGGGTCTCGCTGACCATCTGGCAGGTGGTGTAGGGAATCCGACGGGTGCAGACCTGCGTGGTCATCGTGCAGGTGGTGCAGGGAATCCGGCGGGTGCAGACCTGGGTCACCATCCGGCAGGTCCGGTAGGGGATCCGACGGGTGCAGACCTGGGTGGTCATCGTGCAGGTGGTGTAGGGAACCTGCCGACGGCAGACCTGCTGTTCCATGTGACAGACGGTGTAGGGGACGCTGCGAGTGGTCGTGTAGGGAACCTGCTTGCAGACGGTGTAGGGGACCTGACAGGTCTGCTCTTCCGAGACCCACCGGGTGCAGGTCACGGGGACCTGTTCGGTGCGGGGAACCCAGACCTTCTTGTGACAGATGGTCGGGGGGCACTGCCGGCATTCGACGCGGCAGGGTCCGGGAACGTAGCAGCAGCAGCAGGTGCAGGGATCGAAGACCCACTGGCCGGGATCCTGGACGGTCACCTGGTAGGTGGCGCCGGGAATGGTCTCGGTGGTGGTCTGCCAATCCCCGGTGCAGATCGTCTTGTAGCTGGTCTCCGTCACGGGCCGGCAGGTGGTCTGGGTGACGGTGCGGTAGTGGGTCTCGCGGATCGTCTGGAAGTGGGTTTGCTGCACTTCGCGGTAGAGGGTCTGGTAGACCGGACGGCAGACCGTGTAGGCACACTCACGGTACTGGGTCTGGTAGACCGGACGGCAGACCGTGTACTGCTCTTCGCGGTAGTGGGTCTCGTAGACGGGACGCGAAACCGTGTACTGCTCTTCGCGGTACGTGGTCTGGTAGACCGGACGGCACACGGTGTACTGCTCTTCGCGGTACTGGGTC
>JBKDUK010000057.1:0-3934 GCA_046339535.1 Planctomycetaceae bacterium | reverse complement strand
CCCGGTGATGTGATCTATGTGCATCTCACCCAGAAGCTCGACAACGCGGGCCGGGTGATTGCGGCCGACAGTCACGCCGGTTTGCCCGCCGAGGGGGCCGAGGTGAAGGTCTATCTGGCACCCCGCGCGGCGGGGGGCTGGGAAGGGGCGTATCCCGACTGGGTTGATGTGGTGAAGGGAGAGCAGCCGGGAACGGCCGATCTGTTTCCTCCCGAGCCCACCGCCGTCAACCAGACGGGCGGAGGGGGCCTGGGATTGAAGGCCGACGTGCTCAAGGTGCAGGGACGGATTGTGCTGCGGGTGACGGCGGTCGAGCGGGGCAGCCCGGCCCAGGAAGCGGGGATTGAGGTGGGGGACGTGATTGCGGGTGCCAACGGTGGTGAACTGACCGGGGCTGACCAGCTCGACAAGCTGACCGCCGCCGGCAAGCCGTTCTCGGTGATCATTGTCGACGTCAACAGCGGCAAGCCGGTGCAGGTGGATGTCAACCCGGGCCGGGCCGCCGCTGCTCCCGCACCCGCCCCCACGCCGGACAAGCCGGCCCCCACCCCCGCACCGGCTCCTCAGCAGAAGGTGTCGCTGGGGCTCTCGGCCGAAGAAGTGCGGCTGGGGAACCGCAGTGCCCTGAAGGTGACCCGGGTCTCTCCCGATGGCCTGGGTGCCAAGGCGGGGGTTGAGGTGGGTGACGTGATTGTCGCGGCCAATGGCATTCCCACCACCGGCCCCGAGCAGTTGGTGAGTGCCCTCCGCAAGAGCAGCTCGAAGCTGGTGCTGACGATCCGCGACTCGCGGACGAACAAGGATGTGGATGTCGAGATTCCGCTGGGAACGGGCAAGCCCGAGCGGCCGGCCCCGACAAACGCCGGTGTGCCCGTGCCCGGAACCAATCCCAATGCCCTGGGGGTGGTGACCGAGTTGGCGTTCCACGAGAATGAGTTCGCCGTGAGCATCAGCGAGGTGGCCGACGGCAGCCCCGCCGCCAAGGCGGGCCTGAAGGCCGGCTTGCTGATCACCGAGGCCAACGGCAAGGCGGTCTTGCACCCCAACGAGCTGAACGATGCCGTCCGCAACAGCGGCGGCCGTCTCAAGCTGACGGTGGTCGAGCCGAACAGCGGCCGCTCGGCCAACCTGAATATCGACCTGCGGTAAGTGGATCTCCCCTCCCCGGCGAGTTGCTTCCCGGGGAGCGGTGAGACCGGACCGGTTTCGGCACTGGTCTGTCCGCGATCGCTTTCGCCCCACCCGGGGTTGTTCTTCGGGTGGGGCGTTTGCTTGCGCCGGGCCAAAGGGGCAGACGGTTGGACGGACGACCCACAGGGAAGGAGGGGAGTGTCTCTTCCTGGCAGTTTCCCCCCCAGTGCGTGGTGGCCGGACTGGTCGAACTCAGACTGGTCGAACTCAGACCGGGCGATCTCGCCGCTGCCGGGTTGATTGGTGTCTTGCCCGATGGCACGACGGGGAGACCACGGTGGTCCGTCAAATGAAACAGCCCCGCGAGCGGATGGCTCGCGGGGCTGTTGGAGAGAGCGGTCTCAGCGGGCGGGATTACTTCGCCGCCTCGGCGGTCGCCGGGGCATCCCACACCATGCAGTGCGATTCGATCGAGACGACGCAGAGTTTCTTGGTTTCGGGGTGAGGTGCGAGATCGTAGCCGGCATCCCGCAGCAGTTTCTCTTGTTCCTGTTCGATGGGACCGGCGTCTTTGACCGCCCGCCACCAGTGCAGGTGCGGCCAGTCACGGCGGACCACCTTGAGACACGACTCCATCGTGCGTCCGTTGGTTCCCGGGCTGAAGCCAGCCTTCCGGGCCAACACGGTGTAGGTGGCGAGCTTGCTGGCCCGCTTGAGTTCCCACAGAAGTTCGGCGATGAGATCGGCGCGTGTCGAGGCCATTCCGCAATCCTCTGGAACCTGGAGGGGTGACGTCGCGGAACGGCTCCAATCCGCGATCAATTGAAGGTTTCATCATACCGGAATCCCCCGCGCCGGGCAACCAATGTGTTTGGCGCGGCATGTCCACCCGTGCGCTGCTGGTGGCTCTCAGTCAGGCCTCGGGCAGTCGTCCCCAGGCCTGCTGCGACAGGTACACATAGCCCGCGCAGACAAGCAGTTCGCCCAGGCAGACCGCCGCGAGGTAACGCCCAAAAGGCAACTTCAGGCTCCCCGCCAGGTAACAGGCCAGATCGGTGGGAGCCAACGGAAAGAACGACCACCCCACCAGAGCCCAGAACCCCCACGGGCCAGACAGCCACTGCAGCATCCGCCGCGACTGGTCGGGATGGCGGGTCTCGAACCATTCATCCAGACCCAAGAGGCCAGCGAAGTGATAGATCAATGTGGCCGACAGGGCGATTCCCCCCAGGCTGATCGCCAGCACCAGTCCGGGCCGCCCGGGAAACAGCAGGCAGCCCGCCAGTACGAACGGTGTGGAGGGAATCAGCACCAGAGCCCGGGTGACCGAGGCCAGCAGGTACAGCAGCAACAGTCCGTGCTCGAACTGCTGCAGGTCGGCGGCGATCTGACCCGGAGTAAACTCATCGACATGCGTGGCATAAAACGCCAGGACCAGTCCCAACACCAGCAACCAGCCCCGCAGGGCCCAGCGACGGCAGCGGGACAATCGCGAATTGGCAACCATCGGACTTCACGCCCAGGGGAACGACCGGTCTCCCGGGAGGAGACCCTCGGGTATGATAAGCGATCGCTCCCCAGTTTGTCGGAACACCACCGGGCCGCACCGCACGGTCCGCTGATCAGGCGTCCCAAGTGCCGCACCGGTATGGGGCGCTGCGTGCAAGTCGCTCTCCCCCCAACTTGCCTGTCCCCCGGTTCGGAAGCAGATCCTGATGAAATCCAGTCTCGAATTCGATCGGCGTCTGTTCCTCTCGATGGGCCTGGCGCTCTGGGCCGGCGGTCAGGGTCGGGCCTCCTCCCCGCCGGACGAGACGACCCGCCCCGCGCCCGCTCTGGGCCCGGGCCCCGGGTCGGGTCAGGTCCTGAAAATCGCCCCCCGCGATGGAGCGGAACTGCAGAGCCTGTTGTGGCGGCACGCCGAGACCGGCCACACCCTGCAGTTGCCCGCCCTGTCGACCCTGGTCCTCACTCCCCGCGAAGAGCGGGTGGGACCGCACCAGGAAATCTCCCGACACCCCCTGCTGATCCCGCCGGGAGTTCGTCTCGATTTGAATGGAGCCACCCTGCTGCTGGAATTCACCGCCAACAGTTATGGAGTGCGGCTGTCGAACGACTCGGCCCTGAGAAATGGGACCATCAAGGTGGTCCGCAGCGAGGGGAAGGGGCTGCAGGCCTGCTGGCACAGCGGGGTGTCGATTGGGGCCGCGTATGGCGACGGGGGGACTCCGGATCAGCCGGGGATGTTCTCGACAGTGGCCCAGTGGGGGGTCGAAGACCTGGTGATCGAGCAGCCGTTCCCGGCGGCGGCGATGCAGTTGATGTCGGAAGCATGCCGGGGGGTCATTCGCCGGGTGACCATTGCCGACTCGGCGAAGGCCCTGTTGGGGGTGGGGCTCGACTGGGGCAGCGTCGGCCCGATCACCAGTGAGGACCAGAAGATCGCCCGGATGCGCACGCTTTGGGAGCGCGGGGAGATTTACTCGACGCATCCGCATGACATCCGGATGGAACAGGTGCGTGTGGGCCGGTTGGGCCGCTGCCAGGATGGGAATGATGCGGGAATCCGCTGTTCGGCCTGTGATCACATCACCATCCGCGATCTGCGGGTGGAGGCAGCCGCGACGGCACTGGCGATTTTCGGAGGGGATCTGGGCTACGAGTTCGCCCGGCGGGACCTGCGCGACCGGGCGCACCAGGGTTATGACGTGGAGGGGGTGCGGATTGAACGGGCCGGGATTTTCGGTCTGGTCTTGAACGGCCTGGCCGACAATGTCTGGCGGGCCCGTGAGAACCATGGCTA
>JBKDUK010000056.1:0-4009 GCA_046339535.1 Planctomycetaceae bacterium | reverse complement strand
ATCCAGGCAAGCTGGATGGGGTCTTGGTCGTTGCTCAACTGACCGTCTTAGCCGTCGACCTGCTTCACCGATCCGCACAAGGCGGATGGGGTCGGGGCGGAAGTACGCGATGCGCTAAAAACCGCCGGTGCTGTTTGTGGTGCGGCCCGGAGTGGCACCGCCTGTGGCGCTGGGGAGCTGCAGTGCGGTTTGTGGGGTGGGGATCCGCAGGGCGTCGAGGGGGGCGCCGATCGGGCGCGTGCCGCCGTCCTACACCGCCCCCTGGCAGTTGGCGTGCAGCGTGAACTGCGCGGGCTCGACATCTTCGAGATCCCCCGGCTTCGTCGGCAGCGGTTTCGCCCAACGCACGCCGTCGGCCGTATGGAGGGGAGACAGGCAATTCGCCGCCGTCCACCGCGCCAACCACACGCCGGCGAAATCCTGCCGGGCCGCTGGCTCTCCGGCATCCCGCAGCAGGCATTCCACATCGGCCGAGTACCCATTCAGCATCTCAAACCACTGCACCTGCCCTCCGGCCAGCACCTGGGTCGGGGCCGTCAAGAGCGTCAACGGCTGCTTCCGATCCCCCACCCCCGCATGCGGACCGAACACACAGCGGTCGGAGTAGAACTTCACCTGGCACTGACCCGTCCCTCCACTCGTGGGGTTTTCCAGCGCCAGGTAGGTGTCTCCCGCCGAGAACGTGCACTGAGACAGATCGACCGCTCCCGTGCTGCCCGCGAGTTCCGACAATCCCAGCGACAAGACGGTGTTCCGCGACAGGGCGATGCTGCGCTGCACGTGCACCACCCGCTGGGCGACGTCGGCATCGATGAGCCGTCCATTCCCCACCAACTGGCAATCCTCCAGCCAGAGATAGGCCAGCGTTTCTGACGAGAAGGGACGCACCGGGGGGGCGGTGGAGGTGTCGAGGCGGCGGAACTGCACCAGCCCCTTGCGCTGGTTGCCCGGATCATTCAACGAGCCCTGCAGCCGGCAGTTGCGCAGCACCAGGTCGGAATCGAAGGCCGAGATCAACCACCGCGGTAACGCTCCCCGGTAGCCGGGCGGGGCGATGTTCAGGGCGGCCCCCTGCAGGTCGAGCCCTCCTTGAGTGACGGTGATCAGCGTGTCGGTCTCGCCCCCCGCCTGGCGGCGGTCGCGGGGGACCAGCACCAGGGGCTTGCCCGGCATCTGCACGAATTTCAGCCGGATCCACGCCTGGCGAATGGTGATGGGGCTGGTCTGACACAGCCCCTGCCCGCTGGCGATGACGGTGGTGCCGTTGGCCAACTGCGCACTGGCCAGCACCGCTCCCAGGTCCTGTTTGTTGAGATCGACCTTGATGGTCCCCGAGACACCCCCGCCCCCCAGCAGGCCGGGGGGGGCGACGGGCCGGCGCCCCTGGATGGCCACCGCGTCGAGTTCCACCAGCGAAGGGGCCGACAGGTTGCCGACCGCACAGCCGGGAGGCCCCCCGCCCGCCACCTCCAGGTCGACCCCCACCTGGCGCAGCGTGTCGCGGTCGAGGAGGGAGACCGGCAGTTCCCAGGGGGGATTCAGCGGCGTGGTGGGCCAGCCCCGCAGAGGGAACGATTTGTCAGTCGCGCCCGAATCTTGCCCAAACAGCAGATTCCACTGGGTGAGGCTGGTGGCGAGGTTGGTGTCGGCCTGGCCCGGCTGCACCAGTTTCGCCAGCATTTTCCAACCGGGGGCGGTGCTGGTGGTGCTGGCCCAGGTGAGTTTCTGACCCAGGGACGAACGCCCCTCCCCCTGGGGGGCGGCCGAGAGTTGGAACAGCGTCGAGCCCGGTTCCCCAGCCGGCGAACCGAACAGCGAGTTGACCGTGGTGACCGCGCACTTCCAGTCTTCGAGCTCGGGAGCCGTGTAATCGACTGCGGTCAGGTTCGAGACCACGGTGCTGGCCACCACCGTCAGCCGTTGCCGGACCAGTTCGGAGGGGGTGGGGCCGGCATCGAGGTGGAGGGCCGGGGCTTGGCCCGCGATCAGCAGGGTGTTGGCGAGCACCACATCGGCCAGGGGCGTTTCGGACCAGACGGCCGAGAGTTTGTCTCCCCGCACCAGGCAGTCGGTGAGCAGGATCTTCTGGCGGGGGATGTCGTCGTTGGCCGCGGATTTGTCTTTGGCCGACTTGGGTTTGCCGACCGTGGCGGGAGCGGCGGGGAGGACTGGCGGGGGGGCGTTGCCGGCCGAGATCCGCAGGGCGGCCATGCTTTGGAGGGGAACGCCCCGGGCCGAGAATGAGCAGCCCCGGGCAATGAGGTCGCCCCCCACCACGTGCAGAAATCCGGGGCCACCCTTTGTCTGTCCGCCCCGGCCAATTTCCGTAACCTGTTTCCTGCAATCCACTTCCGTTCATTTCCCAAAAACTGTACAAATTAGTGACATTTGGCATTGCCATGTACACTCGTGGCATCCATATACTATCCCAAGTACTGTCCGCCTGTGCCTTTTAAGGGAGAATTGCGATCATGTCTGATCACCCGTCGTCCGAAACTGCTGTCCCGGCTCCTGGATTCGAGGCGGAACCCCGTCCGCAAGGGGAGACCGGGGCGGCCGAGCCCAATCTGACCCCGCCCCCCGGGTGTTGGCTGATCCCCGAAAAACTTCCCGATTACCCCGATCGCAAGTTCGGCAACCACCTCAACCAGTTTGCCCCCCTCCATCCCGAAAACAACGGCTGGCTCTGGCCCGATCAGGTGCGGGCGGGGGATGTGGTTGTGGTGGTGGGGGAGGCCGGGGCGGGCAAGTCGACCCTGATGGCCGACTGGATCGCCCGGGTCACCTCCGGCACTCCCTTCCCCGGCTGCGGCCCCGATCAGGCCCCGCCGGCGGGGGATGTGGTGGTGTTCAACGGCCGGGACGACTTCGCCCGCAAGGTCATCCCCGACATCGCGGCTGCCGGGGGGGATGTCGACCGGGTTTATCGCGCCAGCGAGATGCTGTTCGAGTTGACCGACGACATCGGCCTGCCGCTGGCCCGCCAGTTCTGGGGCAACAAGGGAGTTCCCCAAGTCCATCTCGCCAGCAACAAGATCCTGGGGAATTTCTTCCGGTTCCTGAAGCACCGCCCCAGTTTCCGGATGGTGGTGATTGATCAGGCGAACCTGCACCTGCGCTGCGACAGCGAACGGAACTTCCAGCAGGTGGTCGAGGCATTGGTCCATCTTGCCCGCCGGTTCGAGGTGACGTTCGTGATCACCATGCAGCCCGATGCCTTCCGCAACGGCGAGGGGGTGGCCAAATATCTGCAGAGCCGGTCGCTGATAGAGAACGCCCACTCCGTCTGGCGACTGGCCACGCCGACCGATCCCGAAGTCCCCGGCCGGGTGCTGGAGATCGTCAAAACCTGTTACGGCAACGGCGACCCCGACCGTCCCGCCTGGCACCTGACCCGGGGGAGCGACCAACGGCTCGCCTGGAACGAAGCGACCGGCACCGAACTGGCCCCGACCAAAGACCTGCTCAAACACCGCCACCTGGTGCGGGTGCTGGAGTATGTCGATCAGATTCTGCTGGTGCTGGGAGGGATGGCGGTCTGGAAGGTGCTGGCCGAGCGCGCGGCGCAGCACGGCATTCAGCCCCGGCACTTGCGCGAAGCGTTGGTCTACGGCAACCTGCCGTCGCTGTTTGAGCCGCACGAGGGGGACGTGCGCGAAATCGTCGGCTACCCCGAACTGATCGACGCCCGCCGGGAGGCGCAACGCGCCCAACAAGCCGCCGCCCGGGCCGAGCTGCTCAAAAACCGCTCCCCGATCCTCAGCGATCTCGCCGCCGGCCTGGCTCCGCCGCCGACCACAACGGCCCCGCCACCCCCCGCCCACCCCCAGAAAACCAGTGCGGAACCGGCGGTTCCCCCGGCCGCGACCGCCCCCGGTTACCGGCCCGCCTGGCACCTCACCCAGGGGAGCGATCAACGGCTCGACTGGAACGAGGCGACCGGCACCGAGCTGGCCCCCGGCAAAGACCTGGTCAAACACCGCCACCTGGTACGGGTGCTGGAGTATGT
>JBKDUK010000055.1:0-3235 GCA_046339535.1 Planctomycetaceae bacterium | reverse complement strand
ATGCCGTCCGCTCGCTCCCTCCTCTGGAAGGGAGTCCCCCCCGTCCGGTCTTTCTGTCGAGCGTCGCCGCGGTGAGCCTGGGGCTGGTTGGCGGGAGATTGCTGCTCGATCTCGATTATTCCGAAGACAGCCGGGCCGAGGTCGATTCGAACATCATCATGACGGGAGCGGGAGAATTCGTGGAGGTGCAGGGGACGGCTGAGGGCCGCCCCTTCACCCGGGCGCAACTCGACGCCCAACTCGAACTGGCGGCCGAGGGAATCGCCCAGCTGCAGGCCCGCCAGCGAGCCGCCCTGGGAGAGCACTGGCCCGTCGAACTGGGCTGAGTCGACCCGGGCTGACCGTACTGCAACCGACCTTCCGCTCGCCGCACCCGCCCGTACGGGGCAGGAGGAAGCCTGCGATCGGTCCGGCAAGCGGCGTTGCTACTCGGCCAGCAGGCTGCGGAGGGCGGCCACGATGTCGGCTGTCTTGGGGACGACCGTACCTTCCAGCGAGGGGCTGTAGGGAGTGGGGGTGAAGACGCCATTCAGACGCCGCACCGGGGCGTCGAGGTCGTCGAAGCCCCGGTCGGCCACCAGTGCGGCAACTTCGCCCCCGAAACCAAATGGAGCGAACGCTTCGTCCACCACCAACAGCCGCCCCGTGCGGGCCACCGAGTTGAGAATCAGATCGCCATCGAGCGGCAGCACGGTGCGGGGATCGATGACCTCGACCGAGATTCCCTCGCCGGCCAACTGGTCAGCCGCCTCCACCGCCAGGTGCACCATGCGGGCCAGAGCGACCACGGTCACGTCGCGACCCTGCCGAACAACGGTTCCCTTGCCGAACGGAATCTCGTAGTCCCCCTCGGGAACCGGTCCCTTGAACTGCAGAATCTCGCGGTGTTCGAGAAACATCACCGGGTCATCGCAGCGCAGGGCGTGCTTGAACAGCCCCTTGGCGTCGTACGGGGTCGAGGGAACCACCACCCGCAAGCCGGGGATGTTCGCGTACATCGGGTAGTAGTTTCCCGAGTGGTGCGTTGCGGCACTGTGTCCGATACCAATGCAGCCCCGTAGCAGGATCGGCATTTTCAGCCGGCCACTGCTCATGTACTGCATCTTGGCAATCTGGTTCACAACCTCGCCGACCGAGTCCAGGATGAAGTCGGCGAACATGAAGTCGATGACGGGCCGGGTGCCAGTCATGGCCGCCCCGCCCCCCAGGCCGACAAACCCCCGTTCGGCAATCGGGGTGTCGCACAGCCGCACCGGGCCATACAGGTCGTACAGTCCATCGGTGGTTTTGAAGTTCCCCCCTCGTTTGCCAATCCCTTCCCCCAGGACAAAGATCCGGGGATTGGTCGCCATCTCTTCGGCGAGCGCTTCGTGGGTCGCCTTGATGAACGTCAACTGCCGAACCCCGGCCGGCGCCGGCTGCCCCCGCGACGGGAGCGTGGGTGAGGGAACGTTTGGTTCGGTCACCACCCGCGGGGGAGCGTAGATGTGCTCGGAGGCGGTGGCGGGGTCAGGCCAGGGGCCCGCTTCGGCAAAGGCCTGTGCCTCGGCAATCTGTGTTTCAACCTCGCGGACAATCTCGTCGAGCTCTCCCTGCGTGGCGAGCCGCTGTTCGATCAGCCACCGCGCGAAACGCTGGATTGGGCACTTTTGCTTCCATTCCTCCACCTCTTCCCGGGTGCGGTAGGTGAAGTCCCCCATGCCTTCGGCATGAGCCCGGGTACGGTAGGTGCGGCATTCGATGAGGGTGGGACCTTCGCCGGCGCGGGCGCGGGCCACCGCCTCGCCCGCCGTCTGGAAGACGGCCCGCAGATCATTTCCGTCGACGGTCTGCCCGGGCATGCCATAGGCGCTGCCCCGCTCTCCCACGTTGGGATTTCCCGCCGAGTACCAGAAGGGGACTTCCGTGGCGAACTGGTTGTTCTCGCAGATGAACAACACCGGGAGCTTCCAGATGCTGGCGAGATTCAGCCCCTCGTGAAACGCGCCGTTGTTGACGGCTCCGTCGCCGAAAAAGGCGACTCCCACCTGGTCGGTCTGCAGCAGCTTGAAGCTGTAGCCCGCCCCGGCCGCCTGCAGAATGCAGGGGCCCACGATGCCGCTGGTGCCCATCATCCCCACTTCGGGAGAGAACAGGTGCATGCTGCCGCCGCGTCCCAGCGAGCAACCGGTCGACCGGCCAAACAATTCGGCCATCAACTGCCGGGGGGGGACCCCTTTGGCGAGGGCGTGACCATGTCCGCGGTGGGTGCTGAAGACAACATCCCGCCGGGTGAGATGGGCGCAGACCCCGGTGGCGATCGCCTCTTCCCCGACATAGGTGTGGCAGGCCCCGTGCACCAGCCCGCGTTGGTGCGAGCGGGCCAACTGTTCTTCACACTGGCGAATGACCTGCATTCGGCGGTAGAGGTCGAGAGCCTGGTCACGATGCAGGTGGGGAACAGACATGGACGGTGGCGGGGGCGAGACGGGGGAGCGGGAGGGGTCACAGCAGGCCCCCCCGGAATCTCTCCGGGAGCGCCAGGGTTGCAGTATCTCTCCCGTGCAGACAGAGGGCAACAACCGCGAGTCCCGGCCGTCCGTCCGAAGCGGGCAGTCTCTTGCCCCACACTCCCGAGACGAGCAGCCAGCCAAGGCGCCGCCCCTGTGGCAGCAGCTCAACTCAGACTCCGCTCCCGGCTTCAGGGACCATCCCGGTGCAAATCAAACTGGCAGCCGCACGTTCAACCTGAATGCCGAGAGAATTTCACTTTGTTTATGCCTGCTGAGATGAATATTTACGGGTGTTTTTTGAACAGTCATAAAGTGGAAGTGTGATCATGTTGCGACTCTGATCGAATGCAGAGGGAATCAGCAGTCGCTGCGATTCCAGGAGGCATACCGAGAGAGTCCAGCAGGCTCTCAGAAAGAGAGTTTGAACAACAACTTTGGCAGCCGGCGGTACGGCTTCGAGGGATGACGACGTGGTCCGCCGACTGCCTCAGTTGTTGAATACGCGTGGGTGGTCCGTGCCCACGATTCCGTTATATACGATGTCGACGACTTTTACTAAGGAAATCATCAAGATTTTGATGTTTTCCACGGAACCATATTGAGGAACTGTAAGGGTCAAAAAGCGTTCGCTGGACACTTTGGTTTTTTGCGCCAGAGTTTTTTCGCTTGTCCGTACAATCGTTACTTTCGTTTTATTCGCTATTTCAGGACTTTCAATGAGAAGGGCCGGTCGTCTCAGCAAC
>JBKDUK010000054.1:0-2085 GCA_046339535.1 Planctomycetaceae bacterium | reverse complement strand
GCCATACCACGCCACGAGTTGCTCGCGCACCTCGCGCTCGAGCGCGGCGGGTTCGTGTCCCACCCCCAGCACGGTGACCGAGACCAGGCTGCGGTCGGGGGGACCATACGAGGGGGCGACCGCCGTGGGGACGCAGAGGTTGTTGATCGGTCCGCTCCCTTCGCCGTTGAGGACCAGAATGGGCTGCGTTACGGGAGCCCGCGCGGCGGCGAACGACAGACAGGTGACCCCCTGCCCGGCGGTCGCGATCGCCTCGCTGAAGCGCCCCGTCCCGGGAGCAGCCGAGGGGAGGGTCTGCAGCAGCCGGTCGGCGGCGGGCCCCTCGGTCGCCACGACCACCGCCCGGGCCGGAATCTGGGATCCATCCGCCAGGGTCACCCCGTCCGCCCGAATCGACGTGACCGGCGTGTTGAGCCGCAGGGTTCCCGCGGGCAGTCCGGCGGCCAGTTGCCGGGGAATGGCCTCCATTCCCCCGGCGGGAAGCGTGGCCGGTCCGAGCGAGAACATCCGGAAGACGAACCGCAGCATGCGATTCGAGGTGGCCAGTTGCGGATCGAGAAAGATGCCTCCCAGGAACGGGCGGAAGAACCGGTCGATCATCGCGGGGGTGAAACCCGCTTCGCGCAGGTCTTCGAGCGCGGTGGTCTCGGGGGCTTCGAATCCTTCCGCGAGCGGCCCGCGCAACACCTTGCCGCGGTAGTCCGCCACGCGCAGTTTGTCGGTGAAGGTGCCGATGGGGGAAGCGAGCGACTTGAGCGCCGCGAAGGGGCGCCGCCAGGGATCGGTCAGCTCATGGAACTTCCCGCCGTACCGCACCAGGGCTCCGGGCAGGAACTCGTGCAGCTGGAGGGCGTCGAAGTCGAGGATGGCCCGCGCTTCGGGATAGCTGGTCAGCAGCACCTGGAACCCGCGGTCGATCCGGAAGCCCTCCACGATCTCGGTCCGTACGCGTCCCCCCACGCGGTCGCTCGCTTCCAGCAGCAGGCAGTTCTCGCCCCGGCGGGTCAGCTCGCGGGCACAGCACAGCCCGGCCAGTCCGGCTCCAATGATCACCACGTCGTGCATGCTGGTTGTTGTCCTTGCTCAAGTTGCCAAACGGAAGCGGCGGGGCCCATCCCAGGCCGGGCCCCGTGGCACGTTGACTCTCGGTCCCACAACGCCACTTCGCCCCCAGTATGTCTCCCGGATTCGTCGGCCGCTGCGGGCCGGGAACCCCCGTGGGGGGCGTGGTCAGGCCTGAGGCGAACTGGGGAGCGAAGCCGCACGGGCCTGTTGTTGCAGGGCCCCGGCGGTAGCCCGGTCGAACTGGGGGGCGGGTGGGTTGTAGGGGCCCGGCACCGCCGCCCGGGCGACATTCCGCAGCATACCGGCAAACACGAATTCGTGCAGCGGATAGATCGCGTACCAGTAGGCCAGCCCCGCCAGTCCAAGAGGGTCGAAGATGGCGGTCTGGCGGATGCGGCTGCCAGTGGCGGTGGGCTCGACCTCGAACTCGAGCCACGCCCGGCCGGGACCCTTCATCTCGGCCGCCAGCCGCAGCCGGCGGGGGGGCTCGTACGCTTCAACCCGCCAGAAATCGAGCGGTTCCCCCACCCGCAGTTGCTCGGGATCGCGCCGCCCGCGGCGGGTTCCCACTCCTCCGACCAACAGGTCGAGAAACCCGCGGATGCTCCAGAGCCAGTTGGCGTAATACCAGCCGGTGTCCCCTCCAATCCGCCGGATGGGGGCGAACGCCTGCTCGGGAGACACGGGGATTTCGATGGTGCGCGAATCGACCAGGCGGGAACCAAATCGTTCGCCCCCCCAACTGCGGGGCTGACCGGCGGCGGACAGGGCGTCGGACCACTGGGTCTCGGCCACCTCGCGGTCTTCATGGACCAGAGCCCGCGCAATCGCCTCGGGAAGCGAGCGGGGCTCGATGTTGAAGGTCATCTCGGCGAGGTTGTTCGAGATGAGCGTGGGATTCCGCAGACTCTCGACCAGCTTGCGGCCCACGCGGGCGTACAGCGGGGTGACCAGTCCCAGCCAGAGGCTCGAGAGATACGGCGTGAGCAGCGGGACGGGAATCATCCACCGCTTCAGGCC
>JBKDUK010000053.1:0-8479 GCA_046339535.1 Planctomycetaceae bacterium | reverse complement strand
TTCGCAAGCAGTGTCAGAGCCGCTCTCGGCTTGGCATCGGCCCCAGCGCGTCGCCCAAGCCCCATGGGCAGCCACCGTTCCGGCATTTGACAGATCCGCCATAAAACAGGAATCCCCGCCCCCCGACCGGTTGCTGCCCGGTCGGAGAGCGGGGGAATTCCGATCCTCAAGCAGATTCATTCCAGCGCCTGCATCG
This sequence comes from Planctomycetaceae bacterium, assembly GCA_046339535.1. Taxonomy (GTDB): domain Bacteria; phylum Planctomycetota; class Planctomycetia; order Planctomycetales; family Planctomycetaceae; genus UBA10511. Next base: position 8,283 of record JBKDUK010000053.1, on the reverse strand, counting down.
ACAAGTTGGAAGCTCGTCGCCACGGGGCTTTGGCTGAGACCGCGCTCAGTTGATCGTCTCGGTTCCTCCGTTGTTCAGATCACTGATCGAATCGCCGGTGAACTGCCAGAACCAGTCGAGACCCAGGCCACCGGTGAGGGTGTCGAGCATCGCAGCAGTGTCGGTCAACACGGTCAGCGAATTCAGCTTGATGGTTCCGTTGAGTCCGCCGCCGTTCTTGAGGTTCGTGATCCGGTTGGCGTAGGACAAATCGGTGCGCGTCCATTCGGTCCAGATCGACTGGATCGCCGTGCGATCAAGGATCTTGGTCGATTCGCTGTAGTAGGTCGTCAGTCCGCCAATGACGATGTCTTCATCATCGCCACCGTTGACGTTGTCGTTGCCATTGCCGCCGAAGAGGAGGTCTCGTCCGGCCAGACCCGCAATCGTGTCGTTTCCGGAACCGCCGAAGATCACGTTCGCGAGGCTGTTGCCGGTCAGGGTGTCGTTGACCGATGAGCCAATCAGCATTTCGAACGCATCGCCGGCACTCAACGTCAGTGACAGGTTCGCATTCACCACCTGCGTCGTCGTCAGACCGAGATTCATGGTGACCGCGACGGTTGTTGCGCCGAAGTCAATCAGATCCAGTCCTTCCCCGGCAGCTTCGACCAGACTGTCGGTTCCCAGGGCGGCGGTGGCGGTGAACGGATAGCTGTCATCGCCGAGACCTCCAGCGAGGGTATCGTTCCCGGCGAGACCGATCAGCGTATCGTTCCCCGCACCACCGGTCAGAGCGTTCGCCAGGGTGTTCCCGGTGAGCACATCGTTCCCGCCGCCGCCGATGGCATTTTCGAAGGCGGTGGCCAATCCCAGAACCAGCGAAAGGTTGGCATTCACCACCTGGCTCGCGGTGTTGCCGAGGTTGATCGTTACTGCGGTTGACGTCGTTCCCGAGAAGTCGAGAGTGTCGACTCCACCGGCCGATTCATTCAGCGTGTCGGTGCCCAGGGCACTATTGGCCGCGAAGACATACGTGTCATCCCCCAAGCCGCCGACAACCGAGTCGTTCGCCGCTCCACCGTTCAGGGTGTCGTTGCCGGCATTGCCGGTGAGTGTATTCGCCAGAGCGTTGCCGATGAGGAGGTCGTTCAGTGATCCGCCAGTGGCGTTTTCGAACGTGTTGTCAGCCCCCAGAATCAGGCTCAGGTTGGCGTTCACCACCTGCGTTGTCGCAGTGCCGAGGTTAATGGTCACTCCGAGGGTGGTGCTGGTGGTGAAATCAACCGTGTCGAGACCACCGGCCGATTCGTCGAGCGTGTCGGTTCCCAGCGCACTGCCTGTGTTGAACAGGAAGCTGTCGTTGCCGAGGCCCCCGCTCAGCGTGTCATCTCCCGCCAGCCCCTGCAGGGTGTCGTTCCCGGCGTTACCCTCGAGGCGGTTCGCCGCGGTATTGCCAGTGAGCGCGTCGTTGAGCGCTCCGCCGATGATGTTCTCGAATGTATCAACGGCATTGAGGGTGACGATCAGATTGCTGGCGGTGACCGTCTGGGTCGTTGTGAGCCCGAGGTTCACAGCCACAGTCTTGGTGGTGGTCTGCGAAAAGTCCAAAGTGTCGACACCACCACCGGCCAGTTCCATGATCGTTTCGGTCCCAAGCACAAGGTCGGTATCCAGCAGGTAGGTGTCGTTGTCGGTCCCACCGTGCAGATTGTCGTTGCCGAGTCCCCCATCGAGGGTGTCATTCCCCGCACCACCGATCAGCGTATCGAGCCCGGCATTTCCCACCAGACTGTTGGCGAGGGCATTACCGGTGAGCGTGTCGTTGAGTGAACCGCCGATGGCGTTTTCGAACGTATCGACGGCATTCAACACCAGCGACAGATTTGCGTTGACCACCTGAGTGGTCGCCGACCCCAGATTCACAGTCACCGCGAGAGTGGTGGTCAGCGAGAAATCGAGCACGTCTGTCCCTTCCCCGGCCAGTTCAACCAGCGAGTCGGTCCCCAGGGCGGCACTGGTGGTGTAGCTGTAGAGGTCGTTCCCCGTTCCGCCGGCCAGTGTGTCGTTCCCGGGGCCACCCACCAGTGTGTTGGCGAGTGAGTTTCCGGTGAGCGTGTCAGCCAGGGATCCGCCGGTGACGTTTTCGAAGGTATCGGCGGTATTCAGTGTCAGGCTCAGATTCCCGGCGACCACCATTTGAGTCGATGTGAGGCCGAGGCTGATGGTCACGGCCTTGGTGGTCGTAGCCGCGAAGGTGATCAGGTCATTTCCTTCGCCCGCCAACTCGATCAGGGTGTCGCTCCCCAAAGCTGTGTTGGCCGCGTAAAGGTAGCTGTCATTCCCGGAGCCTCCCGCCAGCGTGTCGTCTCCCAAGCCGCCCGTCAGGCTGTCATTGTTCCCGGCTCCATTCAGACTGTCGTTGCCCAGTCCACCCGTCAGCGAATTGACCAGGGCATTGCCGATCAGAGTGTCGTTGCCATCACCGCCGGTGGCATTTTCGAAAACGCTGCCATTCTGCAGATTCAGCGAAAGGTTGGCGTTCACCACCTGTTCGGTCGCCAACGACAGATCCAGCGTCACTCCCGCGGAGGTACCGGTGAAATCAATCAGGTCGGTTCCGCCCGTCGTGGTTTCGACCAAGGTGTCGGTTCCGAGGTTCGTATCGGCATCGAACAGATAATTGTCGTTTCCGGTCCCGCCGGAGAGGGTGTCATTCCCGGCCCCGCCGGTCAGCAGATTGGCGAGCGTATTGCCGGTCAGACTGTCGTGGTTCGCACCACCGATGACATTCTCGAAAGTCGTGGCCGAACCGAGAACCACGGTCAGACGCCCTGCCGAGACCGTCTGGATGGTCGCCAGCGACAGGTCGACGGTCACCCCGACTCCCGTCGTCGGAGAGAAATCGAGGGTGTCAAGGCCGCCACCGGCTTCATTGAGCGTGTCGGCCCCAAGGTTCTCGTCGACATCGAACCGGTAGACGTCGTTGCCGGCGGCACCCGTCAGTGTGTCATTGCCGGGCCCACCAATCAACAGGTTGGCCGAGGCATTGCCCGTCAACGTGTCGGCCAGTCTGCCGCCGATAATGTTCTCGATCGCGGCCGCCGAGGTCAGCGTGATGGTCAGGTTCGCGTTGACGACCTGGGCGGTGGTCAGACCGAGATTCAGCGAGATCACCTCGCCCGTGGTGGCCGAAAAGTCGAGCGTGTCGATTCCCGCACTGTCATTGACAGTGTCGATGCCCAACGCGGTATCGGTGTCGAAGAGGTAGCTGTCGTTGCCCGCTCCACCGACCTGCGAATCGGTCCCCGCCCCACCCGTCATGACATCGTTGCCGCCGCCGCCAGTCAGCGTGTCATTGCCGTCGTCACCGTACAGCCAGGCATTGCGGGTGATTGTGGAAGCGACCGAGACATTGTCATTTCCGGCCTGGCCGAGGACGACGATCCGGCCGGTCGGGGCGAACGAACCGGCCGAGACCGCGTTGATCGTCACGGTTGTATTCGTCCCCGACAACGCGAGGGCAATCGTGTCGTTGGCCGTCGTGCCCCCCACGAAGAGGTCGGTCTTGGTGGGATCGAGCTCGCTCACCTGCAGGTTCGCGGCGACGATCGACACGCTCCTGGTTTGAGTACTGGAAGCGCCGTCATCGTCGATCAGGGTGATGGTGATCGTGTAGGTCCCGGAGGTGGTGTAGACGTGGGCCCCAGAGACTGTGCCGAGGCCGGCCAATTCCGTGACGGTGCCTGTCGACGAAGTTCCGTCACCCCAGGTGATCGAGGCGGTGTGTGTGTCAGCGGTTCCCGCATCGGTGAACGGCAGGCTGTAGGTGACTGACTGACCCCGCACGGCTGCTGCCAATCCGGCGATCGTGCCGACTGCGGCGGAAGCGTTCGACACGGTGGCCGTGAAGCTGTCGGCGACTGTCGTCGTCTCATCCGTCAGCGAGAGGGTGACGGTGTAAGTGCCATTGTCGGCATAGCGGTGGGTGTTCGAGACCGTACCGCCATTGGTGCCACTGTTGGGGACCAGCACTCCCGACTCCGTGGAGCCGTCACCCCAGTTGATCGTGAGGCTGAGCTGGCTGGCAGGGAGGGGACCGTTGTAGACCGCCGAAGCGAGAGAGACGAGATCGCCTTCGAACGCACTCCGATTCGCACCCGCTTCCAGTTCCAGCAGATCGGAGACGGAGATCGTGAAGACCCCGTCATAAGACAGGCCTCCCTGGTCGGTGGTGCGGACACGAATCGAATAACCGCTCTTGGCCTCAAAATCGAAGCCCTCAGCCGCTTTCAAGGTGTTGCCCGTGAGGCTGAAGCTGGCGTTGTCGGTATCGCCTGCACCCGCAACGAGCGAGTAGGTAAAGGTGTCGCCGGCGTCGGGATCGGTCGTGGTCAAAGTCCCGATGGCGGTCCCCACCAGCTGATTCTCGGTAATCGAGCTCGCCGACAGGGTGAGGTTGGTGGGGGCCTCATTCGAGGGGAGGACCGAGATGGTGAACGTGCGGTCGAAGAACAGCCCGTGCGAGTCGGTGGCCCGAACTGTCAGACTGTACGACGACTTGGCGGCGTAATTGAGCACCGCGGCGGTCTGCAGATCGGCTCCCGAGAGGCTGAAGACGGCGACATCGCCGGCCACCAGCGAGAACGACAGGCTGTCGCCCGCATCGGGATCGGTGCCCGAGAGGGTTCCGACAACGGTTCCAATGACCTGCTTCTCCTTGACGCTGGTGGCTGACAATTCGAGGCTGGTGGGAGTCTCGTTGGCGTCCAGCACCGAGATCGCAAAGACCTTGTCAAAGCTCAGTCCGCCAGCGTCGGTCGTGCGAACCGTCACGCTGTAGGACGACTTGGTCTCGAAGTCGAAGGAGGTGTTGGATCGCAGTTCGGCCCCCACGATCTGGAAGTCGGAGGTGTCTCCGGCAACCAGCGAACAGGTGAAACTGTCACCCGCGTCGGGGTCGGCACTGCTCAGGGAGCCGATGGCCGTCCCAATCGGCAGATTCTCGGTGATGGTGTTACCCGACAGGGCGATGTCGGTCGGGGTCTCGTTGGCGTCGACGACCGCGATGGTGAAGACCTTGTCGAAGGTCAGGCCGCCGGCGTCGGTCGTGCGGACCGTCACGCTGTAGGATGCCTGCGTCTCGAAGTCGAAGGATTTGTTCGAATGCAGTTCGGCCCCCACGATCTGGAAGTCGGAGGTGTCTCCGGCAACCAGCGAACAGGTGAAACTGTCACCCGCGTCGGGGTCGGCACTGCTCAGGGAGCCGATGGCTGTCCCAATCGGCAGATTTTCGGTGATGGTATTGCCCGACAGCGAGATGTCGGTCGGGGTCTCGTTGGCGTTGACGACCGAGATCGTGAAGATCTTTTCGAAGGTCAGTCCGCCCGCATCCGTTGTGTGGACCGTCACGCTGTACGACGACTTGGTCTCGAAGTCGAAGGAGGTGTTCGACTGCAGTTCGGTCCCCACGATCTGGAAGTTGGAGGTGTCACCGGCGAACAGCGAGTAGGTGAAGGTGTCGCCCGCGTCGGGATCGCTGCTGCCGAGTGTCCCCACGGCCGTGCCCGCCGCGAGATTCTCGGTGACGTTGGTTCCGGCGAGTGCGATGTCGGTCGGGGCTTCGTTGACATCGCGCACCGAGATGGCGAACGCCTTGTCGAACGTGAGTCCCCCCGCATCCGTGACCCGGATCGTCACACCATAGCTGGACTGCGACTCGAAATTGTAACTGGCGTTGGTCTTGAGTGTGTTCCCGGAAATCGCAAAGGCGGTGACGTCACCGGCGATCAGCGAATAGCTGAAGGTGTCCCCCGCGTCAGCATCAGTAGCCGAGAGAGATCCAAGGGTGGTTCCAATATCGAGGTTTTCGTCGATGGCGCTGGCTGACAGGGAAATGTCAGTGGGGGGCTGGTTGGAACCATTGGGGATAACTCGGCTGCCGAAATCCACCGAAGAGTGAATCTCCCCTTCGCGACAATCTTCAAAGGAGTAATCATCACCTGGAATGGGGGTTCCCAGCACAACAGGAATCGAGCCCATCACGACTCCGCTCCCCGCCCTTACAAACTGCAGATCAAATCGATGAGGAATGCCATCACCGACGAATTCCACGTCGAATGTGGCCGTCTGGCCGGCTCCCACCGAAGTGATGGTTCCCGTGTGATTGATGATCTGAACCCGGGGATCTGAGGCCCGCAGTGTGAGGTCGACCGCGACATGCGTGGCCGCATTCTGGATTGCATTGACCACACCGGCAGTAACACTGCCAGCGAAGCCTGATGAAATCTGGAAGTAGAGGGGGTCACCCGGCGCGATGGGATCCGCGGTTCCATTGTCGATGGTGACGGTCGAGCGGTTAATCGCTCCGGTCAACTTCGAAATCGACTCCAGGCCCTGGCGGGGATCGAGGTTGAACTGGGGGTTGGTCCCCAGACCGATCACCAGGGCTCCTAGGGAATTCAGCGCGGTGATGGTCTCCTGCAGGCCGGCACCAGAATTGAAGGGGCTAGTGGGGCGTGAGAACTGGGTCAATGCACTGATGGGGAGTGACAAACCCCCAAGGCCGGTGATCGAGGTCTCTCCTCGGGGCTGATAGGCAAATCCAATGTCGGTGGCGAGGAGGACGATGGGCAGGGCACCCGCGCGGAAGCCGCCACCTCCGACGGTTCCCGCCGCAGGCAGCATGCCATTCGCGGTGTCGGCGACAAATGATGCAAATGAGGGGACATCTCCACTCATTCCTGGCGTCAGTTGGGTCGAAACCAGACCGGCCGCGCCGCTATCGAGCACCGACCCGTTGTTGTTACCGTCAAAGCCGAGCCCGGTCACCAGTTGGTAGAGGGCCTCGATATCGGTCTCGGGGCCATCGCCGCCATAACCTGGGGTGGTGCGATTCAGGGCTGCCTGGATCGCCGTCATGTACCCGGTGGTGGAAGTGGTGACGATCGGTTGATTGAGGATGAAAGGTCGACCAGTGGAGTACTCGGCGGCAAAATTCGCGTACTCTTCGAAACGCCCCACGCCAAATCCCAGATCGACGCCCGGGAGTGCCACATTCAGAGAGTCGATGATTGTGGGAAACGCCCCGCGCACAATTGGGCTGTTGCCAGTGAAACTGCCGGTGTCATCGAAGAGCAGGAATACGTCGACCATATTGGTCAGAGCACCGGAACCAGGCAGCGTGAGACTGACTGATTGCCGGTGACTGGCCCCCTGAGCGAGGGACGTCGAGATGCTGGTTGGGCTGACGTTTCCGACAGCGGGATTGCTGGTTCCTGTGGGCCAGAGTGTGCCGCCGACTGTGTTGGGATAAGTGTGCTCGTGCCCAGCTTCGAGCAGGTCGCGGACAACATAGGCACCGGGGTTCAGTCCCGTGAAGGAATAGGTGCCATCGACCAAGGTGGAGGTGTACGGTTCGGACTCGTCATGGATGTCGTCCCGGTCGAGATCGAGGTAGACAGTCGCCCCTGCGACACCAGCTTCACCGGCGTCTCGCACCCCGTCGCCATCATCGTCGTGGAAGCGGGTTCCATGGATCTCGTTGAAGCGATAGCGGGCGGCGGTATTGAGACCTGTCTGCAAGCCAGCGACGGCGAGGTCCAGTGAAAAACTGCGAGCTCCCTCGGGAGTGGCGGAAAGCACTTCGGGGATCTGCACACGCACCACATAGGCCCCGGCTGGCAGATGCGTGAACTCCCAATTGCCAGCTTCATTCACCGTGGGGGTGAAGAATTGGTCGGCTGCGGTTGTGATCCGTTGTTCTCCCGCATCGAGCACGGCGTTGTTGTTGGTGTCGAGCCAGACCGTCAGGCCGTCAAGCCCCGGTTCTCCCGCGTCGCGAGTTCCATTGGCATTCGCATCGTGGAAGACAGTGCCGGCGATGACCCCTTCCTGGCGGGCATAATTGCCGAAGTCGATGCCGGTGAGGGTGCCGCCATTACGGAGCACAACCGTGCGGGCCGCGGTGGAGGGATTGGTGGCCGACCAGCCCGCGGGAACCACTTCGAGGAGTGTGATGGGACCGGGATGGACGGCGGAGATTGGGTAGGTGCCGTCGGATGCTGTGATCGCACTGGGCTCGGAGGTCTCTTGCAGGCCGTTGTTGTTGAGATCGACAAACACGGTACGGCCGGCGATGCCGGGATCTGAGAAGCCTCCCATTCCACTGACATCGCGCACCCCATTGGCGTTGAGGTCGCTCCAGACGGTCCCCTGGATGGTCCCTGGAATGATCGATGACAGATTGAAATTCGCGAAGTCACCAGCCCGGGAATTGGCCCCGGAGAAGACCGTCACGGTCTG